>DASXRT010000039.1:0-27684 GCA_036506455.1 Thermoanaerobaculia bacterium
CACGATCTCGGGTTTGTCGAACTTCTTCGTCGAGACCATCCCCTGCACCGGCTGACCCTCGTTGAACTGCGAGTTCACGTTGGGCAGCGCGTGGATGTTGTGCAGCGTGGCATCGCTGTTCTTGATCTGCAGCGGCTGTCCGACTTCGATCACCGAAACGTGCGGGTGGTACTGGCAGCCATGCTGGTCGAGTGTCAGCGGAGTCGACGATGGCGCCGCACTCGGCGCGTTCTTCACGTAGACGATGACATTGGCGAGCTCGCCGCCGGGACCGGTGACGACTTCTTCATCCGTCGCCGCCGTCGGATGCTGCGACTGACAATAGGGATCGGCGCTCATCTGAATCGCCGGCATCTTCGGCGGCGCGCCTTCGAGCTTCGCCACGCCGGTGATCGTTGCCGCGTCGGCGGCTGCCGCAGCGGGTGCCGCTGTTGTCGCTGCGGTCGATGCCACGGCCGTCGACGTCGGCTGTGCGGCCTGATCGTCCTCGCCTTCTTCTTCCTTCGACGTCGTTTCCTTTCCACCACCGCAGGCGAGGGCCAGGAGAAGGGTTGTTGCATACATGAGTGCTAGAAACTTCTTCATTCGTTCTAATCTCCATTCGAGGGAAGAGGGATGAGGGATGAATGTCGAATCATCCCTCATCCCTCATCCCTTATTTCATCCGCAGTTCCCCCGTCTGGATCGGCGTGGGCGGTGGCGTAGTCGGTTGTTGCGGCACGGTCATCAGCGGCGGCGCGTTGAGCGGTTGCGGCGGGCGCATGCCGGGAATGCCGATGCTCCAGATGTAATCGCGCAAGTAATCCGTCAGCGCGACGGCGTCTTTCATGGTCCGGCGCAGATCATCCTCGTTCTTGAAGTACTTCATCAACGTCGTCTTGTACTGCGCGAACTGCGGCGTGTCGATGGCATTCCCGAGCGGCGACTGGAATGTACCCGTGGCAGCCTCACGCGGGAAGTTCGTCGGCATACGCGTGCCCGGAATCATCTCATCAGGGCGGCGAATCCAGTCGGCGATCCAATCGTGCCGCAGTCGAACCTTTGCCAACGTCAGATTCGGCGCGAGCGATGTGCTGTCGGCCGTGTTCGGCATCGGTGGATTCGCCGGATCGCCGACGGGCGCGGTCGAGTGACACTGCGCGCAGCGCAACATCGAGAACACCTCGCGGCCGATCGCGATGTTCTGCGCCGGCGGAACGACGTGCTGCATCGTATCGAATGCCGGTACCTTTCCCTCTGCTGCGAACATCAGAACGAGCCGGTTGGCCTCGTCGTCCGAGAATTGGAACGTCGGCATGCGCACCGAGACCCACGGACGGATCTTCATCACGGTCGGATCCTTGAGGAAGTTGAACAGCCAGGGTGACTGCGCGCGATTCCCTTGCGGCGAGAGATCGGGCGGGAGGAAGTTCGCGTCCTTGATCAGCGCAGCGATGGCGCGACCGCTGCCGTCGACGACGTGACACCCGCGGCAGTTGCGCTGCGACACGAGCTTGCGTCCTTCTTCCATCAGCCGGCTGCGTGCGTCCTCACCGGCCAGACGATTCGCCGCGACTTTCTCTTTCGTCATGCCGAGGACGATGGAGGTGACGAGCTGGGCCTCGTTCTGCGTGAGGCCGAAGTTCGGCATCTTCAGTTTGTCGTTGTAAGTCTTCGTGCGCTCGTCGTCGTAGACACGCGGGTTCCGCACTTTGTTGTAGATCCACGACGGAACGGTGTGGATGACTCGCTCTTCCTTGCCGTCTTCCTCATTCTTGTATTCGTGCACGAAACCGAAATCAAAGAGATGCAGTGTCTTCGATCCTTCGGTGGTCAGCTCCGTGCCGATCGGCTTCAGCCCTTCGAAGCCTTTGATCTCATGACAGGAGTAGCAACCGTACTTTTCGATGGATCGCTGCCCGAGATAACCGAGCTGCTCTTCCATCGACATCGCTTTCAGCTTCGCCTCGGCGTCGCGATCGGTGAGCGTGTTGATCAGATATGACTTCGAGAGATCGTGCACCGCCTTCGGATCGGGAGGACGCATCGGCGTCTTCATGAACTGCGGTTTCTGCAGGGTCATGAGATACGCCGTCACGTCGGCCGCTTCCGCATCGGTGAGGCGCAGTGACGGCATCGGCGCGTTTGGATCGTAGTTGTGCGGATTCTTGATCCAGTTGTAGATCCAGCCGGGATATGTCTTCGTACCGATGTTGGCGAGGTTGAATCCGAAGTTGCGCTCGAGCGGATAGTCGTCACGATGCGCAACGCGCGTCTTGCCACTCTCGTCGGTGAAGTACTCGCTGTTGAGATGGCAGGCCAGGCAGCCGACGTTCTCGACCAGCGTTTGCCCGCGCGCAGCGTTACCGGTGTTCGGTCCGAGCCACTGCCGATGCGTGGAATGGGAGAAGAGGTACGTGACGATCGCGTGGATCTCCGCGTCCTGGTACTTGATGTTCTGCGCGCGCTCGTCCGCAGGAACCGATGGACCGATCATGTTGCGCTGGTAGAAGAACGCCGGCATGCGCGTCGTCGACTTGAACCCGCGCGGATTCGCGATCCAGCGGAACGCCCACTGCGGCGTAATCTTTTCGGCGACAGAGTTCAGTGTGGGTCCCGGCTTCTGGAGATCGGCGAAACGCCACGTGCTGATCTTGTGGCACGCGTGACAGCCGTACAGCTCGACCATGTGCTCCGCTTTGGTGATGTGATCGCCGTTGTCGACCTGCATTTGCGAGGAGTGGCACTTGAGGCAGCCCGCTTCGTAGTGCTGCCGCGGGTACATCGGCGTCTCGAGGAACGGGTTCTCGACGTAGCCCCAATTGCGCTTCGTGTAATCCCACGGTCCGGGGAAGAACGGCAGCGCTGCCGCCTCCCAGCGCCGCTCCATCCTGCGGCTCGCCGGCGTGTGACCGGCACGGCCGAACTCGGTGGCGCGATCCTGACCGCGATGGCAGGCCGTGCAGCCGTACTCGAGCAGCGGATGCGGTGACGCCGAGCCGACGAAGAGGTCGAGCTTCGGATGCGTGCGGAAGGGATTGAGGATGTCCTGCGACGCATTCTGGATGCGCTGCAGTTGCGCGACGCGCTGCTCGGTCTCCTCCCGCTTGGCCGGAGGGATCTGACTCTTGTCGAGCTTCTGGCTGAGCTCGGCCTCGAGGCGCGCCGCTTCCTTCTTCGATTCGAAGCCCGGGAGATCGATCGCGCGATGGCAAGTCTGGCAGCGATCGACGCGCGGCACGGACATGTAGTTCATGTCGATGAAGAGGTCGCCGAGGACGACTTGATCGATCTTGAAAGTAGGATTGATGAAGTCGAGCATGGGCGCGTTGAGGATCAACGTGCGCTGATTGGCCGTGACGTTGCCGAGCTGCTTGTTCAGCAGATCGATCGTCGCCGTCATCTCTTTCTTCTGATTCTCGACGTCGGTGACGCGGCGCAGAAAGACGTCGAGGCGCGCCTTGGCGGCATCACGATCGCGCGTCGCCTGCTGCAGACGGAGATTGAGCTCATCGAGATGCTTCTGCTGGCGCGCGTATTCGGCGATCTGTTGCTTCGCGTCGGCTCGCTTCTCGACGACCGATGTCTCCGTGATGTAGCGCTGGGCGTCGATATTCGCTTTGGCGAAGCGAAAGTCCTGGTCGGCCGCATAGTGCTTCCCTTCCCACGCATCGAGATCTTTCTGCGCCGCTACGTATTCATCGCGATGGCGGGCGATGTCGATCTGCGCGGCGCGCATGCGCCGGTCGAGGTCCGCGAGCTTCTGCCGCATGGCCGCGTCATTGGCCGCGTTCAGCTCCTGATGAATGCGGTCGGCCTGCAGCCGCATGAACTCGACCTGGAACCACTTCCATCCGCGGACATAGTCGTAGAAGACGGTCAGTCCCGTCGTCAGCAGGAGCAGAATCGCCGAGAACGCGAAGATCGCGTTGAGGCGCGACATCGCGTAGTTGTGGGGAATCGGTTCCTGCGGCTTCATGCGTCAGATGTTGAAGAAAATCTCCTGAATATGCAGGATGTACTTCAAATTGAACAGCCAGCGCAAAACCATCTTGATCGGCAGCGCCAGCATGATCAGAAAGAGAAACGTTCCGACGTAGTACCGCGGCGCGCCCATCTTCAGATAGAAGCGGCGGAACGGACCGCGCGCCAGAGCCGGCGGCAGGCCTAGATACCCGAGGACGAGGAGCATGCCCGGCAGCTCGCGGATGACCCACAGCTTCGGCAACGGCATCGAGAAGAACTTCACCCACACCAGCTCGGATAGATCGACGTTGACGAGCGGAACGAGCTTGTTCGGATCCCAATACTCATACGGTCCGAAGAAGTTCCAGTTCGGTCCGCGCAGGAACGTGCCCGTGATGATCAGGAACGACCAGAGCACGAGGAAACCGTAGAGGAAGATCCCCAGCTCCCACTTGCGCTCGATGAAGGTGTAGTAGCCCGCGCCCTTCGGATTCGTGTCGATGTACGGGATCGCCATCAGGCCGACGATGATCAGCGTCGGCAAAACAACGCCGGCGAGCCAGGGATCGAAGTAGACGAGCATCTCCTGCAGGCCGAGGAAGTACCACGGCGCCTTGGCGGGATTCGGAGATGATGTCGGATTGGCCGCCTCTTCCAGCGGCGCGCGCAGAGCGACCGACCAGACGATCATGATGACCGTCAGGAAGATCATGCACATCATCTCGGTGTAGACGAGGTCGGGCCAGACGAAGAGCTTCTCGTTCGTCTCGGTCTTCTCCCAGGGGATACCGCCGACGGCGATCTGCCTGTCGTTCAGATACGCCTTCCGCAGCGCGATCCAGGTGAAGATGCCGAGCAGGAAGATCATCGCGCCGATCGGCACGTTGTCGGGCTTCGCTGCGATCAGATAGAAATTCGGATCGATGAACGAGATGAAGAAACCGCCGATGGCAAGAATCAACAACCACATCCCGACTTTGCGATCCCACAGACGGCCGCCGAGGTTCGCCAGGACGAACATCAGGATGAAGTAGGCGACGGCGAGGTAGAGCAGCGGCCGGATGAAGATTCCGACCACGACGAGCGCGATGCCGAAACCGACGAATGCGGATCCGGCCTTCGACCGGATCCGCCCATCCATCAGATTGAAGTAGACGATGAAGCCGAAGACCGAAGACAGGAGGAGAAACGAGATCGACGCCGCGGAGAGAACGTTGACGAAGTCCTTCAGGAACGTCATAGCGGCCCCGAGATCCCTCCATCCTTCCTCACGCGCCAGAAATGAATCGCCATCAGGAATCCCGCCGCGAGCGGAATCACGACGCAGTGCAGCACGTAGAAGCGCAGCAGCGTCGCCGCGCCGATCGACCTTCCGCCGATGAGCGCGAATCGCGCGTCATCGCCGGCGTGGATCAGCGGGATGTCTCCGAGTTTGATCAGCGACGACATCGGTCCTTCGTTGCCGGCTCCCGGTGAAGCGCGCGCCATGCTCGATCCGACCGTGATGGCCCAGATCGCGAGCTGATCCCACGGCAGCAGATATCCGGTGAACGAGAGGAGCAGCGTGAGCACGAGCAGGATCACGCCGACGTTCCAGTTGAACTCGCGCGGCGGCTTGTACGAGCCCGTCATGAAGACGCGGAACATGTGCAGCCACACGGCGATGACCATCGCGTGCGCGCCCCAGCGGTGCATCTCACGCATGATCCCGAACGGCGCCTGCTCGCGCAGATCCATGATATCGGTAAATGCATATTCAATTGTTGGGCGGTAATAGAACATCAAAAGAAGCCCTGTGACCGTCTCGACCAGGAAGAGGAAGAACGACGTGCCGCCCATGCACCACGTGTAGCTCATGCGCACACCGGAGCGGCGCACTTTGACGGGATGGAGATGAAGGATGAGTGAGCCGAGGACCGCGAGGACGCGCTTGCGGTTGGTGTTGGGGATGCCGACCCGGAAGACCGACTTCCAGACCTGCGAGTTGACGATGCCTTCCTGGAGTCCCTTTAAGCCCGTCATGTCTTCCCTTCAGCTCTTAGCTCTCAGCTCTTAGCTCTTAGCTCTTAGGAGGCCGCCTCCCGGCCACGTTCTCCTAAGAGCTAAGAGCTGACAGCTAAGAGCTTCACACCTTGATAAACGAATCCGGATTGGTCCACTCGCCACGTTCCTGGTGAAACTGCACCGACTTGTCGACGACGACCTGTCCGTCCGACGGATCGACGAAGATTTTCGCGCGCTCGAGCGGTCGCGGCGTCGGTCCTTCGAAATTCACTCCGGTCTTGTAGTAGCCGCTCCCGTGGCATGGACACTTGAACTTGTTCTGCGTCGGCAGCCAGTTCGGCGTACATCCCAGATGCGTGCACACCGAGATCAGCGCATACATCGTCTGCTCCGTTCGCACGATCCAGACGCCGAACTTCTCTTTCCAGCGCTCGTCGACCTCGCCCACCGCATAGTCGTTGACAAAGCCGGCCTTGAACTTCTGCACGGGCTCGAAGAGGACGTTCGGGAACATGAAACGGCCGAGGATGCTGGCGAGACCGCCGAGGGCGGCCGTGAGCGCGAGCCAGGCGGTCGTGAGAACGAAGGGAAACTTGCGTCTGGAAATCTCACCCTGCTCGCGAATGTCGGCCGCCGCACTCCCCGCGAGCGGGGTCTTGGGAGTCACCTGAAATGGCGTGATTTCTTCAGACATCGAGGCCGTGAGAGTACGCCTACAACGGGGCTAAATATCCGCGATTCAGTGATGAGTGTCAACGAAAAAGGTGACTGTTTCCCTTGCAACATACGTTGGCCCGGCTCGTAACCACCCGAAGCAGGTTTCGCATGCTTCCAGCCGGCCGGCTCAGTCCTCATTTGAGAGGACACTTTCTCCTCTTCGATCGCAAGTCGGTGCCGCCGATCGATTCCGCGGCATTCACGCGATTGTTGCTGATCTACCTGTTTCTCGAGGTGGTCATCGGCCCGCGGTTTTGGATCCTCACCTGGCTTCATCTCCCCCTACCGCCTTCGTGGGTTCGGGTGCCCTTTCTTGTTGCCCTCGCATTGGTTGCGGTCCGATATCTGGCCCGGCTGAAGCTTTCACAGATCGGTCTGTACCGCTGGCGTGAGTGGACGACTACCGAGCGTTCTTACTTTCTGCAAACGGTGTGTCTCGGGAACGTCGTATTCATCACGATTTTCGCCCATCGCCTCGCCCTCATCACCGTAGACCAGTCGCTGTGGGGCCGTGCCTTTCTCGTGGTGTTGACGCAATTCGCGTGGGGCTTCTATCAAGAGCTGGTCTATCGAGGCATTCTGCAAACCGCGCTCGTGGGCCGCCTGGGACCGGTCGCCGGAATCCTGATTGCCAATACGCTCTTCACGTTCGGGCCGCTGCACTTCTACCACTTCGCGGGCCGGACACCGCTTCCTATGTTCATCGGAATCTTCGCCATTGGCCTGTTCTTCTCCGTTCTCTTCCGTCGATCGGGAAATCTCTGGATCGTCGGCGCTCTGCACGGCATCGGCGACGCCTACATCGACGGCCTTCGACTGATCGTGCGCTGAACGCTCTATCGCGCGAGCGCAGGCTCCTCACCTGCGCTTTCTTGCGGCTCTTCGTCGCGCGTATCGCGTCGCACGAGGAGGATCGCCATCACGACGGCGGCCGCGGCGATGACGATGCGCGGCGTGACACGCTCTCCCGCCACAAGCGCGCCGAGCATCACGGCGATGAGAGGATTCGTGTACGTGTGCGTCGCCACGAGAACTGGCGATGTGCGCGTGAGCAGCCACGAATACGCCGCGAACGTCACCGCCCCGAAGACCGTCAGGTAAATCAGCGCCAACGCAGACCGGGGCGTGACCGAAGCGACGCGGAAATGAGCAAGACTGCCCGTCAGCATTGAGGCGAGCACGAGGAGCACGCCGCCGCAGACGAGCGTCATCGATGCGGACATGATGGCCACCGGATGCAGCGGCGCCGACCGCGCATAGACCATCCCCAGCGACCAGGATAGGGCGCCGAGGACGACGGTGATCGATCCGATGAAGAGAGCGCTGCCGATGGAGGACGGACGATCGACGAGGATCGCCACCGCGAAGATGCCGATGACGAGACCGGCGATGCCGGCCGCGGAGAGTTTCGAACGATATCCGGCGATGGCCATCATCGCCGCCACCCAGACGGGCTCCGCCGAGATGAGCAGGGCCGCAACACCCGAAGGAGCGATCACTTCCGCCCAATGCAGCGTCCCGTGGCCGATGAGAAAGAACATCACGCTGAGGACGAGACTGGCACGCCACTGCGTGAGAGTCGGCCGATAGCCTCGCGACCAGCACCATGCGAGCAGCGCGGCGCCGCCGATCACATGCCGCAGACCCGCGGTCAGCAGAGGCGGGATCGTCTCGACCGCGTAGCGGATCGCCAGATAGGTCGATCCCCAGACGATGTGGATCGCCAGAAACGACAAAACGACCAGGATTCGCTCGCGCCTCTCGGTCATTGATCAAGAGAACACGCTCATCCGCGGTTTCGTTCGGCTACACTCGAAGAGCTCATGCGCGCTGAGGATCGCCGCGTCGCGCACGACGAAGAGTTCGTGCCGCGCTCGGTCGAAGAAGATGCGTGCGATCACTTCGCGATGAACTTCGTCGAGTCAGGCGAGTTCGAGCTGGCATCCGAAAAGCGGCTGCAGGCGGGCGACGCGTTCGTCTGTCAACCCGGCATTAGGGGTCAGGCCTTTGGTTCTTGGTTTTTTCTACACAGCGTAGCAAGGCTGCGGTCAACATAGTTTTGCAGCGCGGGATTCGCTGTCAGGTCACGGTCGCATTGCTTAACGAGGTTTGTGACATGTCCATCGCTGTTCAAACGCAAGGCGGCAGCGATCTCGATGTTCGTTAAGAGGCCGTGATAGCGTCCGAGCCACGCCGCGACCATTCTTGAAATGCCGCCTCGGCCGCGCCGAATGCGATCCTCATCTTCAGATGTCGCGAGTGCGACAGCCGATAGAATTTTCGCCATGTTGGGACAGGCGAGTTCGCGCTGCGCTCTGGGATGCTCGTTTTGTCGCGGTTTGAGTTGGAGCCGCTCCTTGACTTCATTGATCCACGATTCACGACCCAGATACATGTTGCCGATCAGGTCATCCCACGGTCTGCGGCACGATTTGGTTCCTTCATCTACGAAGCGCACATAGCGAGCTCGCGCAAGAGTGCGTGCCGGTCCGAATTGACTGAGAACATCATCGGCAGCGAGCCAGCGAGGTGACTCGCACAACCCCACCGTCGCGCGGTAGCTCGTCCATTCGTAATCCTGCGGATGCGTGACGATCTTCGCTCGAACAGGATTCAAGACAACGTACCGCTGCACTTCGAGGAAGTAGCTCTCCTTTTCGATGAGCGACGCCTTGAAGCGACCTTGATATAGGTGACCGACCCGATCATGACGGTCGTTCACCCATTGCGTGTACGCGCCGTTGAACCACTGCATGCCTCGCGACAGCGTCGTGTCCGTAAGCTCGACAACGCCGTGATAGTGATTCGGCATCAGTGCGTAAGTCGTGACGATCCAGCCGAATCTGCGCACCGTCTCGCCGAGTAACTCCAGAAAATGGCGGCGATCGTCATCGTCAAAGAAGATGCATCGTTTCTCGTTTCCGCGATGATGGACGTGAAAAAGAGCGCCTGGATATTCGAGTCGAAGTGGTCTTGACATGCTGCCGAGGCTACCTCGGTCACCCGTGTTTTCTACGACACGTAGAAAAAACCAAGAACCAAAGGCCTGACCCCTATTTCAGGGCGTCTTTGGCGGCGGCGCGTACGCGCATGCTTGGATCGCTGTTCGCGAGTGGCACGAGCTCGGCGGCGGCGCTTTTCCCCGCCAACTTCGCGTACGCCGGAATCGCCGCCACCATCGCGTCTTCCTTCTGATCGGGACGCATTCCCGGAACGCGATCGAGCGTCGCGCGATCGACCATCGCCCGGAGTACCGGTTCCGCCTTCTGATCACCGAAGCGTGATAGCGCCATCGCCGCGTTGAAGCGGATGTCGGCAACCTGATCGTTGAGCGCCTCCTCGAGGATCGGCACGGCGCGCGGGTCGCCAATGTCGCCGAGAGCGTAGATCGCCGTCTTGCGTACGTCCTTGTCTTCGTCTCTGGTCGCGGCGATCACCGCGGGGACGGAGCTGCGGTCGCGCAGCTCGGCCAGCGCGATCAGTGCATAGATGCGCGTCTCGACAACAGGATCGCGCAGCGCATCGACGAGCACCGGCACCGCGCGCGCATCCCCGATCTTGCCGAGGACCAGCGTGAGATATTGCCGGACGCGCGGGTCGTCGTCCTTCGATGAGCGGTAGATATCGATGACCTGATCGACGAGGTTCGGATAGCGCTTCGCCTCACCTCGCTTGATCGACTTGGAGAGCTCATACGCCGCCTGAAACTTGCGATGACTGCTGCCGCTCTTGATGTCGTTGAGGTAATCAGGAATGGACTGCTCATTCGACGCGAGCTTGCCGAACAGAAGAAAGATCGCGACGCCGATCATCACGACGCCGAGGGGAAAGATGACGAATTGGAAGAGGATGGTGCGAGGGGACTCGCGTGGAACGTCGTTCAACGACCTGTACCGTTCACGACGAAATCCGGCAGGTATCCCTTGAGCTGCGTCGGCGCCAACGGTACGACGATCGCGTCCTTGTCGCAGACGGACTCGCAGAGGCGGCAGGCCACGCACTTCGGTTTGTCGACGTAAGCGATCTTGTAGTGATTCGCGATCGTCTCATCCTGCGCGTCGATCATGCTGATGCATTCGAACGGACAGATGTCGACGCAGAACTCGCATCCCGTGCAGAGCTCCTTGATGACCTCGGCCTTCGGGATCTCCTTCGGCTTCACGCGAGGGATGAAGTCGCCGTGCTGGTTCTGGATGGCGTCGACCGGGCAGTAGATCCCGCACACCGAGCAGTCGATGCACCGCTCCGGGTGGATGTAATACTGACCCCGCATTTCGCCCCAGATCGTGTTCGTGGGGCACTTGACCTCACAAACTCCGCACCCGATGCATTTGTCGGTGATGAAATGTGGCATGTAGTGGCGCGCTCAGTGTACTGGAGCCGTCAAGCCATCAGAACAGCGGCCGCGGCCCGTTCACTCCCTCAGACGGCGAGCAGTTCCGATATGGTCTTGATCAGATGCGAGGACTGGATCGGCTTGGAAATGTAGGCGTTAGCGCCGAGGGCCAGCCCGCGCTCGCGATCCTCTTCGGCTCCTTCCGTCGTGATGATGATGATGGGGATGTTCTTGAGCTGCGTGTTCTGCCGCACGAGCGAGACGAGCTTGAGCCCGTCCATGACCGGCATGTTGATGTCCGTGAGGATGAGATCGATCTTGTCGGGGCCCGACAGCTTCTTCAACGCGTCGACGCCGTCGACCGCTTCGATGATCTTCGCGTTCCTGAATCGCTTCAGCGAAAACGAGATCAGCTGACGCATCGTCGGCGAATCTTCGACAATCAGAAAGTTTGCGTTGTCCATCAACTGGTCGTGAGCAGGTCCAGGAAGCTCTGGATCGTGTTGAGCTTCCGTTCGGACTGTGAGTAGAGCTTCGCGGAGAAGATCGCCGTCGCGGCATGAGCCGCGAGGAGAGAGAAAAGCTCGTAATCGACGGCGGTGAACGCATCCTTCTGCTGAAGGAGCTTGTAGACGGCGATGACTCCGATGACCTGCTGCTGGATCTTCAGCGGCACCGCCGCGAGCGGCTTCTGCAGCGTCACGGCGGCGCTGCTGACGTCGTCGAGGTAGTAACTCTCCCCGCTCTTGGCCACCCATCCGATGATCCCGTCGCCCGCGCGGATCGAAATCGTCTGCAGTCCGGACATCTCGCCGTCCCAGGCGATCGTCCTCAGCTCGTTCGTCTGTTCGTCGCGCAGCAGGATGGCGAAAGACTCGGCGCCGATCAAATTGATGACGATCTCCTGAACGATCTGAATGACTTCGCGGAAGTCGAGCGTGGAGTGGAGCTGGTAGCTGGCAACATAGAGATTGGCGAGGTTATTGTTCTGCTCTTCGATCTCGAGGTAGCGCGTGGCGAAGGTCTTGTTTTCCTCCTCGACTTCGCGGTATCGCTCCTCCATCCGCTTGTTCTCCTCGGCTAATTGCTGAACCTGCTCCCGAAGCCGCTCCAGCTCCTCGGCAGACAAGCCGGACTGTTCCGTTTCAAGCTCCGCCACCCGATACCGCAGACGCTGGTTTTCGCGGAGGAGCTCTTCAGTGAACTCCTTGCCTTTATTGAATATCTCTAGAAATTTGTCGGCTCGTGATTCGTCGCTCATTCCACATGGGCCTGCGGTGAATCTAACACGAAACACCAGCCCGGATGATTTATGAGGCTTTCGTCGCGAGGCGGCCGAGACGATCCTGGATGCGAGGAAAACGGCGGTTTCGCGACGAAGGCATCGTTGACACTATGTCTAATCCGAACCGCCTGCGCAGAGGCGATGAATGGCGTGAGCGATGTCGCCGAGGGGGAGGACTTCGTCGATCGCACCGGTCTTGATTGCGGAGGAAGGCATTCCGGGAATGATCGCCGTGTCGGAGGATTCGGCGATGGTTCGCCCACCGCGATCGTGCAGCTCGCGGAGCGCGCGCGATCCGTCGTCGCCCATGCCCGTCAGAACGATGGCGATGAGGTGCTCGCCGCACGCGGAGCTTGCCGATTTGAAGAGTTGATCGACTGAAGGCGCGTAGAGATCTTCAGGACGTGGAGGGGACACGCGCAATTGCAGCCGTTCGGTGTTGCGATGAACCTCGGTCTGCGAGCCGCCCGGCGCGATGTAGACCTTGCCGGGGGCGACCGTTTCACCGTCCTCCGCTTCCTTCACTTCGTACTCGGAGAGACGATTCACACGCTCGGCGAAGAGTCGGGTGAACGTGGGCGGCATGTGCTGTGCGACGACGAAGGCGAGCGGAAGCTTCGGCATGGACTCGAAAACCTGCTGCAGGGCGGGCGGTCCTCCGGTCGAGGATCCGATCACGACCAGTTCGATTCCGCCGGCGCATTGCTCGAGTGGCGCGGCTTCGGCCTGTCGGCCCTCTTCTTCGCGGATGCGGCGCGTCAGATTGTCGAGACGGACATCGGCAATCTGCAGGACCTTGGCGATGAGATCGTTCTCGATGTCGCCGAGCCGCGGCGACACACGGCCGCCCGGCTTCACGATGAAATCGAGCGCTCCGAGCTCGAGCGCCTTGAACACGCTGCGGTCGCTCGATTTCGAAGAGACGGCGATCACCGGCGTCGGCGCATTGGCCATCACCCAGCGTAGAAAAGAGAAACCGTCCATCACCGGCATCTCCAGATCGAGCGTGACCACGTCGGGCTTGGTCCGCATGAGCTGCTTGATCCCATCCTCGCCATCCACAGCGGTGCCGACGACTTTGATCTGCGGATGCGACTCGAGCATGCGCGTAAGGGTCACGCGGTTGTAGGCGGAGTCGTCGATGACGAGGGCTCTGATCACTGAAGCTCTTAGCTCTTAGCTGTTAGCTCTTAGGAGAACGTGGGTGAGTCGGCGGCCTCCTAAGAGCTACGAGCTAACAGCTAACAGCTCTATTCTTGATGCTCTTAGCTCTTAGCTGTTCGCTCTTAGGAGAACGTGCGTGGGTCGGCGGCCTCCTAAGAGCTACGAGCTAACAGCTAACAGCTCTACTTTTGATACACCATGTCATGCCTCAGATGCTTCAATTTGAACTGCGTGGACAACGAGATCAGCGACTCCGAGTGTCCCAGGAGCAGATAGCCGCCGTCGACGAGACGGTCGTAGAAATTGCGAATGACGATCTTCTTCGAGTCGTCGTCGAAATAGATGATCACGTTGCGGCAGAACACCACATCGAGGTAGCCGAGGAGCGCGACACGCGGTTCGTCGTAGATGTTGAGACGGCCGAAGGAGACGCGGTTGCGGATGTCGTCCTTGATGCGCCACGATCCGTCCGCTTCGTGTGTGAAGTACTTCTGGCGTAATTCAGGAAGCGTCGAGCGGAATGCGTTCTCGCGGTAGTGGCCCTTGCGCGCCTTCGTCAGCACCTGCTGATTGAGGTCGCTGGCGAAGATCTCGAACGTGGCCTGATCGTAGAGTCCCGCCTCCGCCAGCATGATGGCGATCGAGTACGGCTCCTCGCCGGATGCGCATCCTGCGGACCAGAGCCGGATTTTCTTCACCGGCTTACGCGACAGGATCTCAGGCACGATCTCTTCGGTGAACGCGGCGAGCTGCGCGGGCTCGCGGAAGAAGTAAGTCTCGTTCGTGGTGATCAGGTCGAAGATCTGTTCGTACTCCGCCTCCGCACGCGGGTCGTACTGCAGGAAGTAGAAGTACTTCTGAAAGGACTCGAAATTCAGCTCGCGCGCTCGCGGCGAGAGCCGCTTCTGCAGCAGATATTTCGACGAATCGGCGAAGAACATCCCCGTCCGTTTGTAGATCTGCTCGCGGAGCTGCCGGAAGATGTCGTCGGGCAGGTCGAGGTGATGGTTGAGCGAGAGATTGAAGGAGGTCACGGCTGTTTCATTGATTGAAGAATGGCGGCAATGACGACCTCCCGCCGGCTGTCCGCGGTGCGCCAGGCCTCCTCGAGCAGATCGCGGTAGAGGTCCTTGTGCTTCACGAAGACGTCGGAGACGTCGTCGAGCACGGCCGCGTTTTCCATCGCCTTGAAGAGATGCGGGAACGACGAGCGGTCGGGGATCTTGTCGAGCGCGAAGACCGCCGACTGTTGCACGTACGGGTCGGGATCCTCGAGCGCGCGATGCAGGTACGACAGCGCGTCGCGACTGCCTCGCGCGCCGAGCGCGGTCACGGCCGCGGCACGAATGCGCCAGTCGCTGTCGAAGAGCGCGCCGACGAGCGCCTCGAAGACATCCATCCCCGGCACGCGCGCCAGCGCCAGCATCGCCGCGCGGCGGATCTCCATGTCTTCCTCGTGCAAGCTGTCGAAGAGCACCTCTTTCACATCCGCGCTCTCCGATTTCCCGAGCGCTTCGATCACTGCGATGCGAACCGGTGCCTGATCGCTTTGCAGATGCTTCATCAGCGGTTGCAGCGCAGCGAACTGGCGATACTCGCCGAGAGCCTGCGCCGCCGCGG
Source organism: Thermoanaerobaculia bacterium (assembly GCA_036506455.1). Classification (GTDB taxonomy): domain Bacteria; phylum Acidobacteriota; class Thermoanaerobaculia; order Gp7-AA8; family Gp7-AA8; genus DASVHS01. The sequence continues at coordinate 15,072 of DASXRT010000039.1, forward strand.
TGCGGATCCAGATGTCGTGATCCTCGAGTGAGCTGATCAGCGGCTCGATGCCGGTCTCGGGACGGAGATGCACGACGGCGTTGATCGCGGCCAGACGCACCGCGGTCGATTCGTCGGCGAGTGACAGCACGATCTGATCGGCGAAACGCTCCTCGCTGAATCGCCCCATGAGCGAGACCGCCTTCTGCCGGATCGCGGGATCGCTGTCCTTCGATGCCAACAACAGTTCGTCGTGATATCCCTCTCCTTGAATATTTACGTAAATTGAGAGCGAATTCAGCTTCATGGGCACGGACGGCGATTGCAGCATCTTCCGGATCTTCGCCAGCACATCTTCCTTGATCGCGGGAAGCGCGGTGACCAGCGCGGAGATCGAGTTCATCGCCGCCTGCTGCGACGCGACGTCCGCGTCGTCGAGCTTGGCCAGCAGGTAATCGATCGCTGCACGATCGGGAATCTGTCCGAGCGTCTCGATCGCCAGACGGCGAATCATCGGATTGTCGTGGTCGAGGAAGGCGATGATGTTCGGGATCGCTTCAGGCGTGCCCAGGACGCTGGCGACGCGCAGGAGGAGGGCCACGATCTCGTCTTCCTCAGCAGTGCGAAGCGCTTCCAGGATCGCCGGCATCGCCGTCCGCCCGAAGTCGATCAGGCCCTGCGCCGCGACCTCGGCGCTGTCGGGCTCCTGCAGATACTCGAGCAGAATCGGCAGGGCGCGCTCGTCCGACGACCAGCCGAGAAACTTGAGGATGAACGCTTTGACTTCGCGCTTCGGCGTGCTGCGCAGATGATCGATCAGCGGCTCGATCTTTTCGCGCGGAAACGACTCGCGGAACTTGCGCTGGATGAACGGACGCTCGACCTGTTCGACGACGCGCGGCTTCGACGCTTCGGCGATCTGCACGAGCGCGCGCAGGGCCGAAAGGCTGAGCTTCTCTTCATCAGCGATGATCTTCAGAAGAAACGCGACGGTGCCGACGTCGGCGATCTTTCCGATCGCTTCGAGCACCGGCTTGCGCAACGACTTCTCGCTGTAGAACGGCAGGATCGCCGGCAGCGCGGAGCGATCGCCGATCTCGCCGAGAGCTTCGACGATGTGGAACTTCAGCCAGAGATCGTCGCGCTGTTGAAGGATCGCCATCAGAGGCGCCAGCGCCGCCGCGTCGTGATACTTGCCGAGCGACGAAACAATCGAGGAGGCGACGTTGAGGTCCTGCTCGAGTTGCAGCAGGTCGATGAGAATCGTGAAGCCCTCTCTGCTGCGCAGATCGCCGAGGAGATTCACCAGCGAGAGCCGGACGTCGACATCGCCTTCTCTGGAGACGCGCTCGACGATCGGCGCCACCGCCGGTGTGCCGATCCGAATCAACGCCTCGGTCGCCGAGTTGCGCTTGCCGGCGTTCTCCGCGTCGGCCAGCGCGTCGATCAGACCGTGCACGACGTCGGCGCCGGAGTCGCGAACGAGTCCGTCGACGATCGTCTTTCGCACGCGCCAGTCGCGATCGCCGAGAAACTCGAACATCAGCGGGAGATCGCGTTTCTCCGAAGAGGCGACGGCCTGCGCCGCTTTCTGGCGCGCGTCCGGATCGGGCGAGTGAACGTCGATGCTCATGTCCTCACCTTCTCCAGCTCCTCCCGCTTCATCTGCACGAATTGCTGGAGTGTCTCGGTGAAGATCTCCGTGTCGCGGCGCACGCGCTGCGGCACGCGCGAATCGTAGTACTGGCGCCCTTCGGCGATCTCTTCGCGAAGCGCGTCGAAGAAATTGTTGCTGCGCACTGCCCGCTCGACCTTGTCGGGGTGATTGATGATGATGTCGGAGAGGATGAGCCGCGCCAGCCGGCGGGCCTCGTCGTGTTCAGCAGGTTCGGCCGGTACCTGCACGGTCCTGGCGTCCGGAAAAAGCTTGTGAACGATGTGGCGGAACTCTTTCTCGGGGATCTGTTCCTCGATGTACTCGTCAGCACCGTAGAGATTCGTCGGATTGGCGCGGAAGCGATTGGCGCGAAAGAGAGCGCCGATGAGGATCACGCGCGTCTGCCCGAGCGCGGGATCGGCTCGGATCTCCTCGGTCACCTCGACGCCCAACTTTCCTTTCAGATAGACATTGACGATGACGAGATCGGCGCGCGTGCGCTTGACGAATTCGAGAGTCTGCTCGCCAACGTCGAAAAATGAGACTTCGAAGCCGAGGCGCTGGAGTTGTGCGCCGAGAAAATCGCGGAAGGGACGGGGCTCATCGGCGATGGCGGCGGTCTTTCGCTTCGGTGTGGCGCCGGTGTGTGCCGGCGTAGTCGACGGTGCCACACTGAGGACCCCCGCCCGCGGTTTGATCACCATCTGATTGGCGCACGACGGGCACGCCACGCGCACGGGGGCGGTGAGCGGAGCGGGCACGGCCGCACGGAACTTCACGCCACACTGTTTACACGACAGTTCCATTCAGCACTCTGTCCAGGGCGATCAACATCGTCAACGCCTCGCCGTGGCGGAACACTCCGCGCACCGATTCGTCCTGTTCGCTCGCATGCGCAACAGGATGCGGCTCCAGCGAATCGGCGTCGACCTTCATGACGCGCAGGACGCGATCGACGATGAATCCGAGCATCTCGCCACCATGCTGCACGACGATGATGCGCTCATCGAGCCCTCCTCCCTCCGCTTCGCGATGCCCGAGCCGGCGGCGGACATCGATAAGCGTGACGATTGCGCCGCGAAGCGAGAAGATCCCGACAATCGACGGATCGGCATTCGGAATGCGCGTGATCGGACGCACTGTGACGATCTCGACGACGTTGTCGATGTCGATCGCGTAAAGCTCGCCGGCGATCGCGAACGTGAGAGCTTCGAGCTGAGGTTTGGCAGGTTCTACGCTCGCGGTTTCGGCCGCGCGGCGTTTGCCGGCCGTTTCGAGAAAGCGCTGGAGTTTGGTGGTCGTCGGTGTGGCGCCGCCGACTTCGGCGGCGCTCGCCGGCGAAGTCGCCGGCGCCACACTTTTCTTCTCCTTTGCCTTCTTGCGGATCTTGACCAGATCAACCATGCGCCTCCTCCATCTCGTGATCGCGTGCGGCGGAATCGACGCGGGCGACGTCGATCGTCTCCGCGTCTTCGCCGAAGGCGTCCAGCAGCGCGGTGGTGGCGAGCGTGTTGATCAGGCGCGGGATACCGCCGCTCAGAAGATGAATCTCCTCCATCGCTGCTCTGCTGAATGGATTGTGTCCGCCGCCGGCGACGCGGATGCGGTGATCGATGTATCGAAGAGTCTCCTCGAGCGACAGCGGTTTGAGCGCGTAGCGCATGCCGATGCGCTGGCGGAGCGGGGCATAGCTCGAACGATGCAGACGCGCATGGAGCTCCGGCTGGCCGATCAGAATGACCGACAGCAGATTCTGATCGTCGAGCTGAAAGTTCGTGAGCAGACGGATCTCGTCGAAGGTGGTCTTCGTCGGAATCAGTTGCGCCTCGTCGATGATGACCGCCGGCTCGCGCTTCTGCTCGTACAGCTCGAAGAGCTTCGAGTGAATCTGATCGAGGAGCTCATGACGTGCGCGCGACGGAGTGAGTCCGAGACCTCCGGCGATCGAGCGAAGGAGCTGCGTCGGTGTCATGTGTGGATTGATGAGCAGCACGACAGGGCGCGAGTCGCCGACACGATCGAGCAGCGCGCGCGACAGCGTGGTCTTGCCGCAGCCGACATCGCCGGTCAGCAGCGCCAGCTCTTTCTCTTCGACGGCGTACTCGAGCCGCGCCAGCGCTTCCTTGTGCTGCGGACTCTCGTACAGAAACGCCGGATCGGGTGTTTTGCCGAACGGTCTCGACGCGAAGCCAAAGTGCTCTTCAAACATTGACGGCGGCCCTCGCCTGCCTCGCTCTTCCCCCGAACTCATCGATGAGCGAACCGGCATCGATGACGAGCACGATCTCACTCTCGCCGATCTCGGTCACACCGGCAACGCCTGGAATCCGCTTCAACCGCTCGCCGACCGCCTTGATGACGATCTCCTGCTGCCGCACGAGCCCTTCGACGAGGATGCCGATCGACTTTTCACCCGATCGCGTGACCACGACGAAGAATTTCTCTGCTGCGTCGGGCGCCGGAAGATTGAACGCGTCGGAGAGTCGAAGAAGCGGCACGGCCTCGTCACGGAGAGTGAACACCTCGCGGCGCGCCAGCGTGCGGATGTCGCGCGGATAGATGCGCAGCGATTCCGAGACCGAGGTCAGCGGAATGGCAAATTTCTCGCCGCCCGCGCGGACGATGAGCGCCTGGATGATCGCCAGCGTGATCGGCAGTGTGATGCGGAACGTCGTCCCTTCGCCCGGTTGCGAGATGACGTCGATGCTTCCCTTCAGATCCTGAATGTTCTTCTTCACTACGTCGAGTCCGACGCCGCGGCCGGAGATCTCGCTGACCGCCGAAGCGGTCGAGAACGCGGGCAGGAACAGCAACTCGTAAGCGCGCTCGGCGTCGACGGTCTCGCTCTCGCTGATCAGACCGCGCTTCACAGCGACATCGCCGATCTTCTGCGGATCGATGCCCCGGCCGTCGTCGCGCACATCGATGACGACGGAGTTGCCCTGCTGATAAGCAGTGAGCGTGATGCGGCCGATCGCCGGCTTGCCGGCAAGCGCGCGCTCTTCCGCCGACTCGATTCCGTGATCGAGCGCGTTGCGGATGATGTGCATCAGCGGATCGGTCAGCTCCTCGACCATCATCTTGTCGAGCTCCGTATCCTCGCCGCGCAGGACGAGCTCGATCTCTTTGTGCAGCTCGCGCGCGAGCTTGCGCACCGCGCGCGACAGCTTCGAGTAGATCTGCCCGACCGGCACCATGCGCATCTCGATCACGGAGCGCTGCAGATCGGAGAGACGGCGATCGAGCTCGCGCGCGATTTTTCCGAGCTCCACCGCGGCCGCGCGTTTCATCATCGATCGCGTGAGATTCTCGAGTTGTGTCTTCTCGATGAGGAGCTCGCCGACGACGTTCATCACGTGGTCGAGCTTGGCGATGTCGACACGAACGGTTGGGGAAAGGGAACGGAGAGAAACATCCTCCTCGGGCTCCAGTGTGGCGCCGCCGGCTCCGGCGGCGCTTGCCGGCGAAGTCGCCGGCGCCACACTCTTTCGGAGAGTCGTCACCTTCCCCTGCGGCACGATCGCAGCAATCGCCGCATCGTTCAGCGTCGATCCGTACAACAGCCGGAACGAAATGCCCGCCCCGCCCGTCGCATCGAGCGCCGGAAGCGTCGAGATCACCTCGCCCGCCTCGTTGAGACTCGCCGTGACCGCGCGCAACTTCTCGTCGAAATCGGCAAAGTCGAACGTCACCTCGACGACGAGCATGTGCTTGCGCGCGCGCACATTTTCGATCAGCCGGTGCTCCTCGTATTCGGTGAGCGATCGCTTCGTTTGCTCGTCGAGCGTCAGTTCCGCGAGGGGATCTTCCTGCTTCTGCTGCGGCTGATTCGTGACCGCCTGGTGAATGCGGCTCGTCAGCTTCGTGAGGTCGACGAGGCCGGCGACGGACTGATCGTTGATGGCGATCACCAGACGATTGAGACTGTCGACGGCGTCGTACATCAGATCGACGAGATCGCGCGAGATCGGGATCTTCCCCATCCGCAACTTGTCGAGCATGTCCTCCAGGTTGTGAGACAGCTCGGAGATCTCGGCGAAGCCGAGCATGCCCGCGAGACCTTTGAGTGAGTGAACGTTGCGGAAGATGTTGTTGATCAGCTCGGGCCGTACGTTCTGCCCCTGCGATTCGAAGTTGGCGAGGTCGCGCGAGAGCGTATCGAGGAGCTCTTCAGCCTCGCCGGTGAACTCCTGACGCGCGCGATCGTCGTCTTTAGTCGGCATTCATGCCACTCGAAGAATCCTGCGCAGTTTGTCCACGAGCTCACGCGACTGAAACGGCTTGACGAGATACTCCTCCGCGCCGAGGGCCGCGGCGCGCTTGCGGTCCTCTTCCGTGCTCTCGGTGGAGATGACCATGATCGGGATCGAACGATAGACGGGATGATTCTTGAGAAAGCTGACGAGCTCGAGCCCGTTGATGTCGGGCATGTTGATGTCGGTGAGGATGGCGTCGAACTTATGGTGGGGAAGACTCTTGAGCGCCTCGAATCCGCTGGAGGCCTCGACGACCTCGAGCTCGTACGATTCCGTGCCTCCTTCGATGATCGTCGTCAGAAATGCGCGCATCGAAGAGGAGTCTTCGACGACGAGAATCTTCATGACCCTTCGCGCCCACCCTTCCGCCGCGCCTCGATCGCCGTTCCGAACGCATATCCGGCTTGTGAGAGGAAGATCTCCAGCCCGGTCATGCTCTCGATCGGAGCCCGATGTGCGGCGTTGTCTCCATACAGGATACCAACCGCCTGTTCGTTGTGCATGATCGGCAGCCCAATCACCTCGGTCGGCAGCAGGTTCCCCATTCGCTCCAGGAGGCGCACATTGGTGTCCGTCCGCCGTAATTTGCCGCGGTGCGGCTCCCGGGTCGTGGCGACGTCAGCGAGGATCGAAGGCTCCTCTCGCGGAATGCGAAAGCCGGCCACGCGATCATCCATGGACTCACCATCACCGGTCGCGCCGAAACCGCCGAGGCCGATGAAGTCGTCGTCGGTGGCGAGGAACAGGGCGGCGCGCTCGAGAAACTCGGCGGAGAGGCGAAGAATCGTCGCTGCGACCTGCGTGATGTCCTCCGGGTCGCTCAATTCATTGATGAACTGCTGGAGGATGCTGAAGCTGCGCTCGACGTCCTCTTTCTCGGCCTCCTCGTAGAAGCGCTTTCCTGCTTCGAACCCCAATTGCTCCCATTCCCAGAACGTTCGTTCCGCGAACTGCACCAGCTCGTCGCTGAACAGCGCGAGCTCCTCCTCGGCCACCTCCGGGCGGAGCCGTTCGCGCGAAGGACGCGTCAGATAGAGATCGGCGCCGGCGCGCTGAAGTGTCTGCCGGTGACGCTCATCGAACGCGGAGTCGATGAAGGCGACAGGGAGCCGCGGATTGCGGCGCTTGAGCTGCTGCATCATGCGCACCGCCGCGTCATCCTCGGTGAGCTCGAGAAAGGTGACGAAGAAACTGTTCGATCGGAAGAGATCGGTCAGCGCTCCGCGAATGTCGTCGAGGGATCCGAATTGAAAGATCTTCACGCTGCGTTTGGCGAAGGCTCGTTTGACGGCAACACGAAGGAGCGGATCGCGTTCGAACAAAATGACGTTGCGAACCGTGGCCTCGGGAGTCTCGATGTCGAGGAGGCCTCCGGCGACTTTGAATCGCGCGGAAGACTTGCTCGGCTCTGAGGACGCCGGAGCACGCGTCGTGATGATCTGCTGGGGCTCGAATCCGCCCTCTTTGAACAGGGTCTCCGGCTCGTACTCCATCTCCACGGGAGTCATCGACTCGCTGAGGAGGAAGTTGAAGTTGCCTTCGCGGCTCTGCAGCAGCGGCGTCACGACGCTGAGAACACGGTCTCGAATCGCCGCCTCGAGATCGTCGCCGGAGACGAGGTTCATCTCCATGAGAGCGGTGCCCGCCGGAATGCCGCTGTCTTCCATCTGCCGGACGAGCGGAACCGCATCAGCCGCAACGATGCCGCGATTCTGAAGAAACGTGACGAGGTCGGGATGATCGGGCGCGGAGGCGTTGACGATGAGACCGCGTCGAAAGACGATCGTGTGCCGGCCCGCGCCGTCGATGATCTCCAGCACACCCGTGCGGCGGCTGAGGAAGACGATCTGGATGATGTCGGTGAGGGGGAGGTCCTCGAGGCGGCCGAGAAGGCTCATGGCGCGCCCCGCGGCGGCTGAATTTCGAATTTCTTCATGATCTCCAGGCCGTTACGCGCTCTGGAGATTGTACCGTTTGAGTATGCCGTCCAAGATCCCGTTGATGAATTGCGATGACTTTTGTGTACCGTATTTTTTCGCGATCTCGATTCCCTCGTCGATGATCACCAGCTTGGGTGTGTCGGCCTCGTGGAGAAACTCGTACACACACATGCGGATGATGTTGCGATCGACGACAGCCATCCGTGAGAGACGCCAGTTGTCGGCCTGCGCGGTGATCATCTCGTCGATCTTGCCGAGGTGATCGACGGTGCCGCGGAAGATTTTCGTGGCGAATTCGCGCGTGTTCGGCTTCGACTTCTGCAGATCCTCGAACGTCGAGATGATGGTGTCCGGCTGATTTCCGGACATGTCGTGCTGAAACAACATCTGCAGCGCGAGCTCGCGAGCCTTTCGCCGTGCGCCCATTCAGTGTCCTTTGAGCTCCGTGCGAATCTGGCGCCACAAATTGGCCATCTCGATCGCTGCCAGCGCCGCTTCCCAACCTTTGTTGCCGCTGCCTTTCGACGACCGCTCCACCGCCTGCTCGTAGGTGTTGCAGGTGATCACACCGAAGGCGACGGGGAAGCACGTATCGACGCCGACGCGGGAAAGCTCCGTCGTCACCTGCGCGGAGATGAACTCGAAGTGCGGCGTGTCGCCTCGCAGCAGACAGCCGAGAGCGACGATGGCGTCGAAGCCGCCACGACCGATGAGCGTGCGCGCCAGCGTCGGGATCTCGAACGCGCCCGGAACACGAAATATCGTGATCTGTTCTTCCGTGGCACCGTGGCGGGTCAGACAGTCGATCGCACCGTTGAGGAGGCCCGAGACGATCTCGTCGTTGAAGCGGCTGGCAATCACGCCAAAGCGCAGACCTTGCGCCGCGTGATCGCCTTCAAAAGAGCGCGGCATTCGCGCGGATTATAGGTCGTGGGTCGTGGGTGGTAGGTCGTGGCGCCTTATCGCCCTGAGGCCCCCACGACCGACTACCGACGACCTACGACCGTCCTGCAACCTGCGCGGGCTCTTCACTCTCGGTGTAAAACTCCACCAACCCGCGATAAATCGCCTCCGCGACGTTCTGCCGAAACCTGCGCGTCTGCATCAACTCCCGGTCGCGGCGATTGCCGAGGTTGCAGACTTCAAGGAGAAGTCGAGTGGGTACCATGTTGTAGCGAATCACGGCGGGAACCCATTCGCGGCCATCGCGCATGACGTTGTCGCGCACAGGATGGAAAGGGTGGATGTTCAGCTTCGCTTCTTCAAACGCGGCGATGATGCTGTCCGCCAGATCGCGCGACAATCCTTCGGCCTCCAGCGACTCCTCCTCGGAGTGTCGCACCTTCGGACGCTCGCGCACTTCGGCCCGCGCCGCGTAGATGGGGCCGCGCTTCTCGTAACTTCCCTGAACATAGCGGCCGCCGGGGATGTAAGCCATCGCACCGCGAAGCGATGGATGCAGCGAGTCCGCGTGAATCGAGATGAAGACGACTTTCTCTTTCGCGACGCCTTGCCGGATCGCATGACGAAAGATCGAGTTCGCGAGATACCAGCGCAGATTCACGGCGATGATCGCATCATCGAGCGTGTATGGCGGTGTCGTCAGCACCGACCCTTCATCGCGTGTCAACGAGAGCTTCGCTGCGCTCTTCTTCTCGATGATCCGCTGCAGGCGGCACATGACGTCATAGACGTAGCGCGCCTCCTGAACGTCGCCGAGCGTCGCACCGGGATCGCTTCCGCCATGACCGGCGTCCAGGATGAGCTGCACGCCGGCGAGGTTGCGCGCTCGCGTGCGTTTGGCGAGCTTCGCGCTGGCGCGCTGCGACGCCTCCTGAGCGAGACGCGCAGGATCGTCCTGCGGGCGATACTCTGGCAAGAGCAGATCGATCGGAATCCTGACGGCGTATCCGACCGGGATGCGCGACACGTCCTCGATGGCGTTGAACTTCACAATGCGCTCGACGACGTCGCCAACGTCCTTCGAATACACGCGACCGGTGAAGCGAATCGCAACCGAGGAGTAGAGCGCCTCCCCTTTCTGCAGCCGGTAGATGGCGTAAGGCTCAGAAGAGGTGCGGTCATAAGTCAGCGCCGGAAGTCCCACTGATGGTGACGGAGCCACCTCCGGTACATCTTCATCCGCTGATGCGCGCTGAGCCGAACCGTCCTTCTGTTTCCGAACCTCTGTAGCCGTCTTCGGTGCATTCTCTCCCTCCGTCTCACCGCCGAATGCGGCCGTGAGCAACGCGTTTGGAATGACGATCACGTCACCAGTTCGAGTCGAGAGTCCCTGACCGGGATTTGCTTTGCGCACGACGGCATAGTTCGCGCCGTCGCCGGTGAACCATTCGGCGATGTTCCAGAGCGGTTCCCCTTCGATGCCGTGTCCGCCGACGACGATGTGCGTCCAGCCGGCGTCGGTGCGGCGATCGGTCGGAAAGATTGTGCGGAGGATGTCGCGCTGCAGTGACGGGCGCAGCAGCGCGAAGGGTACGCGGACAACCTGCTCCGTCTTCAGGTTATCGTCGAGATGATTGAACTGCGCGATGTCCTCCCATCGCGCAGCGTCGCCCGTCACGCGTTTGGCGAGACGCGTCCAGGCATCGCCTCGATGTGGCTGGACGAGAACATCAATCTGATAGTCGCGCGTGAGGAACGCGCGGATCTCGTCGTTGACGGCGATGGACGCGACGGAGTCAGAGGAAGAACGTGCGAAGAGAAGCGCGGGGAAAATAAGGAGGAAAGCGAGCACCCACACCCACCACTTACGCACGGGTCGATTGTAGCACCCGGCCACTCAGAGGGGCGGAAGTCTCTTCCAGTAAGTGGTTTCCCTCTCGAAGAACGCCCCCGCCCGGAACATCACCCGCTCCCCGAAATGCGGCGCGGCGATCTGCAGCGACAGCGGCAGCCCGGCAGCGTTGAATCCCGCCGGAACCGACATCGCCGGAATGCCCACCAGCGACGCCGGCGCCGTGAAGATGTCACTGAGATACATCGTCAGCGGATCGTCGACCTTCTCGCCGATTCGGAACGCCGCTTCGGGGGAAGTCGGCGTGAGCAGTACATCAAACTTTCGGAAGGCGGCATCGAACTCGCCGCGCAATCTCTCGCGCACGCGTTGCGCGCGACCGTAATACGCGTCGTAGTACCCCGATGAGAGCGCAAACGTGCCCAGCATGATCCGCCGCTTCACCTCCGGACCGAAGCCCTGGGCGCGTGATCCGAAATAAACGTCGTCGAGTCCGCCCCCGACTCCGCTGCGCATGCCATAGCGGATGCCGTCGAAGCGCGCCAGGTTCGCGCTCGCCTCCGCGTTGGCGACGACGTAGTAGATCGCGATGGAGGATTCGATCGACGGAACATGCGCGTCGGCGATCTTCGCGCCTCCGCGGCGGAACACATCGATCGCTTCATCGAAGTTTTTCCGAACCTCCGCGTTCAACTTGTCGAGACCTTCGGGAATCACGCCGACGCGCAGATCGCGCACACCTTTGTCGAGATCAGCGGTGTAATCGTCGACAGCGCCCGAGCTGCTTGTCGAGTCGAGTGGATCGTGACCAGCGATGATGCCCAGAAGCTCGGCGCTCTCGCGAACCGTTTTGGTGAGCGTGCCGATCTGATCGAGGCTCGATGCAAAAGCGACGAGGCCCGATCGGCTCACGCGTCCATACGTCGGTTTCACTCCGACGATGCCGCAGAGCGCAGCCGGCTGACGCACCGACCCGCCGGTGTCGGAACCGAGGGCCGCCGGGACCATGCGTGCCGCGACCGCCGCGGCGGAGCCGCCCGACGAACCGCCCGACACGCGCGACGTGTCCCACGGATTGCGGGTCGGACCGAATGCCGAGTGCTCCGTCGACGATCCCATCGCGAACTCGTCGAGATTCGTCTTGCCGACGATCGCCGCGCCGCGCGCGCGAAGTCTTCCGATGACCGTGGCATCGAAAGGCGAGAGGAAGTCGCCGAGAATCCGCGACGCGCACGTCGTCGGCATGTCCGTGGTGACGATGTTGTCCTTGATGGCGATCGGAAAATCGCCGATCGGCTTCTCGCTCACCCGCAGAAATGCATTCAGCGCCGTGTTGCGTGACTCGATCGCGCGCATCGACGCCTCGACGTACTCGGCGGGCGTGACCTGTGCGCGCGCCTCAGTGAACGGTAGCTCGAGAACGTCGGACACTACTCGCCCTCGATGACCGCGGGGACGACGAAGAATCCGTTCTCCCACGCGGGCGCGTTCCGCGCCACTTTCTCGCGATCGACCGACGGCGCGAGAACATCATCGCGCAGTGGTGTAGTGCCGGCGTCCTCGCCGGCTTTTTCAGTATCGACCGCCGCCAACGTCTCGATGTAGCCGAGAATCGTCGTCATCTCCTCGGCCATGCGGTCGAGACCGGCATCGTCGAATTCGAGATGAGCGAGATCAGCGATGCGTCGCGCCTCGTCACGATCGATCTTCATCGACCGGGCAGTTTAGCAGGCGTGCGCATCATCTCTTCGAAGCGGATCGCCAGCTCCGGATCGAACTGCCCACCGGCGCCGCGGCGGATCGCGGCCAGCGCACCTTCGGGCGAGCCAGGAGTCTGATACGTCTCCGCATCGCTGATCGCGACGTAGGTATCGCCGATCTGCACGATGCGCGAGACGAGCGGGATGTCTTCACCGCGAAGCTGATGCGGATAGCCGGCGCCGTCGATCCGTTCGTGATGACACAGCACGGCGCGAGCGACGTCGATTCCGAGAAGCGGCTCGACGAGCGCGGCGCCGACGATCAC
>DASXRT010000040.1:0-14956 GCA_036506455.1 Thermoanaerobaculia bacterium
CCGCAAGCTCTTCTCATCCGTGACCGTCCAGCAATGCCTCGGCAATGATGCGCGGCTGGCCACGGAGTTGTGGCTGGATGGCAATGACGTTGTCCTCAAAGGCGGCGCGGATCCGTCATTCGGCGCCGACCGGTACGGCTACGACGAATGGAATACATTCGCACCGTTCATCGAGGCGATCCGCCGCCGTGGGATCGATCGGGTCCACGATGTCGTCGCCGACGTATCGCTGTTCGATCGCGTGACGCTGCCGTATCAATGGAAGCTCGGCAACATCACGAGCAGCGACGCCGCACCGATCGACGCAATCACCTATCGCGAAAACGCCATCGGCGATGACGCCGTCAGCAGCGCCGGTTTTTATTCGGCACTCGCGTTTCGCGACGCGCTGCAGCGTGCCGGCATTCCTGTCGACGGCTCCATGCGATTGCAGACGGATGCGCGCGCCTGGGGCGAGAAACTCGCGCAGGTCGAGTCTCCGTTCGTCGAGCAATTGTTGATGACCGTGCTGAAGAACAGTCAGAACCTCTATGCCGAGACGCTGTACAAGCGTCTTTCAGCAGGGGAGAAGCCGGCGTCGTACGCAGCGTCACGCGAGATCGAGGCTGCGTTTCTGACGACCGAGGTGGGCATCGATCGAACCGAGTTCCGATTCGTCGACGGCTCGGGACTTGCGCCCGATGACCTCGTGACTCCTGCCGCGATCGTCAGGTTGCTGCGTTGGATGAATGCTCCGCAGCGGCGATCGCTGTGGTGGCTGGTCATGGCGCAACCCGGCGGCGAAGGCACGCTGCGGTTACGACTGACGACTCTCGGCGATCGCATGCGCGCCAAGACCGGCACGGTGGCCGGCGTGAATTCTCTCGCCGGCATCATCAGCGGCAGCGACGGTCGCTTCCGCTACTTCGCCCTGGGCTGGAACCACCACATCGCCACTTCGGGGGCCACGGCGCTCATCGACGCGATCGTGCAGGCGATCGCGGACTTCTAGCACTCGATTACTTCTTCTCGAATTCCTCTGCGAAGAGCGTCAACTTCTTCACGTCGCCGCCGGCATCGAGCGAGAACACGATCTGCTCGTCGATGTCCTCTTCTTCATCGACCGCCGAGAACGTGTCGAAATGGTAGTGCGTGAGGGGCATCTTCAACCGGCCGTATTGCAGGACGAGATGATCTCCGTCGAGCGTTACGATCGCAGGCCCGTATCCGGTATTCGAATACGTGCCGGCATATGCCGCCAGCTCATGCGACGGCTTTGTGTCGCGATGGCGCTTCGCGTCCCGTTCGCGCTTCTTCGTTTCTGCGGCGCCGCGCTCCTTCGCCTCGAGAGCGATGTAGTAGCCGTTCCAATCACGGGCCGGCTTGCCGAGAAGCATGTCGGTGAGCGCGTTGCGCATGGCGATGACGGCGAAGCCCCGGCCGAGATTGGCCAGCACCACGAAGCCGGTATGCTGCTTCGGCAGAAGGTCAACCTGCGTACGAAATCCGTTCAGAGCGCCGCCATGGGAGACGAGAAGCTCGCCGCGGTAATCCTGGATGCGCCAGGCCATTCCGTAAGCAGAGAGGTTGCTCTCCGGGTTCTCATCCTTCGTGTCGCCGGCGAGCGGGACGATCGTCTGCGGGCTCTTCGTCTCGTTGAGTGCTTCCGCGGAGATGAGACGCTTTCCGTCGACGACGCCGTCATTCAGTTGGAAGCGGACCCACTGCACCATGTCGCGAGCGCTCGACTTGATCGTGCCCGCGGGGGCGAGACTCTCGTACGGCTGCGAGGCTTGGGGCAAAACGACATCGCGTTTGGCATCGTAGGAATGGCCGGGAGCGTGCTCGGATCGCTGCCACTCCGATTCGCTGATGACCGTTTCGCGCATTCCGAGAGGATCGAAGATGCGTGTTTTCACGAACTCGCTCCACGGCATCTTTGCTGCCGTGGCCACCGCCTCGCCGGCGGTCATGAGCATGACGTTGTTGTACTGGTATGCGCTGCGAAAAGGCTTCGTGAGCTTGATCGTGCCGACGTGTCGGATGATGTCTTCGCGGGAGAGATCCGTGTAGTCCCAGATCTCGTCGTGACGCGACAGACCGGTCCGGTGCGAGACGACGTCTCGCAACGTGACCAGCGAATCGGCGCAGGGATCAGAAAGGTGAAAGTACTCGAGATACTTTCGCACCGGATCGTCCCAGCTCATCTTCTTTTCATCGACGAGCATGGCCATCGCCGTCGTCGTGAATGCCTTCGTCGTCGAGCCGATCTGAAACAGCGTGTCGGGCGTTGCTCCGAAACCTTTGAGATAGGTCACGCGATCGTTCTGTACGATCCCGATCGCCATCGCCGGAACTTTCCAGCGCGCCATCGTCTCGCGAGCAAGACGATCGACAGCGGCCGTGTCGATCGATTGCGCGAGAAGGGCGGGGGAGAGAAGGAGAAAAAGGAGAGCACCGATCAGACGCATGCCGTGATTCTATTTCTTGGAAGGGATGAGGGCTGAGGGATGAGGGATGAAGAGGCGATGCGGATGCACGCTTGCGTTCATCCCTCATCCCTTAGACTTACCTCGTGCGCAGACTTGCCCCGGTCACGCTCCTCCTTCTCATCGCCTGCTCTTCGATGCAGCTCCAGGAGGTGCAGGACGTCGACACGCTGTACTTCGGCACGTCACGGCCGGGCGGCGTTGTCTCCGATGCCGAGTGGAAGACGTTCGTCGACGAAGTGATCACGCCGGCATATCCAGGATTCACGGACTGGAAAGCGGTGGGTCATTGGCACGGAGCGGAAGAATCGACGCACATCGTGCAGATCGCGCATCTATCGCGGCGCGGCAACGACGAGCGGATCATCCGCATCATCAACGATTACAAACGCCGCTTTCAGCAGGAATCAGTGCTCTGGATTCGTACACCCGGCCTCGTCGCGCCGCACTAGATGACGACCGGTTTCGTCCGGCGCACGATCAACTCTCGTAAGAAGAAGAACAGCGCGCCCGCGGCGATGACGAAAAGCCCTCCGATACGCAGCCCTTTCTCCGGCGAGATCGCGACATACGACCACAATCCGAGGGCAATGATCGCCGGCAACGGGTACAGCCACATCTTGAATGGACGGGGACGATTGGGTTGCGTCCGGCGCAGCACCACCGCGCCGATGATCTGAGCGATGAAAGGGATGATCGCGCGAATGGACAGGATTCCCTGCACGACGCTCTTCAGCGGCAGCCAGCAGAAGATCGCCGCCACCGTTCCCAGAAACAGGATCGACACAACCGGATACGCCTCGGTCGCATGCAGCTTCGCGAAGACAGAAAAGAAGTTTCGATCGCGTGCCGCCGCGTAAAGGATGCGCGAGTAGCCGAGCATCACCGAGAAGATCGACGCGAACGCCGTCCAGAGGATCAGGACGGTCACGCCTTGTGCGGCGCGCGGCCCGATCAAGGCCGCGACATAATCGCCGACGACCGACTTCGACTTCATCGCCACGTCCAGCGGGAGCACGGAGATGATCGACGCCTGCATCAGGATGTAAATCACCGCGATTGCCAGGATCGAGATCACGATCACGCGTGGGATCGTCTTCTCCGGCTCCTTCACTTCATCGCCGAGGTACGCGATGTTGTAATAGCCGAGGTAGTCGTAGACGGCGAAGATGAGGGCCATGCCGAGACCGTCGAAACCGGCGCGGCCGTCGACGCGCGGCGCGTTCCAGAACGTGAACGCACTCGCTTTCAGATGCGGGATGCCGATCGCGATCACGAGCGTGACCGTGGCCATGACCCCGATCCACAGAAAAATCGCAAACGTGCCGATCGCCTTGATGCGCCGCAGCAGCAGAACCATGATGACGAGGCCGATGAACATCGCGGTGACCTGTTCGTATCGGGCCGTGGCAGGGATGAGGCGCTCGAGATATTGCGCGAAGCCGATGCAGCCGGAGGCCATCGACAGCGGCGAGGAGATGAGAATCTGAAACAGAAAGATGAACGAGATGAGCCGCCCGGCGCGGCCGTAGGACTCGCGCAGGAACACGTACGATCCGCCGGCGTGCGGCATCTCCGCCGCGAGCTCGGCGGTGACGAGACCGTCCGCGATCGCCAGAAGACCGGCCAGGAGCCACGCCAGCATGCAGCGGGCGCCGCCCATCGCCGACAGGATCAGCGGGATCGTGATGAACGGGCCGATCCCGACGATGTCGATCATGTTCAGCGCCACACCGCGCCACATGCCGATTTCACGACGGAGGGATGTCATAGTTCGGTTTGCAGTTTGCAGTTTGCGGTTTGCTCGGCATTTTGCAAACCGCAAACCGTAAACCGCGAACCTGAGATAGCATTTCGCGCCCGGAGGACCTGATTCATGCGCCGCATTTCCATGCTTTGTTTGATTCTTCTCATCGCGGGCTGCGCCACCGCGCCGACTCCCGCGACGACCGACAATCGGCAACCGACAACGATCTCGCCGAGCAAGCCTCTGTTCGGCGAGCACGGCTACGATCTCACGGCGATCGATCGCACCGTGAACGCGTGCGACAACTTCTATCAGTTCGCCGTAGGCAACTGGCGCAAACAGAATCCGCTGCCGGCCGCCTATTCGCGCTTCGGGCGCTTCGAACAGGTCGCGGAACGCAATCGCGAGACGCTGCATACCATCCTCGAGGAAGCGGCCAAGAACCCCACCCCGAGCGGCAGCGCCGCGCAGAAGATCGGCGACTTCTACGCCGCCTGCATGAACGAGCCGGCGGTCGAGGCGGCCGGCTACTCGCCGATTGCGCCCGAGCTGGCGCGCATCGACGCGATCAACGATCGCACCGTGTTGCAGAGCGAGATCTTCCGCCTGCAGAGCAGCGGCATCGCGCCGGTGTTCGGCTTCAGCGGTCAGAACGATCAGAAGAACAGCAAGATGATCATCGCCGTCGTCACCCAGGGCGGTCTGGGGATGCCCGACCGCGACTACTACCTGCGCAGCGACGAGCGTTTTGCGACCACGCGCAAGGAATATGTCGAGCACGTCTCGAAGATGCTGCAACTGATCGGCGAAGATGCGGCGAAGGCCTCCACCGACGCGGACCGCATCATGGGACTGGAGACGCAGCTCGCGCAGGCACAGATGACGCGCGTCGAGCTGCGCGATCCCGAGAAGCGATACAACGTCACACCGGTCACACAGCTCGCCACGATCGCACCGAACGTAGACTGGCCCGCGCTGTTCCTATCGGCGGGCCTGACGAACCTTGAATCGATCAACGTCGCGCAGCCGCAATTCTTCAAGGAAGTGTCGCGGCTGATCGATGAAGTGCCACTGGAGACTTGGAAGGCTTACCTCAAGTGGCACGTCCTCGACGCGGCAGCGCCCACGCTGTCATCCGCATTCGAGAAAGAGGACTTCAATTTCAGCAATCGCGTCTTGTCGGGACAACAGCAGCAGCAGGAGCGCTGGAAGCGCTGCGTCCGCGCCACCGACTTCAGCCTCGGCGATCTCCTGGGCCAGGAATACGTGCGCCGCACGTTCACGTCCGAAGCGAAGCGGAAGATGAATCAGCTCATCGACAATCTCGTGGGCGCACTTCGCGAAGATATCCCCACTCTTTCCTGGATGGGACCGCAGACGAAGCAGGCGGCGCTGGAGAAGCTCAACGCGTTTTCGCGACGCATCGGCTATCCCGACAAGTGGATCGAGTACACGAGCTTGAACGTCACGCGCGATTCGTACGCGCAGAATGTGATGGCGGCGCGAAAGTTCTCACGCGCCCGCAACATCAATCGGATCGGCAAGCAAGACGATCCCAACGAGTGGGGACGATTTACGCCGCCGACCGTCAATGCCAGCTACAACCCGAGCCGCAATGACATCACGTTCCCGGCGGGCATTCTTCAGCCGCCGTTTTACGATCCGAACGCCGACGATGCGTACAACTACGGCGGCGTCGGCACCGTCATCGGTCACGAAATGACGCACGGCTTCGACGACCAGGGAGCGAAGTTCGATCCGAACGGCAATCTGCGCAACTGGTGGACGCCGGAGGATCTGAAAAACTTTCAGGCGCGCGCCGAATGCATCATCAACGAGTACAACGAATTCGCGGTCGAGCCGGGTATCAACACGCAAGGCAAGCTCGTGACCGGCGAAGCGATCGCAGACCTCGGCGGCGCGACGATCGCGTTGCGCGCATACGAGAAGTCGCTCGAAGGGAAAGAGCGCAAAACCATCGACGGCTTCACTCCCGAGCAGCGCTTCTTCCTCGGCTTCGCGCAGGTATGGGGCGAAAACATGGCGCCGGAGGAAGCGCGACGTCGCGCCCTGACGGATCCACACGCCCAGGGACCCTTCCGTGTCAACGGCACCGTGCAGAACATGCCGGAGTTCCAGCGGGCATTCCAGTGCCACGACAACGCTCCGATGGTGCGCGAAGCAGCGAAGCGCTGCAGCATCTGGTGACGAGCGAAGCGGAGAACCTGCGCAAATTCGCCGAGGACGGGTACGTCGTCATCTCGCTCGAGGTGAGCGCGAACGACGCCGCGCAGTTCAATGACGATGTCAATCGTCTCTGGCGCGAGAAGCCGCGCAACATCGCTTACGCGTACGATAGTCCGCCGCGGCGGATGAGCGCCTCGGTCGAGAACGAGCACCGGCGGCCGCGTTATCGAATCCACGACATGCACTCGGCGTCGGAGACAGCCAGGCGCTTGTATCTCGATCGGATGCTGCTCCGCTATGCAGCGCTGATTCTCGAACAGCCGGCTGTCGCCACGCAGTCTCTCTATTTCGAGTTCGGCAGTCAGCAGGCGTTGCATCGCGACTCGATCGTCGTGCCGACGCCGATCTTCGGTGAGCTGCTGGCCGCCTGGATCGCGCTCGAGGATATCGACGAGCGTTCGGGACCGCTGGAGTTCGTTCCCGGCTCGCACAAGCTGCCGATGTACGAGTTCCGGCCGGGACAGTACATGTACGACGCCAGCACGATGGGGGAGGCGGAGGTGCGCGCGGCGATGCAGTTTCACGAGGAGGAATCGGCGAAACGCGGGCTTACGCCCAAGCGATTCATCGCTCGTCGCGGCCAGGCGTTGATCTGGCATTCGGCGCTGTTGCATGGCGGCGCAACCGTCGCCGATGAATCGCTGACGCGCAAGAGCTTCGTGGTGCACTACTCGACATTGCGCAATCATCCGGCACGGTCGATCACCCTGCAGGACAACGGCCGCTCGGAAGTATGGACGACGCGGCAGACGATCGAGCGCGACGGCGCGCGCGGTTTCGCGAATCCGCTCGACGGAGCGCTGGAGTATGTTCGTGCCTAAGTATCCACTCGAACCCGATGGGCCTGAGATGCGCCGCCTCGCCGATGAGGCGATGCGGCGAATCACGAAGCACATCGAGTCCCTTCCGCAGCAGCCATCGTGGAATGTCGAAGGCGCGGCGGAGTATGCGCGCACATTGATCGAGCCGCTGCCGCAACGCGGTGTGGCGTACGAAACGCTTCTCGATCAACTCTTCGACGATTACGTGCCGCGATCGTTCAACGCTGCGGGGCCGGGATACCTGGCGTACATTCCGGGCGGTGGCATCTTCCATGCCGCGATTGCGGACCTGATCGCCGACGCGGTGAACCGCTACGTCGGTGTATTCGCGGCCGCACCGGCACTGGCGCAACTGGAGGCGAACGTCATCCGCTGGTTCTGCGAGATCGTCGGATACGGGCGGGGGGCGGGTGGGATTCTCACGACCGGCGGCTCGCTCGCGAATTTCACCGCGATCGTTGCCGCGCGAAAAGCGTTACTGCCCGAGAATTTCTTCAAGGGAACGCTTTACTGCTGCGATCAGGTTCATCACTCGTTTCAGAAAGCAGCGAACCTCGCCGGATTTCCATACGCGAACATCCGCGAGATCCCCTCGGACGAGGAGTTTCGCCTGCGCATCGATGCGCTCGAAGAAGCGATCACACGCGATCGCCGCAACGGCTGCACGCCGTTTCTCGTCGTCGGAAGCGCCGGCACGACCAACACCGGCGCCGTTGACGACCTCGCGGCGATTGCGCGCGTGGCGAAGAAGAACCAGATGTGGTTCCACGTCGACGGCGCGTACGGCGCATTCTTCATGCTGACCGAGCGCGGGCGCAACGTGATGCATGGCATCGAACAGGCCGACTCGATCGTGCTCGATCCGCACAAGACGTTTTTTCTCCCTTATGGGACCGGCGGTCTGATCGTGAAAGACGCGCAGACCCTTCGTCGCGCACACTCGCTGCACGCCGACTATCTCCCGCAGATGCAGCAGGACGAGGAGCTGGTCGATTTCTGCGAGATCTCGCCGGAGCTGTCGCGTGATTTTCGCGGGCTACGGGTGTGGCTCCCGATCAAGATGTTCGGCATCGACGTCTTCCGCCGTCAGCTCGATGAAAAGCTGGACCTCACACTGTGGGCGACGGAAGAGCTGCGAAAGATCGAAGGCATCGAGATCGTCGCCGAGCCGCAGTTGTCCGTGGTCGCGTTTCGCCATCGCTCGACGGATGATGTGAATCGCGATCTCCTCAATCGCATCAACGCGCGGAAACGCGTGATGCTCACGCCCACGACTGTGGACGGGAAGTTCGTGATCCGCATCTGCGTCGTGTCATTCCGCACACATCAGGACCGCATGCAGATGGCGATCGATGATATCCGCGAATCGGTTCAGTCCCTCTTCGCTTCGGCCACGAAGCCGAGGGGCTCACCTTCGGAAACCGGCGGAGTGCCGACGACGTAGAGCATCTCGCCGGCAAACGGTGCGCGCACCTCGCGCAGCACGTTGCCGAAGGGATCGAGAATGCGGCCGATGAGCGCGTCTTTCGCTACCGAGTCTCGCTTGTCGACCACCGGGCGCCACACGCCGCCGACGGGGGCGCGAAGAACTTCGGTGTGTTCGTACCAAACTGGATTCGTCACGCGCACCGATGGCGCATTCATGATGCCGAGGTACGCGATGAGGCTGAGCGCGCCCGCCTCCTGCGCGCCGACAGATGCTTCGTCTGTAAGGCCCATGCCGCCCGACTCTGCCGTGATGGCCGGCTTGCCGCGCACCATCGCCGTCGTGGACGTGTAGACGCTCTTTTTCGGATCTTTCGGGCGCGTGCGGTCGATGACGATGTGATCGAGACCGAAGGCGAGCACCATCTCGCGCGCCGTGTTGTCCACCTTCTCGTCGCCGATCGGCATCCAATAGCTGTACGGGCGCAGCGATTCGTTTCCGTCGCCGCAGTGCAGATCGGCGAGATGCGTGGCCTTGTCGATGACTTCGTTCGTGATCGCGTACGCGATGCGCTCGCTGATCATGCCGTTCGGATCGCCGGGATACATCCGATTGAGGTTCTTTCCGTCCGGACCGTAATAGATGCGACGGCCATAGAACGTCGGCGGATTGGCGATGTGTACGATGATCACCGCTCCGTTCATCCGCGCAGGATCGAGCTTCGGCAGCAGCCGCTCGAGCGCGATGATCGATGTGTACTCGTAGCCGTGCGTCCCGGCGATGAGCGCGAGGATGTTTCCCGGTTTCGCGCCATTGATGACGCTGACCGGAATGCGCGTGCCGTCGTCGACTCCTTTGGGCACATCGATCCAGCCGGAGGATTTTTGGCCGGGACTCGCGGTCGCGGAGCCAACCGTGAGATCTGCGGCAAACGAAACAGTGGCGATGAAGAACGCAAGAAACGCGAATCGCATCATTTCCCCTTCAGCTCCGATGGAAGCGTCGGCGAGGAGAGCAGCTCCATGAAGACGCGCCATCGCTTGTCGTCATCGTTCCCCGCCAGCGCTTCGACATGCCGCTTCACGAGGTCCTTGCCGAGGTTGTAGTTGATCACGTAGCTGCGGTATTGATCGAAGAAGCGGACGCGCTGCTTGGCCCGTTCCGGTGCCATGAGCGCGTACGTCGTCAGCCATCCTGCAGCCGTGTGGGCATCGATCTCGCCGTCCAGATATCGGCGCGCCGCCTCGTTCCCGGCGTGGCTGGTGCGCATCGTGAGCTCGTGAATGCGGTAGTACCGTTCGGCGCGACCGGCATCGAGACCGGCGATGGGGAAGAGCGCGTCCTTCTCGAACTCCACGCGCTCTTCAGCCGGAAACGCTACATCGATCCCGTAGTTCGCGCTCCCCTCGGCGATCAGCGATTGCGGACTGAAGAGCGGGTAGACCGAGAACTCCGCCCAGCCGCGATCGCGCACGAGGTTCTTCTCGAGCAGCGCGTTGTAAACGTGATGACCGGGATAGCCTTCGTGACAGGCCAGGTCGATGGCGCGGTCGATGAAAATCGGCAGATCGGTGTTCACCTGAATCAGACTGCGGAAATTTCCCTGATACCAGTTGTAGCCGCTCCACGACTTGTTGTTCACGTACTCCACGGTGAACGATTCGCCCCGAGGAAGCGTCATCCTCTCCTGCGTTCGTGCGCGGCAGGCATCGATGGCCGTCTGGAACACGCGATCGAGACGATCGAGCGTGACGATGAACTGCCTGCGGAACGATTCCAGTCGATCGATGAGCGCGCCGTCGCCCGGCAGCTCATCCTCGAGCTCCGCGTTGAGCTGTTGAAAGTAAGGCTCGGAATTGTGGGGCGCGACGGCATCGTAGAGAGCCTTCGACTCCTCATCGAATGACATCCGCCGTCCGTTGAGGATCTCTGCGCGTGCGATGAGCGCTTCGGTCTGGCGCAGAAGATAGAGGATTCGCAACTCGAGCATGCGATCCGTGGGGCGGGGTGTCGCGACCAACTGCTCGTGCAGCGCGAGCGCCGCCGCGTGAACGTGTTCGAGAGACGGCTTGGTCGCGCGCACCTCTTCGCGCCATTGCCGCGGCCCGTAAAAGGCGTCGACGTAGTCGGGATCGTGCTCGCCAAGAGAGAGAACGAGCTTCACATAACGCTCGGCGGAGGGATCCATGGCGCGTCATTGTGTACCATCGCTGCATGATTGGAGTCGTCGATGTTCTGCTGGCGAATCTCGAACAGGCCTACGAGCGCAAGGGATGGCACGGCACGACGCTGCGCGGTTCGTTGCGCGGAGTGACGCCGGAGGAGGCGCTGTGGCGACCGGCACAGCGGCGGCACAACATCTGGGAGCTGGCGCTGCACTGCGCGTACTGGAAGTACGCTGTGCGCAGGCGGCTCACGGGCGAGAAACGCGGCTCATTCGCGATGAAGGGCTCGAACTGGTTCGCGTCGCCCGTGGCAGCGGATGACAAAGGTTGGCGCGGCATCCTGCGCCTGCTCGACGAGCAGCATGAGCGTTTGCGATCCGCGATCGAGTCGCTGCCGAAGACGGCCTTCAACGATCGGAAACGCGTTCGATTGATGTACGGGATCGCCGCGCACGACCTCTATCACACCGGTCAGATTCAACTGATCAAACGGCTGCAGCAGTCATGAAGTCAGAGCGCTACTGTCCGAAGTGCAGGGAACCGCTGCCCGCCGGTGCAGCGTGGTGCGAGAAATGTGGTTCCGATGCAGGCGAGGTGTTCGATGGCCGCGTGCGCAAGCAGCGCGCTCCGCGCTCCGCGACGCCGTGGATCGTCGTTCTCGCGCTGCTAGCTGCCGCGGCCGCCGCGTGGTTCTATCGGTCGAAGATCCCTTTTCTTCATCAGGCGCCGGTATTCGACACGGGACCTGTTCGCGTCGTGCGGCAAAGACCCGGCGGCGCGCGCCGCGCGCCCGGCGCGAAGCTGAGCGAGCCGGAAGCGATGCAGACGTTGCGGCGCGTTCTCGCACAACAGGTGAAGAGCGAATGCCTCGCGGTCGCGAGTCGCGGCTACGCGAGCGGCGCATACACGTTCGATGCTGTCGACAGTTGCAAAGCGACGAAGCTCGGGCGGTGGCGGGTGGATGGGGGAACGGGGGAGGTGAAGCGTTAAGGTGTCGAAGCGACAGTCGTTGAGGTCGGCCCCCACAATCCCAGGAGCACTTTGCCGTCCGGCACGCATGGCACCGCACAACTAACGATGAAGCGGGCCTGATCTTTCGAGTAGAGATCGAACACGTGGTCGCCGCGAACGATGATGACCGGCTTCTCGGTCAACTTCGCGCCATTGCGGATCGACTTGGCGATCAGACCGGGCAGGCGATGAACCATTGCGACCGGATCCGTCGTCACCTTCGACTGCCATTCGAACATGCCGACCCAGTCTGTCGTTGCGTAGAACGCCTTATACGTCACAAACACGCCAGGCCAGGCCAGGGCGGCCTCGTCCGCCAGATCGATCGAGACGACACGAGTGATCGAGGCGTCGGTGGCCAGAGTGCCTCGATGAATCGATGTGACGGCGAAGTTTTTCGTCGTCTTGAAGGCGACGATCTCTGTCAGCGACGTCTCTGCGGCTGGTGCCATCGTGTTCAGCGTTGTGGCCACGGCTTTCTCGTTGTCCGTGAACTCGACCGAGATCACAAACGTGAAGGCGTCGCTCTCTTCGCGAACGACCGGATCCACGATACGAACGGCCTTGACCGAGCCATCGGGGTAAATGACTGCCAGCTTCGGCGTCCATTGCAGGTGCGCTCCGTTGTAGAGCTGCGGGATCACCGCCTCGAGCGCCGGCGCCGCGACCGGGCCGAATGCATCGCGCGTCCCCTGCGCGCGGAGAGGTGCAGCCAGGATGCCGATGGCGATGATCGCAAAGACGACTTTCTTCAGAGTGCGCATGTCAGTTCTTCGGGTCGAGAATCTTGGCGATCTCGCCATACGCTTTCCAGACATCGGTGAACTTGCCGTAGCCGAGGTAGCTGTGCGTGTATCCGAACACGATTCCGTATTTGATCGAGTCCTGAATGGGATCGGAGAATCCAGCACGCACCGGCCCGTCGCCGAGACCTGAATACTTCGTGAAGTTCGTGATGCATTGCTCGATGTTGCAGCGCGATCCGAGCACTCCGTCGAGGTTCTTCACTCCGGCGCCGACCGATGTCGCCGGGAACCAGAACGACAGCTCCGCCCACTGCCGGAGCGTCGACCAGTGTTGCGTATCGGCGGCGGCTTCAGGAGCATTGGGATGATGGTCGTGAGCGGAGGCATCTGTGCGCGCTCGGGATCGAGCAGCGGAATAGCCGGCTGCGGAACCGCGACACCGCGCTTGTCGAAGACAACCGGGAAGGTGAACTCGGTCGCCTTCGAATCGAGGCTGAGACCGAGCGTGAATTCGAATCCGAGGTAGGCGTTGCTGTCGAGGACGATGCCCTTCTGGCGGATCTCGTCGAGAGTCAGTGGACGAGTCGTCACCGACGTGATGAGGACCTGGTCGATGACGGTGACGGCGACTTTTTGCGGCGCGATGTCGAGCGCGGTCGCTCCGTTCACGGTGACGCGGAGATTGGAGAGCGAGTAATCGCCGGGCTGCGACAGGGCGGGAATGTTGAGCAGGAAGGGATCAGCGCCGGAAGTCAGCGGCTGCTGCGGAAGGTGCAGCGGGGCGCGGAGACCGGGGCCGTTGAGCTCTGCTTCGACGACGAACGTGCCGCCGAGAGAGCAATCGATAAGGCGAGAAGACAGCGAACTGCCGAACGTCCCGAGTTTGACGGCAAGAATGCCTCTGTTGGTTCCGAGCAATGACGATTTTTGGACGAGGTTCCGCGAGGTTATCAATTGTTTCCATTTTGTCAACGAGAATCGGGCGCGCGTGATCTTCGTGACTCCGACGAGGTAAGACGCTAGGGGGTAGCAGCGACGGTTGTGGAGATCGGCCCCCACAGTCCGAGAAGGACTTTGCCATCCGGAACGCAAGGGACGGCGCAGCTCATGATGAACCGCCGCTGGTCGCGTGAATAGATGTCGAACGAATTCGGCATCAACGGAACGATGAACGCCTGTGCGTCAATGATCGTCGAGCCGTCTTTCAAAACCTTTCCGACGAAACCGGGCAAGCGATGCGTAATCGTCATAGTGGCGGTGGAAAACGACGCTCGCCATTCGACCTGCCCGACCCATTCGGACGTGCCGTAGTAGCCGTTGTAGATCAGACTGACGGTGGGCCAGACATCCCGCGCGAAATTGGCACCTTTGTCGATCGAGACGATCGTGGTCAATTCGGCGGTGTCGGGCAGAGCGGCGCGGTGCACGTCGGTGATTGCGATTTGTGCGTTTGTTTTGAAGGCCACAATTTCCATCGCTACGGGAGTCGTCGGTTCCAGCGCGTCGATGGCCACCGCTGCTGTCGTCTGTTCATCGGGATACTCGAGCGGCATCACGAATGTGTGGCTGCCATCGCTCTCCTCGCGGTCGACGGCGTCGGTGACGCGCAGACTCCTCCTCGATCCATCGGCCATCACGATCGCGAGTGCAGGAGACCACTCCAACCGAGAGCCGGGGTACAGTCGCGCGCTCAGCGCATCGAGTGCTTGTGCGCGCACAGTTCCGAATGCGGCGCGCGTTTCGGCCTCACCGGCAATGGCCGCGCCCGCGAACATCGCCGATACCAGCATGATTGAGAGTCGGAGTTTCATCATCATCAATTCTTCGGATCGAGAATTTTCTTCAGTTCCTGGTATGCCGGCCAGATTTCGAACAGCCTGCCATAGGCGAGATAGCTGTGGGTCCTCAAGTTCTGCTTCTGGGCTGCCCAAGCCAGCGATTTGAATGGGTTGCCGGCGAGTCCCTCTGCAGGAATCGGTTCTACGGCGCCGGAATAGGGTGTGAAGTCCATGTTGCACGGGTCGACGTTGCAATCATGACCGAGAACGGACTTGAGTTCCCTGACGCCGGCACCAAATGACGTCGATGGGAACCAGAACGACAACTCTGCCCATTGTCGGAGCGTCGTCCAGTAAAAGCCCGTGGGCAGGCCGTTAAACACAGTCGATTCCTCGGCGCTCGTGTATTTCGTCAAACCCCAGGTCTGATGGCCCCAGCCATCCTGGGTGGTCATGTCAGGATTCGGAATCCGGTCGAGGACTCCCTCGATGTATCCTTTTTGGCCGAGCTTGCTCTCAATGATCGCCAGTTCGGCGTCGTCCATCT
>DASXRT010000041.1:0-27712 GCA_036506455.1 Thermoanaerobaculia bacterium
GTAACGTGAAGGCAGTGCGCGGCTGAACGGGTGATGCGTTAGACGGACGCAAACTGCGAGTGTCCTTGCCTGTTTCTCTCGACGAGGTAGTCGGTCAGCTCGAAATCCTCAGCGACGAGGCCGCCGTCTTCGTGAATCGGAAGACGGGTGAGATGGTCCTGGTCTTTCTTCCAGATCTGAGCATCGTCGAAGAGGGCAGGGAGGAAGAGGAAGAACTCGAGTGGGGCCAGGAGTCCTTGCCCGTTCTTCGCTCGATCGTTGAAACTGAGGACTGGTTCTGTCTCCCCGAGAAGTTCGATATTCACGAGTGGGAAATCATGCGCCGTTTTGCGGCGACGAGACCTGCTCACCTCGCTGACGAGCTTCGCAGAGCGATCCACGGACGCGGTGCATTTCGCATGTTCAAAGATGCCGTCTACCGACACGGCATCCAGGACGAATGGTTCGAATTCAAGCGGCAATCACTCAGGCGGATCGCCGCAGAAGTCCTGGAAAGCGAGGGGATACCCTTTCGCTAGCTTCGGGGCGCCGGCTCCACGTGCGCATGCGGATCAGAAAATATCCAGCGCAGATCCACAGCACGGCGATAGTCAGCCACGCCACGAGAGAGCCGCTCAGCGTGAATGGATTCATTGCATCAGGGACTGCCGACGGAACGATGTCTTTCGATTGATTCACGGCTGAGTGCATCAGCATCGTGAGCAGCAAGCTGCCGTCGGTGCGGACATAAAGCCATGCCAATGCGACCGACAGCGCCGTCACCTGGAGCGTGTACACGAGGAATGATTGCCCATACTTGTCGGCTCCTCGCGTGAAGAATAGCGGCAGATGCCAGAGGGCCCAGATGACTCCGAGGAGGACGCTCGCGCTCGCGTATCCGAAACGACTCGCGAGACGCGGAAGTGCATATCCGCGCCAGCCGATTTCTTCGCCGGTTTGTCCGCCGACGACCGTCGAAAAGACGGTCGCGACGATGATGACGTACCAGGCCTCGCTTCCAAACCGCGGCCAGGCGCCCGTAAAAACACGATGCAGAAGCGCTACCGTGAGTTTGATCGCGGCCATATAGGCTACGGCGAGCACGTACCATCGCGCCCGAACGCGCCACTGAACCAAGCGACGCAGCAATTCGATCACGCCCGCACTTCCCTCGTCTCGAGCGGTGAGCGAGAGTGCCACGATCGAGGGAGCGAAGATTCCGAGAAACAACAACGGCAAACGCAGGTTTGCGAGAGCGGCCGTCGGAGCACCGGCCGACAGTGCGGCGACCGCGCTGAAGCACGGCCACGTAATGGCGAAGGTAATCAGGAAGAACTTCAGCAGCGCACGCGTATGTGTTTGCTCCACGGCGGCAGCCATGTGTAGAGATACGACGACACCGCCGCAAGGTTCTTAGAAGAGTTTCAGAAACACCACGTTGGCGACGAAGCCGCCCTGCTGATTGCGTCCGATGGACTTGCCGAGGTCTAGGCGCAGCAGGGTGCCGTAGGGACCGACGGTCTGACCGGCGATGCCGACGCCCTGGAATGGCTCGCGTGAGTAGCCGGCCGCCGCATCGTCGAGCAGTCCGTGATCGTAAAACGCCTCCATCCGGAACTGATCGGAGAAGACGAATCCATACGACAGGTGCCCGAGGATCGCGCGCTCCGCGCGGACGGAGCCGGACTTGATGCCGTGGATGCGTTGTGCGCCGAAGAATCCGAGTTCGTACTTCGAGAAGCGATCGAGACGCTGGCCGTCGAGGTAATTCAGATCGAGACCGATCCGCTGGAACTTCGGAAGATAGAAGCTCTTTCCGAATGATGCGCCGAAGGTCGTGTACGTCTTCTGATCGGGATTGTATTCGTCGAGATTGCCCCACGGCTTCCACGAGGTACGCGTCCGATAGTCGTAGAAACCTGACAGCGAGTAACCCCAGCGCGAGTACTGAGCCTCAAGCGAAGGGCCGATCTCGAACGTGTCCGCCGGCACGACGAAATCGGGTGCCGTGTCTTCGGCACGCTGATACGTCGTGTGCGAGGTGGTGAGCGAGAGATCGACTTTGCCGAACTGGAAGATGGGATGGCCGGCGCGCAGCGTGAGATTCAGCGGCACGGTCTTCACCGCCTCGCGCTTCTGCTCGAATCCGTTGCGATAGATCGAATTTCCGACGGGAATGGCGATTCCGAAAAAGTCGGCGCCGATGTTCGTCCGCGTATTGGCCACGTTCGGATGCGTCGCATTCGCGGCGAGGATCACGCCGGCGAAGAAGACATTCGTCTGAATGCCTCGGTTCGCCAGATCGAAATTGAAGTAGTCGATGCCGCCGAGAGGGACGACGGGAAATTCGAGACCGGCATCGTGATGGACGCCGCCGAGCATGAAGAGGCGCGCAGTATCGAAGCCCTCTTTGACGACGCGCTCGCCGGTACCGCGCTTTTCGAGATAGCGCATGCCGGCCTGAGTCTCCCGGACCATGCGCGCGTCCGACGCCGAGGCCTGTTCGAGGCGCGCTTGAAAGTCGGTGGGGTCGATGCGGAAGTTGCTGAACGCGGTCGTGCGCAGAACGACGTTGGCGCGGCCGGCTGCGGAGACCACCTGCTGCGCACTAACATCGCGCTGCAGCCAGAGGATCTCACGCGCGTCGCGCTTCGCCACGTCGGCGAACTCGATCGGCTGGTTCCCCTCGCGGGAAAACGGCTGGAAATCGACACGCTCTTCGTTCGAGAGCACTTCGCCGGTCAGGTTGAGCTGCACCATGGTGATGCGTACGCGCGCCCACGTGCGCGAGTCGATCCACACCGTGCCGCGATAGAGCGGCAGCGCCGTCGGTGCGTTCGGTGGCGGTTCGAACCGGACCTCGTAGGTGTGATAGCCGTCGACGTCGGTCTCGCGAACGAGTTGATATCGATACTCGTTGGTCAGGTGGATGTCGAGCGGAAGCTGGCTCACCTTCTCGGGCTGAATCAACGGCAGCTCAGGAATGCGGCCGTATTTCCACTTCACGCCGTTGAGGTAGAAGTCCTGCCAGATCCAATCGGCCTTCTGATTGCGCGGATCGGAGAAATAGTCGCCGGCGATCGTCGCTTCGATCGCGTCCGCGCCGTTGCCGATGTCGAAGCGGAGCTTGGTCGTGTCGCGCGCGATGTAGCGCGGCCGGATCGACTCCTGGAACGACTGATAGGCCTGGTGATTGCGGATGATCTCCTCGACCGTGATGCCGCGATGTGTGGCGACCTCGATCGCTTCCTTCGTGATGTTCTTCTGCGGTTTCTCGGCGCGATCGACGATGATCGCGTACGGTTCCTGCGACGGCTTGACTCCGACAAGGAGGTTGCCGCCCTTCTTTCCGGTATCGGCGATGGCGCGCTCGCCGGCAGCGTCGATGCGCCGCGGCTTCTCGAATTGATCGCTCGGGATGGCGACGATCGTCGTGACCGCTTCGCCGCGCGGTACGACGAGAGCGCGCAGATCTTCGCCGCGTATGAATGTGAGGACAGGCATGGACGTCTTGTTACCTTTGACGTCGAGCACCGCGGTCTGCGACGTGGCGTCGTAAGCGAAATCGCCCGTGAGCGCGCGATTGAAGCTCGCGATCGCCGCCGCGTTGACCGGTCCGGCGAGGTAGGCTCGTGTCGCCCCCTGCGACAGCGCCTGAGCGAGATCGAACATCGCGTTCGGCGACTGCGGCGCGGCGACCGCATAAATCTTCTTCGCCGGATCGTTCCCCAACAACCACGCCGCGGTCTCCGCGACATTCTGCGCGTCGACGATGAGCGCGTCGAAGTACGACTGCGCGCCATGCTCATAGATCTTCTTCAGATCATCGAGCGGCATGCGCCCGACGGCGATGCGTGTCACCGCGTTGGCTCCCTGGGCCACGACCGCGACGCGTTTGATCGCGTAGGCGACCACCGCCGGATCGGGATGCTGAACGGTGATGCCGAGCGAGTCGAACGGACCGTGGAGACGTGCCCACTCGACGATCGCGCTCGTCTTCGATTCGACGTCGAGAAGCGGATCCTTCCCGTCCTCGATCGAGTAACGGATCACAATCGCGGTGCTCTTCCGCTGCTCCGGAGATAGCGCGTCGATGCTCGCGGCGATCGCCGGCAGATCGGAGGCGGACGTTTCAAACAGAAGCGGAATGGTTGCGGCGGGCGGGGTGCTCAGGTCGGAGACCGTACCGACGCACAGCGAGCATTCCTTTGGCGTGTCGGCTGCAAACGCCGAGGTGGCGATAATGAGGATGGCGAGGGAAACTGCAGTTCGTTTCATAGCCAGCGCATTCAACCGTCCACTCGGAGTCGAAAATTGCCGACGAGCAAAGGGACCCTGTTCTTCAACCCCTCATCGGGGGCGAAGCTCTCCGCGGCACAGCTCGAGGAGCTGAAGAATGCGGCCCAGGAGATGGGCCTCGAAGTGATCCACCTCACGCGCGAAACCGACTGCGCGAAAACAATCCGTGAACGGATGGGCCGCGGCGTCAGTCTATTCGTCGCCGCGGGCGGCGACGGCACGATCAGCAACATCGTGCAGGCCCTCGTCAACACGGAGGCCACGTTCGCCGTCATCCCGGTGGGGACCTACAACCACTTCGCCCGCGACCTGGGAATCCCACTCGGCTGGCGCGCAGCGCTGGACGTCGCCATCAAGGGAGAGACGCGGCAGATCGACTCCGCCCGCGTCAACGACCGCTTCTTCGTCAACAACGTCTCCCTCGGCCTCTACCCCGAGCTGGTGGCGCGCCGCGAGGAACGCGGCCGCGATTATCCGCGCTGGCGAGCGCGCTTGTACGCAGCGTACCGGACGCTTCGACAATATCCGCACGTGACGTTGAATATTGAGACGGAGCATCATCAGGAAGTCGTCCGCACGCACGTATTCATGGTGTCGAACAACTCGTATGACCTTTCGGGACTCGGCATCAAAGCGGCGCGCAACACGCTGGAAGAGGGAAGGCTGTCGGTCTACTGGCTGCCACATCTCTCACGTCTGAAGCTGGCAAAGTTCATTGCCCACTACCTCGCCGGCCGCGTGCACGAAACGCCAGGCTTCCGCTCCTTCCGGACGTCGGCGATGAAAGTGCAGTCGGCGCGGCGGACGCTCCGCGTCGGCGTCGACGGCGAGCTGTTTACGATGTCGCCACCGCTGGTAATTACCATCGTGCCGCGTTCGTTGCTGGTGAAGGTGCCGAAGTAGACTTAGGCTTCGCATATGCCGGGCATTTTTGACACGATCGTCGACCCACAGATCCAATCTCTCGTCAGATGGGAAGGGCAGTTGCTCGTTCAACTGCGCGAGACATTCGAGCGCGAGCAAATCGAGGAGCGCAGGCGTGTCGACGGATTGCTGGCCACACTCGAGGACCTCTTTACCGTCGTCATCGTCGGGGAATTCAACTCCGGCAAGTCGTCCGTGATCAACGCGCTGTTTGGAGTCAAACTGCGCGTCGAAGGCCCGATTCCGGTCGACGATCGGATCTCCGTCCTGCGCTACGGCGAAAAGGAGTGGCAGAAGAGGATCTCGGACTTCGTGATCGAGCAGTTCTATCCGGTCGAATTTCTGCGCAACATCACACTGGTCGACACGCCTGGGACGAACTCGATCGTGCAGCGCCATCAGGAGATCACCGAGGACTACATTCCGCGGGCGGATCTGGTGCTGTTCGTGACGTCGATCGACCGGCCGCTTTCGGAGTCGGAGCGGCGATTCCTCGAGTACATCCGCGAGTGGGGAAAGAAGGTCGTTTTCGTACTCAACAAAATCGACACGAAGAACAATTACGAAATCGACCAGGTCATCGACTACCTGAAGACGAACACGCGGGCCATCTTCGGTTTCGATCCCGTGATCTTCCCGGTCAGCGCGAAGACGGGCGACCGGTTCGGGGCGCTCGAGAACTACATCTTCAAAGTGCTGTCGGAGAAAGAGCGCATACGGATCAAGCTCCAGGCGCCGCTCGATACGATCCAGAGCCTGACCAAGAAGCAGTTCGCGATGATCGAGTCGCGCCGCGAGCTCCTCGCCGCCGACAAGGCGCGCATCGATTCGATCACCGCACAGCTCGAAAAGGCGCGCACCGATCTGGAGAGCAACTTCAAACAGTTCGTCGTGCGGATCGACAACCTGATGATGGATACGGAGCGGCGCGGCGTCGACTTCCTCGATCGTTACGTGCGTCTCCAGCACATCATGCTTCTGCGCGACAGCCTGCGCTTTCGCGAAGAGTTCGATCGCCAGGTCTTTCAGGGATTCAAAGGCAATATCGATTCGACGATCCAGGAGTCGGTCGACTGGCTCGTGCGCGAGAACATGAAGCTCTGGAACAGCACGGTCGAGGAGTTCCACCGAAACGCTGAGCGCGACGCTCGCGACCGCGACGTCGTCGGACGCGTCGGTCGCGAGTTCGCGTACAACCGCGAGGAGGTCTACTCGCGCATGCGCGCTCAAGCCGAGCAGCGCCTGGCGTCGTACGACATCAACATCGAGAGCCGGCGCATCATCGACAATGCCATCCGCGCCGTCATCCAGTCCTTTGGACTCGGCGCCGGCGCGATCGGCC
Source organism: Thermoanaerobaculia bacterium (assembly GCA_036506455.1). Taxonomy (GTDB): domain Bacteria; phylum Acidobacteriota; class Thermoanaerobaculia; order Gp7-AA8; family Gp7-AA8; genus DASVHS01. Next base: position 6,545 of record DASXRT010000041.1, read on the forward strand.
TCGGATACATCATCACGTCGGCCGTCAGCAGCATGGCGCTCGACGTCACCGGCCTCACCGCGGCGACGATGCTGCTCGTGACGAGCTTCCTGATCCTCCCGTACAAGCGCAGCAAGGCCAAGACCGAATTCAAGCAGCGCATCGACGAATTGCGCACGACGATGAGCGAGTCGCTGCAGCGCGAATCGAAGATCGAGATCGATCGCATGGTGCGCAGCGTCAGCAGCGCCTTCGAGCCCTACCAACGCTTTTACCAGACCGAGTGGGAAAAGATCGAGGCGTTTGAAGCGAAGCTTCGAGGCATCGACACGGAAGTACACGCGATTCATGGAGCGATTGACGTTTTGAAAAAGGATGAAGGATGAAGGATGAAGTCACCCGCCTCTCGCTCCGCATCAAGGACCTCCCAACACACCCCGGCGAGAAGGTGACCATCAACGGCTGGCTGTACAACAAGCGCACGTCCGGAAAGCTGCAGTTTCCAATCATCCGCGACGGCAGCGGCTACCTGCAGTGCGTCGTCTTCAAGAAAGAGGTGTCCGAGGAGACGTGGAAGGCGGTGGAGGAGGTGACGCAGGAGTCGAGCGTACGCGTCACCGGCATCGTGCGCGCGGAGCAGCGCGCGCCGGGTGGTGTGGAGCTGGGCGTCGAATCGTTCGAGATCGTCCAACTCGCGCAGGAATATCCGATTACGCCGAAAGAGCACGGCACCGCGTTCCTCATGGATCTGCGGCACCTGTGGCTCCGCTCCTCCAAGCAGCACGCGATCCTGCGCGTGCGCAACGAGATCGAGAAAGCGATTCGCGACTTCTTCTACGATCGCGATTTCGTTCTCATCGATTCACCGATCCTCACCGCGAATGCCGCGGAAGGAACGTCGACGCTCTTCGAGACCGACTACTTCGGTCAGAAGGCGTATCTGTCTCAATCGGGTCAGCTCTACCTCGAGCCGGCGGCGGCAGCCTTCGGACGCGTCTACTGCTTTGGCCCGACATTTCGCGCCGAGAAGTCGAAGACACGCCGGCACCTGACGGAGTTCTGGATGGTCGAGCCGGAAGTCGCCTTTCTCGAATTCGACGGCCTTCAGGAGCTGGCCGAGGAATTCGTCGAGTACATCGTCGGGCGGGCGCTCGACCGATGTCGGGAAGAGCTCAAGACACTCGAGCGCGATGGATCGAAGCTCGAGAACGTGAAGCGTCCCTTTCCGCGAATCACGTATCGCCAGGCGATCGAGCTGCTGAAGACGAAGGGGATGAGTGTAAATTTCGGCGACGATTTCGGTGGCGACGAAGAGACTGTCATCGCGAACTCATTCGACCGTCCAGTGATGATCTCGCGCTATCCAACCACCATCAAGGCGTTCTACATGCAGCCCGACCCGAAGGATCCGAGCGTCGTTCTCGGTCTGGACATGATCGCGCCCGAAGGTTACGGTGAGATCATCGGCGGCTCGCAGCGCATCCACGATTACGATCTGCTTCTGGAGCGCATCAACCAGCACAACCTTCCGGTCGAGGCCTTCCAGTGGTATCTCGACATTCGCAAATATGGGACGTTTCCCCACTCCGGCTTCGGCATGGGAATCGAGCGCGTCGTGGCGTGGGTCAGCGGCGTACCACATCTGCGCGAGACGATTCCATACCCGCGCATGCTGAATCGGATTTATCCATAAGCCTTGGAGTGCGGCAGCTTGCTGCCGCCTTTGTCACCGCCAATCCTGCCGCGTCTCGTCTTCGTGGTACGGTCGGAGTCCGAACGCGGACCACGTGTCATTCACCGAGACCAGCGTGATCCACTTCAGGTCGAGCTTCTTCAGGATGTCCCAACCCTTGTCGCGCGTCAGATCGGTCTGGATCTTCGACGTCCCTTTCGGAAAGGAGATCCAGAGGATCGATTCCGGCTCGAGCGCGGCCGCGGCTTTCGGAGCGACCTTGTCCAGCTCCGCCTTGTTTTTCACGAAGACCTGGATGAAGTCGAACTTGCCCGTCAGCTTCCTCGCGGCATCGACGCCGAGGTCGTAGTCTTTGGGAGCATTGATGACCGCGGGCCGCTTGCGTCCAACGAGCTTCAGCTTCTTTGCGATCGGGTTCTCGGCCATGTTGATCCTCCGCTGCGCACGTGATACACCGCGCACGGCGTGACGGGCAACCTGCGCATCATCCCGCTCGGCGGTTTATCCGAGATCGGCATGAACTGCATGGTCTACGAATACGGCGCCGAGGCCATCGTCGTCGATTGCGGAATGATGTTTCCCGACGCCGCCACCCTCGGCGTCGACGTCATCGTGCCCGATCTGTCGTACATCTTCGAGACAGCCTCGAAGTTCCGGGCGGTATTTCTCACGCACGGTCACGAGGATCATATCGGCGCGGTCCCATTTCTGGTCGAGCGCGTGCACATCCCCGTCTACGGCATGCCGCTCACCCTCGGATTCGTTCACGACAAGCTCGAGGAGTTTGGGATTGACAACGTCGAGTTGCGCGGGATGATGCCGCGCGACGTCGTCGAAGTCGGACCGTTTCGCGTCGAGGCCATCCGCGTCACGCATTCGATCGTCGATGCCCTCGGCTTCGCGATCACAACGCCTGTCGGTACGATCATCCACACCGGCGATTTCAAGATCGATCACACACCCATCGACTCGAAGCCGACCGACATCGCCAAGTTCGCGGAGTATGGCGAGCGCGGCGTACTGGCGCTACTCAGCGATTCCACGAACGCCCTCGTCGCCGGACATTGCCCCTCGGAGCGCACGGTCGGCGGCGCACTCGATCGCGTCTTCTCTTCGGCAAAGGGACGCATCATCGTGACGACGTTCGCGTCGCACATCCATCGCGTGCAACAAGTGATCGATACGGCGCGGAAGTACAACCGCAAAGTGCTGCTCATCGGACGATCTCTCGTCGACAACATCGAGACGGCCGAACGCCTTGGATACATCAGGTTTCCGCGCGAGCTGCGCGCCGGCTCGGCCGACGGTGATCCGCGCCACCTCGTCATCATGACGACCGGCACGCAGGGCGAGCCGTCATCGGCACTCTCGCGGATGGCCATCGGGGAGCACAAACAGATCGAGATCGAGAAGGGCGACGTGGTGGTGATCTCGGCGCGAACGATTCCGGGCAACGAGCGAGCGGTCGCGCACGTCATCGATCACCTCTACCGCCGCGGAGCCGACGTCGTCTCGCACGAGCAACCCGACGTGCACGTATCCGGACATGCGTGTGAAGAAGAGCTGAAGTTGATGCTCAATATGACACGGCCGAAGTTCTTCGTGCCGATTCACGGCACGCTGCGGCATCTGATTCATCACGCGCGGCTCGCGCAGTCGGTCGGGGTTCCGCACGGCGTCGTCATCACCAACGGTCAAGTGGCGGAGATCGAAGGTGGTGAGATTCGCGTGCTCGAAGATCGCGTGCCGAACGGCAAAGTGTTCATCGACGCCGAGGCCGAGGAGGTGCCGGAGGTGGTGGTGCGAGACCGGCAGCACCTGGCCGAAGACGGCTTCGTCATCGTCGTGGTCGCCGTCGATTCGAACGGCCGCCTGATCCGCGATCCGGAGATCATCACGCGTGGTCTCGTACACGTCGACGCCAGTCAGGATGTCCTCGACGAAGTGCGCCATGAGCTGGTTGGCATGTTTGCCGAAAGTGGAGGCGACGAGCTGCGCGATTCCGATCTCTTGCAGGAGAAGATGCGCGCGCAGTTGAAACGATACTTTCGCAAGACCATGGGGCGGAGACCGCTCATACTGCCGGTCATTTGGGAAATGTGAAGAGAGAGGACGCGAATGTTGAATGTTGAATGCTCAATGTGAATTCAACATTCAACATTCAACATTCAACATTCCTCGTCGAGGTGTGAATGTCCATTACAGAAGCGATCGTCCTCGGCCTGGTCCAGGGCCTGACCGAGTTCATCCCCATCTCTTCCACGGCCCATCTGGAAATCGTGCCGATCTTGCTCGGCTGGGGCGATCCGGGTGCGGCGGCGTCGGCGGTGATCCAATTCGGAACGCTTCTGGCGGCGATCATCTATTTCGCCCGCGACATCGTTCGTCTCGTGGGCGGTTTCTTTCGAGGGCTGCTCACGCGGCGGCCGCTCGCCGACACGGACTCGCGCGAGGCGTGGCTCGTCGTCATCGGCACGATCCCCATCGTCCTTCTCGGGATTCTGCTGAAGAAGCACATCGAGTCGACGTTTCGCGGATTGTGGGTGATCACGACCATGGTGATCGTCGTGGCCGTGCTGCTGCAGATCGCCGAGGTGTATGCGCGTGGGCGGCAACTGCGGAATTTTGAGGAATTGAATGTGACCGACGCCGTCGTCATCGGCCTCGGCCAATGTCTGGCGCTGATCCCGGGCTCGTCGCGCAGCGGATCGACGATCATGCCCGCGCTCTTTCGAAAGATCGAACGACCGACCGCGGCCCGCTACTCGTTTCTGTTGAGCATTCCCGCCGTCGGCGGTGCGGGACTGCTCGAGCTGGTTCACGAGCGCGCCCATCTCGCGCACCTCGGCTGGACGTCGATCATCGTCGCGATCGTCGTGTCGTTCATCTCCGGCTACGCGTCGATCTGGTTCCTGCTGCGCTACCTGCGCACGCACACGACCGCCATCTTCATCTACTACCGGTACGCGCTGGGAGCGCTGATGATCGCGTTGCTCGCCGGCGGCGTGCTGAAGAGCTAATCCGATAGAATCTGCACTTCCGGGATATTCCGGTACTTCTCGGCGAAATCGAGGCCATATCCGACGACGAACTGAGGCTCGATCGAGAAACCGACGTAGTCGGCGCTGAATGGAACTCTGCGCGCTTTCGGTTTGTCGAGGAACGTCGCCGTCTTCACCTTCGTCGCACCGCGGCTCTCGATGTAGTTGAATACTTCGCGCATCGAGAGGCCGCTGTCGATGATGTCCTCGACGATGAGCACTGACTTGCCGCGCATGTCGAGCTGCGGCTCTTTGAGAATCGTCACGACGCCCGAAGAGTATTTCTGGTTGCCGTAGCTCGAGATCTGGATGAAGTCGAGCGCGACATCGATGGACATGTTGCGCATGAGATCGGTACAGAAGAAGACGGCGCCCTTCAAGACACAGAGTGCGATCAGCTCGCCGGAGATGAAATCTCCGCTGATCTGCCTGGCCATCTCGGCGACGCGGCTCTCGATCTGTTCGCGCGTAAACAGTGTCATCTGTGCCATCGGAACGGTGAATGATAACGTAGGCTCATGAAGCTGGCGCGGTATGTCGACGAGGCCGGAGCGCCGGTCAATCCGACAAACGTGGTGGCCCCTTCGAAGATCGTCTGTGTCGGCCGCAACTACGCCGAGCACGCCCGAGAGCTCGGTAATGAAGCGCCCCCCGAACCGATCCTGTTTCTCAAGGCACCGAGCAGTGTGATCGCGCCCGAAGGAACGATCATCCGGCCGCCGCAGTCGCAGCGCGTCGACTTCGAGGGCGAGCTGGCAATCGTCATCGGCCGTCAGGCTCGCAACGTCAAGCGCGCGGATTGGCGCGGTTACGTCCTCGGCTTCACGTGCGGAAACGACGTCACCGCGCGCGACCTGCAGAAAAAGGACGGGCAGTTCACGCGCGCAAAGAGCTTCGACACGTTTTGTCCGATCGGTCCAGTGATCGAGACGGATCTCGATACGTCCGCGCTGAACCTCGTGACGCGCGTGAACGGCGAGATCAAGCAGAACGGCAACACGCGGGACATGATCTTCCCGTGTGACTTCCTCATCGAGTTCATCTCGTCGGTGATGACGCTCTGCCCCGGCGACGTGATTCTCACCGGCACGCCTGCGGGCGTCGGCCCCCTCGTGAGCGGCGATGTCGTCGAAGTAGAGATCGACGGCATCGGCACGTTGCGCAATCATGTTGCGTGACGAGCTTCTGCACCGTTTCCCACGCCTCGAGGATCTGCCGCCCGACAGTTATGTCGTCGGCGGTGCGATCCGCGATCTCCTTCTCGGGATCGATCCCCTCGACGTCGATGTCGCGTGTCACGACCCAATCAATTGCGCTCGTGCGATCAGCGAACGCGTGATTCGACTCGGCACAGGCGAGCATCTCAGCGCCTGGCGGGTCGTCGACGGAGAGCACGCCTACGATTTTGCGGAGATCCTGGACCACGACATCGAGGCTGATCTCGCTCGTCGCGACTTCACCGTCAACGCGATGGCCGTCCGCCTCGGCGATGGTGAGCTGCTCGACCGGCACGAAGGGCAGCGTGACCTCGAACGCCGCGTCGTGCGCATGGTCGCAGCCGGGAACTTCGATGACGATCCACTGCGATGCCTCAAAGCAGTGCGAATGGCGGTCAAGCATGGCTTCGATATCGATCGTACGACGATCGATGCGATCCGCGCCCGAGCGCAGCGCATCACGAATATCGCGGCGGAGCGAGTCACCTACGAGCTGTCGATCATCTTTTCGGCAGGTGCGTTCACGCGAGCCGTCGCGCTCCTGCACGAGACAGGACTCGACGTCCCGTTGTTCGGCCACGAGATCTCTGACTTTCAGGCGGATGATGTTTCCCTCGCGGGTGCGTACGCGCTTCTCGTGGAGAAGCCGAAGGTTTTTGCGAAGCGCTGGCGATGGAGCGCCGATCTGCTTCGCGAGGTAACGACGTTGCAGAAGCTTCTGAAGAGCAGCGACCGTGTGGCGCTCTACGACGCCGGCGAACAGATCGCGCAGCAACTCCCGCCGCTCTTGCGCGCCCTCGGCCGCGACGATCGCGTCACGATGCCCGACTTCTCGACTAAGGCACTTCTGACCGGCGACGAGATCGCATCGATCGCCGGAATCGAGGAAGGCCCCGAGCTCGGGCGGCGAAAGCGAGCGTTGCTCGAGGCGCAGATCAGGGGAGAGGTGAGAACGCGCGAGGGAGCGATCGCGCTGGTACGGCGATAATGGTCCGCCGGAGGCGCAAATGACTCGTTTCGCGTTCCTCTTCTCCGCACTCGCGTTGCTCACAGGATGCGGAGCCATCGCTCCGCTGGCCAATGTCGCCGAGGCGGCTCGAGACGACGACAACGACCGCTGGTTCACGCATCCAAACAATCAGCGGGTCACGCTGAAGCTCGATCAGGTGAATCTGCCCGCCGGACGGTATTTCGTTGTTGCTGACGGTGTGCGACAACCGTTTTCTGATGGACTCGACGGCACATTCAACGCGCCCGATCAACAGCCGTTCACCGTAGACCTCACGCTCACGTCACGCGCGATCGGAAACTGGCTTCTCGATCAGCCGGATCAGCTCGTGAGGTTCAGCACTCCCGTCGAAGTCGTTCGCGAGACAGGACAGCGCTTTTCCACCAACGTCGAGTGGACGAACCGCGAAGGATTGAAAGAGGTGGTCCTGGGGAATGAGGATCCGGCCCGTCAATGGTTCGCTCGATTCAAAGTCACAGTCGAACGATTCGCCGATCCCAATCCGAATGACGCTACCGGCGATACCGACGCGGACGGAATTGCCGAGGATGAAGAGGCGGATCTCGCGCAACACGGCGGCCCGATCGGCGATCCGGGACGACGCGATCTGGTGATGATCGTCGTCAATACGCATCCCGACTGGGGGATCACATCGCTCTCGCGAGATCTGCTCCGTTCGCGCTTCCGGCAGCACGGCATCAATCTCTACATCGCCTTCGAGGAGGGTGAGTCGATCGTCAACGCCAGACCGGGCCGCGACACGGCCGTGGCCCGCGACTGGAGACCTGCGCTTGTCGATGCGCCGTCAGTCCGCGACCGACACATCTTTGGACTGGCAAGAAACTACGCGCAGCTCCTGATTCTGGCGATCCGTCCGGCACTCGACGATGCGGACTATGGCGTCTCCGAGCTCCACGTCCATCCGTCGCACAACCTGATCTGCCGCTCGCATCTCTGGCAGCCAATCATCGGCCCTGACTTTCGCGAATACCAGGCGAAGTGCATCATGCATGAGCTCGGGCACAACCTCGGCCTCTGTCATCCTTCGGAGAGCACTTCGAGCTGTCCAACAGGTTCGATCCCCGACTCGGAGCGCAACTCCGGAACGACAGTCATGGGAGCGCCGGCCGAAGATCGAGGCAATCTGATCGATGAGGCGAGGAACGCCTGGAACCGGCCGCTGGATTACTCACCGACGCAATGGAGTAACGCAAACCTCGAGCGCGTGCGGCAGTAATTCATTGCCTTGTCGCGGGCACTAATCTAATGCAGGTCCACCTTCACGTCTCCCGCCGTGGCGTGGACGTGCACGATCGTCTTGCCATTCGGGTTGCGATACTTGGTCGTGCCGGGGAAGATGCCCTCGCGCTCGATGATCTCGTCGCCGAGCTTCGCGCGCACATCGCCGACGCGGGCCGAGGCGTTCAGTTCGCGGACGTCCTTCTTCGGAATCCGTACATCGATGTCGCCGGCACGCAAGTCGACGTCGATATCGCCGAAGCTGCCTTCGATCGAGACGTCACCGAAGTGCGTCTGCACATCGACCGCGGTTCCAGCCGGCACTTCGACGTTCAGGTGATAGCCGCTGAACATTTCGCCGCGCCATCCTTGCGCCTCCGGGCCGAAACGGCGGCGCACGACGGCCTCCTCGTTGCTGATATAGATCTCGACCGAGGTGTCGTTGACAATGCGCTGCTCTTTGGCGCGGCTGCGATCGCTGTCGGGATCACGAGAGACCCACCCGGAGATGCTGAGGCGGTCAGCGGCGCCGTTCCGGACATCGATGTCGCCGGCCGGAATGTCGATGACCACGCGGCGCACCTGGCCGCGCGGAACCGATGATTGAAACGAATGCCTGACCTTTTCCGCAGCCGCGGGAAACGCGATCAACAGCATCAGGATGGGGATGGTTCTGCGCATGCTCATATGAACGAATCAACGCGCGGAAGGTTGCGTCCACTCCGCCAAAACACGAAGGGCCCGAACGGGCCCTTCGAAACGACTCCCCAGATTATGGTGATGATCTATCTCTTCTTCGACGACTTCTTACCACCCTTCTTACCACCCTTTTTCTTTGCGGCCATCAAGCTCACCACCTTTCATGCCGTACGGGACCTCCCGGTCGCGCTTTCTTGGCAAAAAGCGCCGGATCGCTCCGGCAAGCTTTGGTTGCGAAGATCTCGGGGGAAAGGTAGACATCATTTTGTTGGCATAAATATGCGATGAATAAACGATATTGTCAAGCATTTGATTATGAAAATGGAAATCAAAACGTGATCGCTTCGCGGTACGCGCGGCGTGTTTTTTCAGCACAGGCGCGCCAAGTGAGCGACTTCGCGCGCGCGATTCCGCGCGATGCCAGATCGAAACGAAGCGCATCGTCACTCATGACCCTGAGCATCGCTTCGGCCAGCGCAGTCGTCGATGTCGCATCGACATGCAGCGCCGCGTCGCCCGTGATTTCGACAAGCGCCTCGGCATTCGACGTGATCACCGCCGCACCCGCGCTCATCGCCTCGGCCGCCGGCAACCCGAATCCTTCCTCGAGACTCGGCATCACGAGCGCGAGCGCGTTGCGATAGAGGGACGACAGCTCCTGCGCGCTGACGAATCCGCGGGTGATGACGCCCGCGCGCGCGGCAAAGCGGCGGAAGCGCGCGCCGGCCAGGACGAGCGAGACATCGCGCTGCTCCGCGTGGACGCGCTCGAATGCCTCGATCAGCCGGTCGACGTTCTTGTGCGGCTTGTCGTTGCCGACGCAGAGAAAGTAATGCGCCGGCGAGCGGCTCGGCTCCGCGGCTCGGAAGATCTCGTCGACGCCGTTGGCCGTGACAACGATCTTCTCTTCGTCGCAGTGAAAGTGCCGGACGATCTGCCGCTTCACGCTCTCGCTCACGGTCAGCACCCGGACGCTCTTGCGTACTGCGCGGCCGATCATCACGCGCGCGTACAGCCGATTCTGCAGCTTCTGACGCAGATGAATGAGATCGTGGACCGTCACGACGATCGGACAGTGAGTGAAGGGGACGACATAGTGCGGGGCGTGGAACAGATCGAGTCGCGCGCGCTCGATGGCGCGCGACATGATGAGAAGCTCGCGGAACGAATAGTGCGGGGCATCGACGACAACGTGTTCGAATGCGAGGGGCACGAGGTCCCGCGCGGATGCCGGCGCGAGCACGACGTATCGTTCCTCGCCGCGTATCTCGGCGAAGCCGCCGAGCAGCCCGCGGATGTAGGTGCCGATGCCGTAATCAGCGATCTTGCGGGCGTCGATGCCTATCCGCACCGCGCTGCCTCGGTCAGAAGCTCGGCCATTATTTTCGCGCTTCCATCCCAACGGTAGTGGGAAGCGCGCTGCGGACCTCGTTCGCGCAGCTCGTTGCGCAGCGTGCGATCACGGATGAGTCGCACGATCGCCTCGCGCAGTGCGTCGCGGTCTCCGGGATCGATCACGATCGCCGCGTCGCCCGCGTACTCTCCGATCGCACCGGTGCGTGTGGCGATCACCGGCGCGCCGCAAGACATCGCCTCGAGCGGCGGAATGCCGAACCCTTCGTAGCGCGACGGATAGACGAACAGCATCGCGCCGCGATAGAGCTCGCGGAGACGCTCTCTCGATACGAAGCCGGTGTAATCGACGCCCGGCGCGTTGATCCGCGTGCGCCAGCCCGGATCGCCACAGAGCACGAGTCGCGGACGCGGGTCGAGCGACGACCATGCGGCGATCAGATCGTCGAGTCCCTTGCGCGGCTCGAGCGTGCCGACGAAGAGAATGTAGTCACCTTCGCCACCGTCGCCCGGCGAAAAGAACTCGTCGACGCCATTCGGCACGATCTCGATTTTCGACAGCGGTACGCCGAATCCCCGAATCGCGTCATCGGCGATCGCTCTTGAAACAGCGGCCACACGATGGGCGATCTCCAGACTCCGGGCGATGAAGAGATTGAACGAGAGAATGGTCTTGAGCTCATGACGTCCCGGCATCGTGATCGATGTGAAGTCGTGCAGCGTGATGACGGCCGGCTTGCGCAGCATCACCGGCAATGTGCCGTGCGGACCCCAGAAGACATCGCCGGCGATCGTCGGAAGGGCGATCTGCTGCCAGAGCACGCCGAAGGGGAATGGATTGACTTCGAATCGGCAGTGATCGATGCCATCACGGTTCTCGATCCAAGCATGCGATGCGATCACAGGCGGGGGCTCGAACGGCAGGCGCCGCGCGATCTCCGCCGTGTGCACGCCGATGCCCGTGCGATTGCCCACGAGCGGGCGGCCGTCGATGATCACCTTCGGCGACTTCACTTCTCGAGTGTATCGGTTACCTCGCGAATCACGCGCAATGTCCGATCCGCAGCGACGTCCCAACGGAACTGCGCCGCGTGCTCGCGGCCGCGGGCGACGAGATCTTTGCGCAACACCTCGTCTCGCAACACGCGCCGAAGCAGTTCGGCCAGTTCCCGCGTGCTGCTCGGATCGAAATAGAGCGCGGCGTCACCGCCGATCTCCGGCAGCGATGACGAGCGTGCCGCGATTACCGGCACACCGTGCGTCATCGCCTCGAGCAGTGGGAAACCGAATCCCTCGTAGAGCGAAGGAAAGACGAAGACGTCCGCATGGGCGTAAGCCGTCGCGAGCTGTGCGGGCGGCAGATAGTCGAGATGAACGATTCGCGGCGCCTCGAGTCGCTTCGCGATTTCGTCCGACTTCCACCCGATTCGTCCGGCGATGACCAGGCCCCCTTCGTAGTCAATCTCCTCGAACGCGTCGAGCAGAACGCCGAGATTCTTGCGCGGCTCGATGGTGCTGACGAAGAGGATGTAGCGTTCGGGTAATCCCGGAAGTGGCGCCGGGTCTGACGGTGCGGCAATGCCTGAGTGAATCGTGTGGACGCGCTGCGGATCGACTTCGTAAAACTGCAGTAAGTCTCGCCGAGTCGACTCGGACACGGAGATGATCGCGTCGGCGAGGGCGATCTCGCGCGCCATCTGCCGTTCGAGGCCATGGAGCGTCTCTTTCTGCAGCAATTCGGGAAATCGTTTATAGGTGAGATCGTGAATCGTGATCACGCGGCGCCGCGCCACAGCTCCCATGAGTCGCGGCAGAAAGTAGTTCGCGCCGAAGAAGACGTCGCAATCGATGAGCGCCATCCACATCACATAGGCCGCTGCAGTGAGCGGCCGGGCCAGCCGCGACTTCGGTTGTCCGCGCAAATCGAACACGCAAAGCTGCGCGCTCCGCGGCAGATCGGCGTGAAGCTGCGGGCCCAGATCCGTCAGTCGTGCGTCGCCGAAAAGATAGATCTCGACGTCGTCGTGGCGGGCGATCTCGTGCAGAAGGTGATACAGATACCAGCCGACGCCAGTGAGCGGCTCGTAGAACGGCCTGATGTCGATACCGATACGGAGTTTGCGCTCGCGCCTCATGGCAGCGCGGACTGCGCCGGCGATCCGCTGTGCGAGAGCATGGCCCAGAGTGTGAACCACCGTGCCGATCGTCGGCAAAATCACGGAGGCGGATAGTACCAGTTGCGCAAGTTCCTTCTGATCGTACTGATCATCGCGTTGATCGTCGGCACGCTGATCGTCTATCTGAAAGCGACCACGCCGGCGACGAGCACGGGACTGCGCTTTCCGCTCACGCCGGCGCAGCGTGCGTTGCTTTCCGCTGTTCCGGCATCGGCCGAGGCATTTGCGCTCATTCCGAGTGCCGGGGGATTTCGAGCGAAGTTGCTCGCCAATCCGATCACGCGCGGGCCGGTCGAAGAGTGGACCGACACTCAGTCGCTTCCGCGATCGTGGATGATCGGCGGCGCGGATCTCGTCATCTGGCGCGCCGGCAAGCTGACCAGCTACGCGACTCATCTCGATCCGCTGCGCGCGGTGGTCGTGCGCCTGTATCTGATGATCGGATCGGGCATCGACGCGCGAGTGAGCGCTGGCACTTTCCTCATCAACGCCGGCGCCGGACAACCGATCGGAGTGCAACGGCTCGATGAGATGCTCGCTCTGGCGAATGGCCTCGAGTCTGCTGACGCCATCGTCGTGCAGCAAGCCGCATCGCGCGGCGCGTTCCCACCGATTGGGAGACCGGCGGTCACGACGTTGCAGGTGGGTGTGAACGATGTTTTGTTTAGGAGTGTAGCGCCGCTGACTTCAGCGGCGCGGGCCGCCGAAGTCGGCGGCGCTACACTGAAGTTCCCGCGTGGCGCGCTCCTCTCCGCAATCTTTCGCGAACCGCCGCGCGTTGTCGGCGATCTCGATCGGCTCTTCCTCGCTCGCGTCTCGCATCTTCTCGACGACGGCGGTTCCATCATTCTCTACGACGTCAATGCCGGCACGCTCCTTCCTCGGCCCGACGGTTTGATCATCGCCAAGGCCACGCCGGAGAATCGCCAGACCGTCGATCGCATCAGGAGCACTGTGGAAACCTTCGGCGAAATTCGCGACGCAGGCGAGACCATCCTGCTGTCGTTCGATCGAAACAGCATGAAGAAGTACTCAACGGAAACGTTCGTCGATGGCCAGTGGCCGTCGAACGACTGGGCCGTACGCATCGATCCCAGGCGCGCCGTGCCGCTGCTGGTGAAGCTCGGCGACAACACCGGACTTCGCCTGGCGGCGCCGCGCATCTATCGCTCGGCGCGCGATCTCCGGCACTGGATCGAGGCCCTTGCCGGCGCCGATTCGATCGAGGCCGCTCAGTCGACGACCGCCACCACGGAGGAGTTGCGGGTCCGCATCGCGTCGAAATAGATCGGCGGATCAAGAGGTTAGGGCGTGAACCGGCGCACGGCAGGACGTGTGCTTGCGTGCAATCCCATGAACGACGTCATCGACTTCGACGAGATCGACGAACGCGGTCCACAGGAATATCAGGGCCGCTTCGAGCTTCCGGTTTCGGAGATCGATCGCGAAGAGGTCGCCGGCACCGCGGCCATCGAGATGGACGTGCGGGTGGAGCAGGGCGGTTCGAGCGGCGAATACATCCTCGATGGTCATTCGCGCGTGACGGTGGACCTGAATTGCTCGCGCTGTCTCGATCCGTATCCGTTTGCGAACTCGTCGAAGTTTCACGTAAGATTCCGGCCTCGTCCCGAGGGATCCGGAGAGGAACAGGAAGTGGAGATCGCCGGCGAGGAGGAGCTCGATGTCGAGTTTTACTCCGAGCGGACGGTGCCGCTCCGGGATCTCGCGCTGGAGCAGATTCAGCTCTCCATTCCCATGAAGCCGCTCTGCGACGAGAATTGTCTCGGTCTTTGCCCGAAATGTGGAGCGAATCGCTCGCGCGAGCGCTGTCACTGCGATGAGGCCCTGACCGACGAACGCTGGTCTGCGCTGCAGGGAATTCGTGATCAATTATCGAAGAAGAATAATTAGGAGCTCCGATGCCAAATCCAAAACGAAGACACTCCAAAGCGCGCACGCGCTCGCGACGGGCGCACGATTTCCTCGAGAAGAAGTCGCTCTCCACCTGCCCGCAGTGCCATGAGGCGAAGATGCCTCATCGCGTCTGTCCGAAGTGCGGCTACTACAAGGGCCGCGAAGTCATCGCGGTCAAGGACATTCTGTAGTTTTTTCGCAGTCCATGGCCGATGGAGCCCGCTCCGGATCGTGCCGCATCGCACTCGACGCGATGGGTGGCGATCACGCGCCTGATGACATCATTCGGGGCGCGCTCATCGCTGTGCGCGAGTATCCGGTCGACATCCTTCTCGTCGGCAAACAGGAGATCCTCGCCGAGAAGCTGAAGCATTTCGGCGGCGACAGAGTGGCGGGCATCGAGATCGTCGACGCGCGCGAAGTCGTGGAGATGGACGATACCGCGCTCGCTCCGATCCGGAAGAAGCGCAACTCGTCGATCCGCGTCTGCGCGAATCTGGTGAAAGAAGGCCGCGCCGCGGCGATGGTCTCGGCCGGTCACACCGGCGCCGCGATGACCTCCGCCTACATGGTCCTCGGCACCATCGAAGGCGTGAGCCGTCCGGCGCTCGCGGCGATCCTTCCGAATGCGAAGGACCACACGGTGCTGCTCGACGTCGGCGCGAACGTCGACTCGAAGCCGGCGTATCTGCGTGAGTTCGCGGTCATGGGTCACTTCTACGCGCAGATGGTCTTCGGCATCGATGAGCCGCGGGTTGGACTGCTCTCGATCGGCGAGGAAGAAGGCAAAGGCAATGAGCTGACGAAAGAGACGTTCCGCGTTCTCAAAGAGACCGGTCTCAATTTCATCGGCAACGCCGAAGGCCGCGATGTCTTCAACGGCAACTGCGATGTCGTGGTATGCGATGGCTTCATCGGCAACGTGGTCCTGAAAGCGTCGGAGTCGCTCGGCGAGATGGTGAAGAAGGATCTTCGTCGCGAGCTGATGAAGAATCTCGTGCGCCAGGCCGGCGCATTTCTGGTGAAGGGAGCGCTCAAAGGTCTCATTCAGCGCATGGACTACACCGAATACGGCGGCGCGCCGCTCCTCGGCGTCAACGGCGGCTGCATCGTCTGTCACGGCCGGTCAAACGCGAAGGCGATCAAGAACGCGATCCGCGTGGCGCGCGACTTCGCGGTCAATCAGATGGATACGAAGATCCGCGACAAGATCGGCGACCTGCACTCGCGCGAGCACGAACACGCGCTGGCGGAATGAAGAGCACACTGCTCGCGCTGCTTTTCGCGATCGCCGCCAACGCGCAGGACGTCGAATGGCGCCACTACGCCGGCGACGCGGGTGGCTCGCACTATTCGCGACTCGCCCAGATCGATCGCGAAAACGTTTCGAAGCTCGAAGTCGCGTGGACATATCGCACCGGCGCGTTGCAGCCGGAGACGGATCTCAACCGCAAGGCGGCATTCGAATGCACGCCGCTGATGATCGGCGGCACGCTCTACGTCGTCACGCCGTACAACAGAGTCATCGCGCTGGACGCGGCAACGGGCGCGGAGAAGTGGACGTTCGATCCGAAGATCGATCGCGCGCGCAACTATTCTGAGGTGACGTCGCGCGGCCTTTCCGCCTGGCACGATCGACTCTTCCTCGGCACGATCGACGGGCGCTTGATCATCCTGAACAGACTGACCGGCGCGCTACTGCACGAGATCGATCTCAAGCGCGGCGTCAACGATCGCGGCACGGGGGACTATCAGGTGACGTCACCACCGGCAGTCGTCGACGATCTTGTCGTCGTCGGCTCTTCGATCGGAGACAACGGGGCCGCAGTCGTGGAGCGCGGCACGGTCCGCGCGTTCGATGCGCGCACCGGTGCTCTCCGATGGTCGTTCGATCCGCTGGCGAAGTTTTCCGGCGAGAGCGGTGCCGCCAACGCCTGGTCGGTGATCTCTGTCGATCCGGTTCGAAAGCTCGTCTTCATCCCGACGAGCAGTCCGAGCCCTGATTACTTCGGCGGGTTTCGACCCGGCGATGACGCTTATGCGAACTCCGTCGTAGCGCTTCACGCGCAGAGCGGAAAGATCGCGTGGCACTTCCAGGTCGTCCATCACGATTTGTGGGATTACGACGTGGCCTCGCAGCCGGTGCTGATCAAGTTCGGGAAGACCGATGCCGTCGCTGTGACGACGAAGACCGGGAATCTCTTCATCCTCGATCGCGCCACGGGTCGCCCACTTCTTCCGGTCGAGGAGAGACCGGTTCCGAAGAGCGACGTGCCGGGCGAGAACGCATCACCGACGCAGCCCTTCGGCGTGAAGCTCGTTCCTCAGGGATCGCTGCGTTCATCGGATGCGTGGGGCGCGACGGATGAGGATCGAGAGTGGTGCCGCAAACGCATCGCCGATCTGCCTTCGGAAGGCATCTTCGCGCCGCCGAGCGTGAAGGGGACGATCGTGTATCCGGGAAACATCGGTGGCGTCGCGTGGGGCGGTGCGTCCTATGACGGCGATCGGCGGTTGTTGATCGTGCCGCTCAATCGACTGCCGTTTTTCGTGAGATTGATTCCACGCGAGAACTTTGCGCAGGAGCGGCAGAGCGGACAGGACAATCGCCTGACCGGCGAGTTTGCGTCGCAGCGCGGCGCGCCCTACGGCATGTATCGCGAGCCGTTTCTATCGCCGCATGGATCGCCGTGCATCGCGCCGCCGTGGGGAACGCTTGCCGCGATTGATGCCGACTCCGGCCGGAAGAAATGGGAAGTGCCGCTCGGCAAACGCGAAGGAGTGGAGGGGGTTCCGGCCCTCGGCGGAGCGCTCCTGACGCGCGGTGGGCTCGTCTTCATCGCCGCGGCAATCGGCGACGACACGCTGCGCGCGTTCGACATCGAGAATGGCAGCGTGGTGTGGGAATCTCCGCTCCCCGCGGGCGCTCAATCGACGCCGATGACCTATCGCATCAACGGCAAGCAGTACGTCGTCATCTGCGCCGGTGGCCACGGCAAGGCCGGCACGAAGCTCGGCGACTATGTAATCGCTTACGCGCTCAGGTAGCATTCGCGGCCGTGCAGCACAACACCGCATTCGTGTTCCCCGGACAGGGCAGCCAGTACGCGGGGATGGGCAGGGATGTCGCGGAGCGCTTTCCCACCGCGCGTCGTGTGTTCGATGAGATCGACCGCGCCCTCGGCTTCTCCATTTCGAAACTCTGTTTCGAGGGGCCTGACGAAGAGCTGAAGTTGACGCAGAACACGCAGCCGGCGATTCTGGCCGTGTCGTCGGCGATTCACGCGGTGCTCGAAGAAGAAGGCGCGACTCGTCGCGATCTCGTCGCCGGTCACTCCCTCGGCGAGTACAGCGCGATCGTCGGTGTCGGCGGTCTGACGCCGGGCGAAGCAGCGAAGATCGTTCGTCTGCGCGGAAAGTTCATGCAGGAGGCCGTGCCCGTCGGCACCGGCGGCATGGCCGCATTGATCGGACCGACGGTCGAAGAGGCACGCGCGATCTGCGAAGAAGCGGCGCACGGCGAAGTCGTGTCCGTGGCGAACATCAATGCCCCGGGACAGATCGTCATCGCCGGAACGAAAGCCGGAATCGATCGCGCCATCGAAATCGCGAAGAAGCGTGGCGTACGACGCGCCTTGCCGCTGCCGGTGTCGGCCCCCTTTCATTGCGAGCTGATGCAACCCGCGGAAGAGAAACTGCGACCGGTGCTCGATGAAGCGCCGCTGAAGGATCTCTGGTTGTCGCTGATCTCGAACGTCGATGCCTCACCGATCGGAACGGCGCACGCGGTGCGAAACGCGCTGATCCGGCAGGTTGTCTCACCGGTGCGATGGGTGGAATCGGTACAGAAGATGATCTCGATGGGCGTGCGTCATTTTGTCGAAGTCGGCCCGGGGAACGTGCTCACGGGATTGATCAAGCGCATCGATCCGTCGGTTGAGCTGATGAACGTCTCCGATGCCGCGTCGATCGACGCGTTCATCGCGAGAGTGAACGCATGAAGATCGATCTCACGGGAAAGACCGCGCTCGTCACCGGGGCGTCGCGTGGAATCGGTGAAGCGATCGCGCGTCGATTGGGAGAGACGGGCGCGCACATCCTCTGCGCGGCGCGCAGCGTCGATCGCGTGCAACAGGTCGCCAGGGAGATCGGCAACGCCACCGCCGTGGAATTGGACATCGCCGCCGCTGACGTCCGCGATCGCGTGAAGAAGCTCCTCGGCGAGCGTGGCATCGACATCCTCGTGAACAATGCCGGGATCACCGACGACGATCTCTTCATCCGCATGAAACCCGACGCGTGGACAAACGTGTTGCGCACGAATCTCGATTCGGCGTTCAACATCACGCAGGAAATCGTCAAGAAGATGATTCGAGCGCGTTGGGGACGCGTGATCAACATTTCCTCCATCGTGGGCATGATGGGGAATGCCGGCCAGGTGAATTACGCCTCGTCGAAGGCGGCGCTGATCGGGTTTACCAAGTCGCTGGCGCTGGAGATCGGATCGCGTAACGTCACCGTGAATGCCGTCGCCCCCGGCTTCATCCAGACGGGGATGACCGAGGCGATGACGGGCGAAGCGAAAGGGAAGCTCGAAGATCGCATTGCGCTCAAACGTCTCGGCACACCGGACGATGTCGCGTATGCGGTCGTCTTCCTCGCTTCGGAACAGGCCGGCTACGTCACCGGTACTGTTTTGAATGTGAGTGGCGGGCTCTATACCTGAAGTTGCGGTCCTGCAGATGGAATGGCGAGAAACCGCGCTCGAACGCGCGCGCCCAGATGACGGCGATTCGTTCGTTTTCCGCGCGGACGAAACGATGAGTCCCGGCCGCGAGCTCGCGTGCGCCGGGGTAAGTGGATCCATCGAGCGATCCTGACGCTTCACCTCTCTCATTGACAGCGACGTATGGGCCCGGCACAGCGATGCTGAACGTGCCATCCGGCTGGATCCACTGTCCCGACGCGCGAAGGCGTCCGAGGTCCATGAAGTTTGCGTTGAGGAAGGCGCGGCCGCGAGGCGGAAACATCGTCCCGTCGGCTTGCGCGACGTGGCAACGCGCCGCCACGACCGCCTCCGGGACCGTGTCGCGAATGAATCCGTTGTCGATCTCCGAGCGCGTGATCAGCTCGAAGATGTAATAGAACGGTCGCGGGCGGTAAATCGTTTCGCCTTTGATGTCCATCAGAGGCTCGCCGGGACGGGTGAGTCGCAACACCTGATTCATCATCGTCACGAATTGTTCGGTGTGATTCTGAAATCGATTCGCGTAATAGAACAGCGAGACGATGAAGACGACTGCGGTGATGCTGCAGGTGAACACGCGGTCGTCGAAGCGTTCGAAGGCGGCCACGAGGAACATGGCGCCGATCGGCATGATCGGCAGCATGTCGCGCGGAGAGATGAGAATCCAGAACGCCAGCAGCGTGACGCAGAAGACGGCGAGTGCCACCGCGCAGAACATCCGCCGCATTTCGCTGTGACGATAGCGGCGCGCGAGAAACACGATCGCGGCGATTGCGAAGGGCCACAGGAAACGTTCGATTGTGATGTGCGGCCGCACTCTCTCGAGCGCAGCGTTGAACGTGAAGACGCAGTAGACGAGTCGCGGCGAGGCGCCGGCGGCGATGAAATATCCGGCGACAATCGCCGGCATGATCACGAATCCGCACGCTGCGGCGATCGCGGGAACGACGAAGCGCGTTTTGTCGCCGATGACCCAGCGAGTGATCACGCCCGCGCCGGCGAGCGTGATCAGGAGAAGTGTCGTCTTCATCGACACGGTCATGGCGGTCCCGAGGATCAGACCGGCGATGAACCATCGCGGCGCTGCCGGTGGTCTGGAAATCAACACGACCAGCGCGACCATCCACAGCGCGGTCCAGAGGTTGTCTGTTCGATACTCCAGCGACTTCAGAAAGAATGGAGGGAAGAGACTGAGAAGAACCGCCGACCACAGCGCGATGCGTTCTGAATAGAGCCGCTTCGCCAACAGGTACGTGCAGAAGATGACGATCAGAAACAGCGGCAACATCGCCGCGCGCATGTAGAAGAGGATCGTGGAGCGTTCGCCGAGGATCGCCAGGAGCGGTGCGCTGAGGATGTGGAACAGCGGCGCGTGATTGTCGAAATAGTCGCGATACTGCACCAGGCCGGCGGTCCAGCCCCAGGCGACGTGCAGATGCTGCGGCTCATCGGAATCGAAGCGGTAGTGAAAGAAGGCGATCGATCGCAGGACGAGTGACGCAATCGCGCATGCGGCCAGAGCCAATCGTTCCGATCGGGACATCAGCGCGCTTTTCGCGTCGCCGCGCGCCCTTCCAACTTAGCGAGCGACTTCTTCGGCGCGATCAGCCGATAGCTCTCGAGGACGAGGGCGCGCACTTCGTCCCAGTCGTCGATCGCCTTCACGTCCATCGAGACCCAGCCTTTGTGACCGACGTACGGCGCCCGGTTGAAGCGACGGTCGTTGTTGACCAGGATGTCGGCATGCTCCATCTCCAGCTTGAAGCCGATGGTCTCTTTGCCTTTCTCTTTGCCGTAGCCGGAGAAGATCTTTCCCATGACGCGAAAGTGCGGCTCGCCCCAGGTCATCGTCTCCTCGGTGTCGGGGAGGGAAAGGCAGATGTCACGCATCCGCTGGAGAGGTGATTTGGCCATAGTTTTCAGTGTATTACGACTGCAGGGGGTGTGGTTCGGTCCGCTCGTGCAACTCCTCAAGTAGCAGTCGGCGCATCTCTCTCCGCCGGCACCATAGCGGAGGTGCGTCGTGGAATTCGAGTGTCCCTGGTGCCATCTTCACATCAGCGTCGAGCATTACGAGTGGACGTACGTCCAGTCGGTGGC
>DASXRT010000042.1:0-4440 GCA_036506455.1 Thermoanaerobaculia bacterium
CGGGAACGATCGACGCCTACTTCGCCGGACACACGCATCAGCAGATGCGGCAATTCGTCAACGGCGTTCCGGCGGTTCAGGGCCTCGCCTACAGTGCGGAGTTTTCGACGCTCGATCTGTGGGTCGATCGCGGTCGCCATCGCGTCGACACTTCCCGCACGAATATCCGTCCGCTGACGATGATCTGCGCGAGCGTTTACAGCGGAACTGATCGCTGCGAATCACGCGATGCCCCGCGCGGCGCGACTCTCGTTCCACGCACGTTTCTCGGACGAACGATCGAGCCCGATCCGGCTGTCGCCGCGTTGATCGCTCCGTACAACGAACGCGTTGCGGCCAAGCGAAACGAGAAGATCGGCGTGCAAGCCGCCGGCACGTTCGCGCGCAACTACAACGCGGAGTCGCAAGTCGGCGATCTCTTGACGGACGCCATGCGGCGCGCGTTGAACACCGACATCGCCTTCATGAACTCCGGCGGCATTCGCGCGCCGCTGCGGGCAGGGGATCTCGTCTACGGCGACATCTTCGAGGTCAGCCCATTCGACAACTATCCGGCGGTCGTGACGCTCACCGGCGCGCAGATCATCGACATCCTCCGGATCACGACCAACGGCGAGCGCGGCATCATGCAGGTCGGCGGCATCCGCTACACATTCGACGCCGCGAAGGATGCCGACAAACCACCCGCAGAACGCAACCGGCTGGTCTCGGTGACGATGGAAGACGGATCGCCGCTCGATCCCGCGAAGCTCTATCGCGTGGCGATGCCCGACTTTCTTGCGAACGGCGGCGATGGCCTGCAGCCGGTGATGCAAACCGTGCCCTCCGATCGCATCACTGTGACGCTCGATCGCCCGCTGCACGACGTCTTCGCCGATGTATTGAAGACTTTCCCTCAGCCGCTCGTGCCGAAGACGGATGGCCGCATCACCGTGCTCAACGCGCCGCAGGCTCCGCAGACGTCTTAACCACGCGTTTGCGCGCCAGCTCGATCTGCGCATCGAGGAACTCTCGGAACTCGATTCCGGCGGCGCGCAGCTCCTGCGGCACGAGCGAGGCCGTCGTCAATCCCGGCAGCGTATTCAATTCTAGAAAATACATGCCGTCGTCCGCGGCCACGAAGTCCGTGCGCGAGTAGCCCATGCATCGCAGCGCTTCGTGTGCGGCGACCGCGGCCTGCTGCGCCGCTCGCGTCATGTCGTCGGGAATCTTCGCCGGGCAGATCTCGCGCGTGCCTTTGCCGAGGTATTTGCCGAGGTAGTCGAAGTCACGGCCGGGGTCGATCTCGATCTCCATCACCGGCAGCGCCATCAGACCATCGTCACGCTCGATCACGCCCACGGTCAGCTCGCGTCCTTTGACGAACTGCTCGATGATGTACGGCATCTTCAGCTTCGCCACGTCGCGGATCACGTCATCGATGTCGCCGCCGCGGTCGAGGAAGAAGAGCCCGCGGCTCGATCCCCCAGCGAGCGGCTTGAGCGCGATGCGCGGGTAGCGCTCGAGCATGCTCTCGACCGCCGAGCGAATTGTCTCGGCATCGCTGATCGCGACTCTGCGCGACTCGGGCACCTTCACACGATCTTTCACCAGCTCTTTGGCGCGCTCCTTGTCGAGGGCCGCAGCGCTTGTCCAGGAGCCTGATCCGGTGAAGGCGATGCCGCGCTTCTCCATCATCCGCTGCACCGTGCCGTCTTCTCCCGCGCCGCCGTGAAGAGCGAGAAAGAAGACAGGATCTTCGACCGGGAGCGTGTCGAGCGCCATTTCGAGATCGGGCCAGATTGCGGGACGCTTGGGATCGAAATCGATCTCGAACGGTCTCTGATGCGCGAGAAGGTGTTCGATCGCGACATCGTAGATGGCGCCGTGCGGCGCCCAGAACCAGCACAGCGGGTCGGAGAGCGAGCGGGCGACGTTCTGCGCGGTGGCGACCGAGACGTGCCGCTCGTCGCTCGCCCCTCCAAAGAGGACGATGACGGTCACGGTTTTTCCCGGATGAACACGTCGTCAAAGTACGCGCTGAACGGCGGCGAGAACGATCCGCCCGCGCCGATCACGACGAGGATGCTCTTCGTGCCGAAGTCGCTGTTCCAGACGATGCTGCTGTCGAACCACGTTCCGATCGGGCTACGCGCGGCCTGAAGAGGATGTTGGTGATATCCCGCGCTCACAGTGCAGTTCGGAACCCAGTACTCGTACACTGCCAGGTTTATCACTCCATCGGATTGGCCTACCGGAATGAGCGCCTTGGTCCCCGCTTCGAAGCGCTTGCCGCCCGTCACGCTCACGCACTGACTCAATTGATAGCCGGGCGTCGTCTGCATCGAGGTAATCAGCGCCGTGCCCGCCGTCCACGTGACCGAGCCGGCGCCGGAAAATGCATTACTCCATCCGTCGAGACTGTTGTCGAATCCGCCGTTCGAGAGCAGGTTCGGGATCTGATTCGCCGCCTGCGCGACGACGACGACCGCGCCGCGCACGTGAATCAGCGCGGTGCGCGGCGTCGTTGCGGCATTCGGGGGGACGTCGACGGAAACGCCGCCGCTCGCCGGCGCGGCCATGATCCAAGAGTCGCTCGCGACGGGCGACCAGTCGCATCCACCGCTGACCGCGACGGCGACAAATGCGTGCCCGCCCGCCGCCGTGAACGAGAGCGTCGCCGGCGAAACGATCGCCGAGCAGCGATCCGGTGACGCGGCACGACGCCGCGTCGCGCCGCTGAGCGTCGTGGCCATCAGAATGATGAAAACGAGAAAGATTTTCGTGCGCATGGAGTATCCGAAATCGAAGATATCATCCCGCCCGCATGCGGAAGCAGCACGCGGCGGCTGCTGCGATCTTCATCGTCCTGGCCATTCTGATGACGTGGCCGCTGGCGCCGCGGATAAACCACGTCGTCTCTGATCCCGGTGATCCGTACATCAATATCTGGATCCTCGACTGGGATGACTACGCGACTTTTCACCAGCCTCTTTCCCTCTTCGAGGCGAACATCTTCTATCCGGCTCATGACACGCTGGCATTCTCCGAGAATCTCTATGGCATCGCGCTCTTCCTCATGCCATTTCGCGCGCTCGGCGTCGGTCCAGTGACGGCCCACAACATCGCGATGCTCGCCGGCTTCGCCTTCTCCGGTTTCGCAGCCTATCTCCTCGGCGTTCGCCTGACGGGCTCATTCATCGCCGGAATGGCTGCCGGCGTGTTCCACGCATTTGTCCCGTTTCGTTTTACGCACTTACCGCATGTGCAGCATGTGTTCGCCGGCTGGGTGCCGCTGCTGCTCGTCGCGCTGCTCGATTCCATCGATCGGCCATCGTGGCGAACGGCCTCGCTGTTCGGCGCGGTCTTTCTGATCAACGGCCTGACCAACATTCACTGGCTGCTTTTCGGATCCTTCGCGATCGGTGTCACCGCGCTGCTTTTCGTCATCGCCGGTGTTCGACGATGGCGCGAGCTCGTGATGGTCACGTGCCTCGCCGCGGCGCTACTGGCGCCGTTTCTCATTCCGTACCTCAGGGTTGGAGTGACACGCGACTGGAGCGAAACGAAGTGGTACTCGGCGACGTGGAACGACTGGCTCGTCGTCAGTCACCGC
This sequence comes from Thermoanaerobaculia bacterium, assembly GCA_036506455.1. Taxonomy (GTDB): domain Bacteria; phylum Acidobacteriota; class Thermoanaerobaculia; order Gp7-AA8; family Gp7-AA8; genus DASVHS01. The sequence continues at coordinate 3,596 of DASXRT010000042.1, forward strand.
ATTCGCAACTACGCAGTCTTTCGCGATGACCGCGTGTATCCAGAGATGAGGCTCTTTCCCGGGGCGCTGTCATTGATCGCGGCGATCGCGGCGATCGCTCTTGCGCCGCGGTACATCCGTGGCGTGACGCTCGGTCTCCTCTGGACCGTCATCGGTGTGCTGGGATCGCTCGGCCTCAATTTCTACTTCCATCAATTTCTCTTCGATGCGGTTCCTGGTTTTCGGGGGATCCGCGTTCCGGCGCGGTGGGCGGAGATCGCCTACGTGGGTCTGGCGATGCTGATCGCGGTCGCGACCGCGTTCATTGCTCGACGCAAGTGGTGGGTCGCCGCGGTGATCCCGCTGCTCTTTGTCGTCGAGCTACTCCCGGCACCGATTCGTTGGTTTCGCGTCCCGCTGGAGTTGTCCGACGTCTACCGCTGGCTCGCGGCCCAGCCGGCTGTGGCCGTCGTCGAACTGCCGATCGACATCGCCGGCAGTGAGTACCTCTATGCGTATCGTGCCGTGTCGCATCACAGGAATCTCGTCAATGGTGCCTCAGGTGTGGTCCCGCCTGAGTGGTATCGATTCAGTGCGATGTTCAAATCGTTCCCGATTCCTGACGAGTTCGGCGATGAGCTCCGCCGCGTCGGCTGCGATTTCGTCATCGTGCATGCCGACATGCTCGGGCCGCATGCTGCATCCACTCGACAGTGGCTCGAACGCGAGCTCGATCGCCGGCAGATCTCGTTCGTGCAGCGGTTCAAGGACGGAATCGGCGGCGATTGGGTATTCTCGCTTCACGGCGGCGGACGGCGCACGACGGACGTCGATGACTTCGTCGTCGGCAGGCCGGTACGCACTCC
>DASXRT010000043.1:0-32754 GCA_036506455.1 Thermoanaerobaculia bacterium
GACCTCATGACGCTCGGCGTCGGCGCGCAGAGCAAGGATCCGATCGAAACCGTCCGCCGCTTCTACGATCAGAACGTCACCGATGAGTTCATGGAGCCGATCGCGGTGCTCGACAAATCGGGCGCGCACCTCGGCAAAGTCGAGGACGGCCACGCGCTCCTCTTCTTCAATTTCCGCGCGGATCGCATGCGGCAGATCGTCACCGCGTTCAAAGATGATGACTTCAGCGGCTTCAAGCGAACGGTGCACCCGAAGGCGAAGATCCTGACGATGAACCGCTACCACGAGGATTTCAACCTCCCGGTCGTCTATCCTCCGCAGCAGATCAAGAATCACCTCGGCGAAGTTCTTTCGAAAGCGGGACTGAAGCAGTTGCGCATCGCCGAAACGGAAAAGTATGCGCACGTGACCTTCTTCTTCAACGGTGGATCAGACACGCAGTTTCCCGGCGAGGAGCGCGTGCTCATTCCATCGCCGAAGGTGGCGACGTACGATCTCAAGCCGGAGATGTCGCTGCCCGAGCTTTCGGATCGCGTCGTGGAGGAGGTCGGCGCGAAGAAATACGACGTGATCGTGCTGAATATCGCGAATCCGGACATGGTCGGACATACCGGCGTGATGAAAGCGGCCGTCGAAGCGGTGCACGATACCGACGTCGCCGTCGGCACGATCATCGACGCCGCGGCCAAGGTCGACGGTGTTGTGGTCATCACCGCCGATCACGGCAACTGCGAGCTGATGTTCGACGAGGCCACGAATCAGCCGCACACCGCTCACACGACGAATCCCGTGCCGCTGATCCTCGCCGATCCGAAGAAGCGTTTCGGCTCATTGCGCGACGGCGGTGCGCTCGAGAATGTCGCCCCGACAATCCTCGGCATCCTCGGCATCGATCGACCGAAGGAGATGACCGCCGACAGTCTGCTCGTTCCGAATCGCGTGCCGGTCGCATCGTGACGGAGCAGTTGGTCCTCGTGCGCCACGGCGAGACGACGCACAACGTCGCCGGCATTGCTCAAGGCTGGGGCGACAGCGAGCTGTCCGATCGCGGACGCGAGCAGGTGATGCGACTCGCGCAGCGGCTGAAGCGCTTCACTCCCGACGCGATCTTCTCGTCGCCGCTGCAGCGAGCGCTGACGACAGCGCAGAGGATCGCCGAAGTCACGGGACTGGAGGTCCGCGTCGTCGACCAGCTTCGGGAGATGAATTACGGGCGGTGGGAGGGACAGAAGTTTTTCGAGATTCGCAGGACGGAACAGGACATCTACAAACGCTGGATCGCCGAGGACGATTTTCCCTCTCCTGACGGCGAATCGCACACCGACGTGCTCGCGCGGATCAGGCGTGCGCTCGACACGATGAATGGGGCGAGGCATCCGATCGTCGTCACCCACGGCACGGCAATTCGAATCGCCGCGACCGCGTTACTCGATCTCCCGCTGTCCGCGGCGCGCCACTTCGCGCAGGACAACGCCGCGCTGAACGTGTTCGTACGCCGCGGTGATGCGTGGGTACTGAAACTCTGGAACGATACGACGCACTGCGACTGAGCATGATCCTGGAACAGATCACCGAACAGCTCACCGAGACTCTCAAGACGCGCGTCCTTGCGCTCTTCGGGCACGCCGTCGATCGCGTGATCGTGCAGGCACCACCGAAACTGAACATGGGCGACCTGGCGACGCCGCTGTGTCTGGAGCTGGCCAAGGCGCTCAAGCGCAAACCGCGCGAGATCGCCGAGGCGGTTGCCAAGGATTTGAAGTTGCCGATGCTCGTGCAGTCGGTTTCCGTCGAGGGCGCCGGATATCTGAACTTCCGCTTCGATCGCGGCGCATTCGCCGTCGCACACATCCGTACGGTGATGGAGAGTCCGGCCACGGGCGGCGAGCGCGTCATCGTCGAGCACACCAACATTAATCCGAACAAGGCCGCGCACATCGGCCACATCCGCAACGCGGTCCTCGGAGACACGCTCGTGCGCTGCCTGCGATGGCTTGGGAGCAGAGTCGAGGTGCAGAACTACATCGACGACACCGGCGTGCAGGTGGCCGACGTCGTCGTCGGATTCGAGCATCTGCTTCACGAAGGTATCGCTGAAGTGCAGAAGCGCATCGACGATCCGAACGTTCCGTTCGATTACTTCTGCTGGGATCTCTATTCGCAGATGGCGAATTACTACGCCGAGCAGCCCGAGTCGCAGCAGTGGCGCCGCGACACGCTGCATCGCATCGAGCACGGGGAAGGCGACACAGCGAAGCTCGCCGCGGTCATCGCGCGGGCGATCGTGCGCCGGCACATGAAGACGATGCTGCGCCTCGACATCGAGTACGACCTGCTCCCGAAAGAGAGCGACATCATCCGCCTCCATTTCTGGGAACGCGCGTTCGAGTTGCTCAAGAAATCGGATGCGGTCGTCTACGAGACGGAGGGGAAGCACAAGGGCTGCTGGGTGATGAAGCTGGCCGAGAGCGAAGAGTTCGAGGGGATGAATGAGCCGGACAAGATCCTCGTGCGCTCCAACGGCACGGTGACGTACACCGGCAAAGACATCGCCTATCAGCTCTGGAAGTTCGGGCTGCTGGATCGCACGTTCAACTATCGCGAGTTCCTGCGCTACGCGGATGGACGCATTCTCTGGGAGTCGACGACTGAGGAAGGATCGCCGGCGGCACCGAAGTTCGGCGGCGCGCAAAGGGTCTACAACGTCATCGATGTCCGCCAGGCCTATCTGCAGAAAGTCGTGAAGGAAGGTCTGCGACTTCTCGGACACGCGCGCGAAGCGGAGCGGTCGATTCACTTCTCGTACGAGATGGTCGCGCTCACGCCGGCGACGGCTGAGACACTGGGCATGGAGATCTCCGAGGAAGACGCCGGGCGCGCCTACGTGGAGATGTCTGGACGCAAAGGGGTTGGAGTCAAGGCCGATGATTTGATGACCGCGCTCGAAAGCAGAGCCACGGAGGCGGTGCGTTCAGGCCTGAAGGCCGAGGGTTTGTCTGAAGAAGAAGTGGTCACGCTGGGTCGGGAGGTGGCGGTCGCAGCGTTACGTTATTTCATGCTGAAATTTGGTCGCAATAAAGTGATCGCGTTTGACTTCGCTGAGGCCCTCACCTTCGAAGGAGATTCGGGGCCGTACCTGCAGTACTCGACCGTACGCGTGCAGAACATTTTCCGCAAAATGAAGGAGCGGGGCGTCGATCCGTTGACCGACGATCGCGCGCTCGACCGGCTCACTCTGAACGAAGGACTGACCGACGACATGTGGGAACTGGTTCGCCTCTCGGCAGAGCTTCCGGCGTCGATCCGTCGCGCCGTCGACTCGCTCGAGCTCTCCGTAATCACGCACGACCTGCTCGATCTGGCGCAGAAGTTCAACTCGTTCTATCACCGCTTCCCGATCCTCAACGAGAAGGACGACGCCGAGCGCCAGCGCCGCGCCGTTTGCGCCGAGATCTTCCAGAGGACGATGGTCGGCGCGTTGGACCTTCTGGGAATTCCGATTCCGGCGAGGATGTAGATGTGTGCAGCGTCACGGCGCAATCGCCACCGATGGTGCACATTGGTACAATCGGGGTAGCGGCGCCGGTCCAAGCGTCGTCACACAAAATGAAGAAGTTAGGTCTGCAAGAACTCGCCTTGCGCGGTCTGATCCTGGTCGCCGGCACACTCTCGGCGGTGTTGCTCGCGCTCAAGGGACACGTAGAGGCCTTACCGGCCCTCGCGATCGGCGCGACGCTGGGCGTCTCGCTGATGCGACACAGCGAAGAGTAGCCGCTACGACGCCGCCTGCTGCTCGAGCCGGCGAACGTTTTCAGCCTGGAGGCCTTTCGGCCCCTGCTTCACATCGAACTCGACACGTTCCCCTTCGTTCAGGGTCCGGTAACCGCTTTGGTTGACGATCGCCGTGTGGTGAACGAAAACATCCTCACCAGTTTCCCGTTTGATGAATCCGTACCCCTTATCGTTGTTGAACCATTTCACCGTACCAGTTTCGGGCATTCCTACCTCCGAGCTGCCAGCGAGCATGGGCAAATGGTGCAATGTTCGGGCCGCCGTTTACCAGATTAGAGCGCGATTCATCCCGATCCGCTGAAATCCCATCGACTCATAGAGAGCGACAGCCGGAAGGTTGAAGTCATTGACGAAGAGCGTCACATTCTTCCCCCTGCGGAACAGGTGGCCGCAGACTTCGCGAAGCATCGCCCGGGCCAGACCGCGGCGGCGGAACTGCGGATGCGTCCAGACGCCCATGAGCTGGACGGCGTCGTCGCTGACCGCGGAGAACTCGCACTTTGCGGTGATGGTCCCTTTCTCGACATGAACGATGGAGCGCCGGCGATCGATCAGCTCCCGGATGCGCTCGCGATAGCCGGCGGCGTCGCGTTCCATCGGGTCGATGCCGACCTCTTCTTTGTGCATCGCCGCACACGCCGGCACGAGCTGGTCGAGATCGTCGACGACGGCATAGCGTGAGTGCACGAGGTCGGGGAACTCGAAGCGCCGCCGGATCGCGTAGACCGGCTGATTCATGCGGACAACCGTCGGCGGATCGATCCTCGTCCGCAGACGGTCCCACAGCTTCTCGACAAGATAGACCGGCGAGATGATCGCCCGGACCGGAAGCATGCGGGCCACGATCCGCTCGGCCACCATGGCGATCGCGGAGTCGAGCACGTCACGGTTTTCCCCCGGGTCGGCGGCCAGCACGATGTTGGTCGCCAGCGATGCGAGGAGAACGATCTGCCGGTTGTGGCGCACGGCGTAGATCTGCGTCGCTGAAGCGGTGCGCTCCTCGATCAGGCGCGAGATGAGGTAGACGTTGATCATCGGATCGCGCTGCAGAAACGCGATCGCGCTATGAACGTCGTCTTCGCCCAGCGCCCGGACGGACCAGCGCCCCTCGACGAGAAGGCTCACCATGACGACGTCCTCGGACCTCTACAACTGTCCATGAGCGACGTATGCTAGCCCGTCGATCAGCTTGTGCCAAAGGGGACGCTTCTGCCACTCGTCGAAGTGGCGCTCGCGAGCGTGACGGACGTCGGAGTGGAAGGCCGTGACGAGTTGCCCGGCGATATTCCGATCGAGGACGCCCATGGTGATCTCGTCGTTGAGCTGGAACGAGCGGTCGTCGAAGTTGCTCGAGCCAACGCAAGCCCACTGGCCGTCGACGACGATCAGTTTCTGATGCAGGAGCGTGGGCTCATACTCGAAGACACGGATCCCGCGCTTGAGCAGTGTCCCGAAATGATGATGACTGGCGTGCTGCACGATCGGGCTGTCGGTCGATGACGTCGCCGGCACGAGAATCTTGACCGATACACCGCGGCGCACGGCGTCGTAGAGCGCCTCGATGGCATCTTTGTCGGGAAGGAGATACGGATTTTCGATGATGATCTCGCGCCGCGCCGCTTTGATCGCGAGGTAATAGAGCACTTGCACTGACGACACCGTGCCGGTCGGCGAGGTGTAGGCGAGATGCGCGGACGTCGTTCCCGCCGGTGCGAGCTTTGGAAAATACTTCTCGCCGGCGGGGATTTCGCCGCTGGCCTCGATCCAGTTTTCGCAGAAAGCGCCCTGGAGTCGATTGACGATCGGTCCTTCGACGCGCAGGCCGGTGTCTCTCCAGTGCTTCTTGTCCTGTGCGCGGCCGGTCCATTCGTCGGCGATGCCGTAGCCGCCGATGTAACCGATGCGGCCGTCGATGATCATCTCCTTGCGATGATCGCGATTGTTGAGTCGCCCCAGGTTCTTGAAGCGCGGGGGATGAAATCGCTTCACGACAACGCCGGCGCCGGTCATGAGCTTCTCGGTGTCGCTGCTCATCTTGTGACCGCCGGAAGCATCGATGAGCAGCCGAACCTCCACTCCCTGCCGCGCTTTTTGCGCGAGCAGCTCGGCGATGCGATGCGGCATCGCGCCGTCCCACCAGATGTACGACTCGATGTGCACCGACTGGCGCGCCGCGGCGATGTCGCGAAGAAACAGCGGGAAGAAGCCGTCGCCGTTCTGCAGCACCTCGATCTTGTTTCCCAGCTCGAGATTGCCTTGCGTGACGCCCACGATCGACGGAATGAGTGTCTGCAGATCGCCAGGATTCCTGACCTCGAGATAAGTCTCCGGCTTTCGCTTCACCGACCAGAGCGTGACGGTCAGGGCGACCATCGCCAGAATCAATCCCGCGAATGCAACGACGGGCAGCTTGACATACGTCGTGCCGCGGTGATGCCAGATATACGGATGCTCACCGGGGTGTTTCTTCATGGAAGAGCTCCGCGATGACTGGTCGATGATCGGACGGCCCGCCGTCGAGGACGCGGGCGTTGCGCACCTGCCATCCCAGGTCGGCGAAGATGTAGTCGATGCGTTGATTCATGATCTTCTGCGTGGGACCGAGATCGGCGCCGCAGATCTGCAGAGTCGTATTCAGATTCTTGAACGAAACGATCTCGGTTGCCGATGGCGGCGCATTGAAGTCGCCGGCGACGACATGCGGAAATCTGCTGACTCGGACGTGGCTGGCCAGGCACTCGAGTTGTTTTGATCGAATCCCGCTGTTGATCGGGCCCCACGCCGCAACATGACCGACGTAGAAGTTGATCGTCGCGCGATCGATGCGGATCGTCGTCGCCAGCAGCGAACGCGGCTCGCCGGCGGTGGGCAGATTGTGTACGTCGGCGGAGACGATCGCGCCTCGTGTCAACACGGCGTTGCCGAACGAGCCGCCGAGCTCGCGGTAGCTCCGGCCGAATGCGCCATTCATGTGCGTCATCCGCTGAAGCTCGCCGACCTGATCGTGAAAGCGCGACTGCCATGTATGGCGGTGGATCTCGTTCAATCCGACGATGTCCGGCTTCACCTGATTGATGACCTTCGCGACCTCTTCGATGTGGTGCGCTCCTTTGAACAGTTCGGCGTCGCCTTCGATGTTGTAGGTCATGATGAGGAGATGAGGCGGATACGCGAGTGCGGTCTGGCGCGGCTGCGGTCCGGTCTCGCAATCACCCGCGCGCCATCGGTAGATGTAGATGAGCCGATAGAGAAAGAACGCGACCACGATCGTCAGGCACCCGAGCGCCACTCGCCGCTTCCCCGACATGCCGCCATCGGCCGATAGCAGAAGTCAGGCCACTAGGACATGCACGTTCCCGTGCGTCCAGAGCGCCGACGCCGGGAACGTGATGTCGACCTCGCGCGAGCGCAACCGCTCGATCGCTTCCTGCTTGCCGCTTCCAGCGGCGAGCAGCACGATGCGTTTCGAATCGAGGATCGTGCCGATCCCCATCGTGATCGCGTGAGTGGGAACGTTCCCGTCGGGAAAATGCGGAGCGTTCGCCTTGCGCGTCGACTCGGAGAGCTCCACGACGCGCGTTCGCGATCCGAAGGACGTTCCCGGTTCGTTGAATGCGATGTGACCGTTGCGGCCGAGGCCGAGGAAGGTCAGGCCCAGTCCACCGGCGAGGCGGATCTTCTCTTCGTAGCGGACGCACTCCCGTTGCAGGTCGTGGGCCGCGCCGTCGGGGATGTTCGCGCGCGCCGGATCGATGTCGACGTGATCGAAGAGATTCTCCTTCATGTACATGAAATAGCTCCCGGGATGATCGCGCGTGATGCCGGCGTACTCATCGAGATTGAACGTCGTCACTTCGCGGAAGCAGTGATACTCGCGTGCGCATTCGCTCACCACGCGACGATACATACCGGTCGGAGTTCTTCCGGTCGGAAGGCCGAGGACGATGCGCGGGTCCTCGCGGATGGCTTCGAGGAGAAGATTCGCGGCGCGTGCGGAGAGCGAGTCGTAGTTGTCGAGGTGTTCCCAGATCACACCTCCTCGCCTCCCGCGAACACGCGTTCCATCTCGAACTTCTCCGTCAAGATCACCACGTCCGCGTCATACCCGTTCTCCAGCTTTCCCTTTCGATCGGCGACGCCGAGGATCCGCGCGGGAATCTCTGTGGCCATCGGAATCACTTTCTCGATCGGGATGCCCGCGAGCTCGACCATGTTCTGCACGGCGGCGGCCATCGTCAGGACGCTGCCGGCGAGCGTGCCGTTGGCAAGCCGCGCCGTTCCATCGGCGACGGTCACCTCGTAGTCGTACAGCTTGTACTTTCCTTCGGCCATGCCGGTCGCGCGGATCGCGTCGGTGACGAGAGCGATGCGATTGGGCATTGCGGTGCAGGCGATGCGCAGCACCGCCGGATGAACGTGCACGCCGTCCGCAATCAGCTCCGCGGTGGCGTTGACCGATTCGAGCGCGGCGCCGACGACTCCAGGCTCGCGATGATGCATTCCGGTCATGGCGTTGAACAGGTGCGTGAAGTGCGATGCGCCCCACTCCAGCGCGGCGACGGCATCCGCAAACATGCCTCCGGTGTGTCCGATTGCGAAGAGCACACGGCCGCGGAAATGCTCGATGAGCGCGCGGGCGCCGTCGATCTCCGGCGCGATCGTCATCATGAAGCGCAGGCGCGGCGCTTCCGACATCAATGTGGTCATCTCTTGAATGTCGGAAGGGCGGATCGACGCCGTGTTCTGCGCGCCGGCATTTCGGGGATTGATGTATGGCCCTTCGAGGTGAATGCCGCAGATCTCCGCGCCGGTCGCGGCGTTGATCGCCGTCTCCGCGATCGCCTTGACGGCCTTCTGGAGATCGGCGCGCGAGGCGGAAAGCGTCGTTGCCGCCATCGCCGTCGTGCCGTGCTTTGCATGAAAGTCGAGGATGCGCTCGTTCGCGTCGGGGTCGCCGTCGGTGAAGTCGGCGCCATCGCCGCCGTGCACGTGAATGTCGATGAACCCGGGAACGATCAATCCGCGCACGCGATCGGTCGCGGCTGGAGGGACGGCGATCTGCATCACGTCGACGATCGTCGGTCCGCGCAGCGCGACGAGGATGTCGTCCTTGATGGCGCCGTCGACGAAAGCGCGGCCGTGAATGCGTCGCTCGCCGTTCATAGACAGATCTTGCCGAGAATTGTCGCCTGACCTCCCGTCGCCGCCGGCACATTCGTCGTCAAACCGCCGATCGAGTCATTGGCGATGAGAGCCATGGCCATCGCTTCCTTTTCCTGCAGATGTTCGTAAACCTTGATCTCACTCTTCGGCAGGCGCTCACGCAACATGCCGAGCATCACCGGATTCCTGGCCCCACCTCCCGCCACGATCATCTCGTCAACGGGGCCTTCGATGAAACTCCTGACTGAGTGGGCGATGCTCTCGGCCGTGAACGCCGTAGCCGTCGCCACGAGATCGTCGAACGGTGTACCCGCGAAGCGATCGACGATGCGCCGGGCGAACTGACGTCCGAAGCGCTCGCGTCCCGTCGTCTTCGGCGGCTTCAGTTGAAAGTAGGGATCGGACATGCACCACTCGAGGATCTCGCTGTTCACGCTGCCGCGATCGGCGCGCGCGCCATCGCGGTCGAACGTCTCGGTCCCGTCGCTCAGAATGTAGACGAGCGCATCGATGATCATGTTGCCGGGACCGGTATCGAAGGCCAGCACGTCGTCGAGCTTCGCGCCGGGACGAACGTAGGTCACGTTGGCGATGCCGCCGATGTTCTGCATCGCGCGTGCTTTTTTCGAGTCCCGCAGTTGCGCCCAGTCGAAATAGGCGACGAGCGGTGCGCCGTGACCGCCCGCGGCGACGTCGCGCACGCGCAGGTCACCAATGGTGAGAATGCCGGTGCGTTCCGCGATCACCGCGGCTTGCCCGATCGCCAGCGTGGAGCGCGTGGCGATCGTCGTCCCGACCCAGGGCACGCTGGCCGTCGACTCCTCGCTGGTCGGTCGCGGCCGATGCCAGATCGTCTGGCCTGCCGCAGCGATGAGGTCGACGTCGTCGCTCGTCATCCGCGCTTCGGCGATGACGCGATTCGCCGCCGCGGCGAACAGCTCGCCGAGGACGAAATCGAGATGACAGATCTCCTCGATGTTTGCCTTGTTCTTATCGAAAAGCGTGTTGATGCGCGTGCGGATCTCTTCGGGGTACGGATAACTGCCGAAGCCGAGCTTCTCGATTCGTGCGCCCGGCGCGTGCCCGCTGATACGCACGATCACCGCGTCGATCGCGTCGACCGAGGTTCCCGACATCAGCCCGATGACGACGCGCTGTTTCTTCTTCGAGACTTCGATGAGCCGCTCGACGCGGTTCACTGCTCGAGCACCTCACGGAACGCGTGCTGCTGCAGCAGTCGCTTCGCTTCCGGAGCGCCGACGTGTCGTTTGGCTATGACGGTGGCCAGTCGCACGTCGCCCTCTGCGTCGCGCAATGCCTGCACCGCCATCGGTCGCGTCACGCCGGCAGCCAGCTCGACCATGCGCACGGCCCGATTGCGCAGCTTCTCGTTCGTCGCCGACATATCGATCATCAGATTCGAGTAAACGCGGCCCAGTCTGATCATGACCGCAGTCGAAATCGTATTGAGCACCATCTTCTGAGCAGTCCCGCTTTTCATCCGCGATGAGCCCATGATCACTTCCGGCCCGGTCTGCGGCGCGATGGCGATGTCGACGTCTTTCGCGAGCGGCGAATTCGCCACCGACGTTACGCCGATGGTCAGCGCACCGAGCATGTTCGCGCGGCGCACCGCGGCGACCGTGAAGGGTGTCGTGCCCGACGCGGCGATGCCGATGACGGCATCGTCCGCGCGCACATCGCGATTCACCGCTTCGATCGCGGCGTCCTCATCGTCTTCGGCCCCTTCGGCCGCTTCGAGATAGGCGCGCTCACCTCCGGCCATGATCACGCGCACGAGCGAGCGATCGATGCCGAAAGTCGGCGGGAGCTCCGACGCGTCGAGCATGGCGATACGGCCGCTCGTCCCCGCGCCGACGTAGAACATCCGTCCGGCGTGCGACATCCGATCGACGATCTGATCCACCGCATGGGCGATTCTCTCCGCCTCGGCCGCAACGGCCACGGCCACTTTGCTGTCCTCTTCCTGGATGATGCGGACGATCTCGAGCGATGAGCGCTGATCGATGTCGAGACTGGCCTCGAGCCGGTCCTGGCTCATGGAGCGAACGATATCATTGCGCTCGTGGCCGTCTCGCTGATGCAGAAGATCCGCCTCGTGCTTCGCGGCTGGAGTCGCCGCCGCGAGGAGAAGGAGAAAGAGTTTCTCCGGCGCAATGTGCAGTGGGGAGCCAGTGTGGCGCCGCCGACTCCGGCGGCGAGCGGCGGCGAGATCGCCGGCGCTCCACTAAAAACGCTCGATCTCGAAGGCCTGCAGGCCGCGTATCTCGATGCCTCGGGACAGATCGCGTACTACCTCGACATCACAACAGGTGACGTCGTCGAATCTCGCGATGGTGCGACCTTCGACGCGAACCGGTACAAGCGCGTCCCCATGCGAACGTCGGAAAACGACGATCGCCGCGCTTTCATCGATACGCTCGAACCGTCTGACACGCGTGCGCTTCTGATGAAGAGCGTCGCCAGCACAAACTTTCGCAGTGTGCTGGCCAGCGACCGCACGACCGAACGCGCCTGGTACAACTTCCGGAACGCGCGGGCGACGGCCGCGGTCGAAGCGTGGCTGAAGAAACTAGGATTGCGGTAGCACCGGTGTCATTCCGAGCGCGCCGAAGAGCGCGACGGACCCCCTGGTCGGGGACGGCCTACGCCGTAACGTGCGCCTTCTCATAGAGAAACTCGGGAGCGAGGCCGGCGCCGTTCGGCCATTCGATGGTGCCATACTCCGCGAGCGTGAAGTTCTTAAAATCGTTCTTGAGTGGTGGAACCTTCACCGAGGCGAGTTAAAGGCGAACTGGGATCGGGCTCAGGCGAGGCAACCACTCATGAACATCGAGCCTCTGGAGTAGCGCATATGTACTACAGCATCGTGGAGGCGCGACATGTCCGCGATTACGTTGTCTGAGTGCGGCGGCCCGTGCTCACGATAGTTCATCGTGATGATGATGCCAAAGAACTTGCTGATGACCGGGACCTCAACGAATTCTACCCATCGCATCATGGCGATGGAACTGAACAGATGATCGCGGGCCGCTGCTTACGTCCTTCGCGCCAGCGACGACTTACGCCTCTCGCGTCACGACGACGACCGTCACGTCATCATCCATCGCTTCCGCGTCGCCGGCATGCGTCAGCACTGCTTCGCTGATCGCGTTCGCGACATCCTGCGCCCTCCGGCCGTGCGTCGCGCGGAGTGCGGTCGCGAGCGAACGCGCTCCCAGCTCCACGCCGCTGCTGTTCTCCGCCTCCGTCACTCCATCGGTGAAGAGAACCAGCGAGTCGCCCGGCTCGAGCTGCAATGAGCGGGTCGTGTATGACGCCGCCGTGATGACACCGAGAAGGATGTCACCGGCAACCACTTCTTCGACAGCGCTGTGGCGTATCCATAGAGGAGGCGTATGACCGGCATTCACGAACTCAACCTTGCCGGTCTTCGTATCGAGGCGGCCCAGGAAGAGCGTGATGAATTTCGATCGCGGCAGCGTCTCGTGCAGAGCCGTGTTGAGCTCCGTCACGAATCGCGCCGGAGCGGGATCGTCCTTCGCGAAGATGCGAAACGCGATCTGCAGGCCGGCCATCATCAGTCCCGCCGGAACACCTTTGCCGCTCACATCGGCGATGACGAAGTAGATGCGGCCATCCGGGCGAATGATGAAGTCGTAATAATCGCCGCTCACGGTGCGCGACGGTTGATTCGTGCCGACGAATGTGTAGCCCGGAACGTTCTGCGGCGCTTCCGGAAGGAGGCGGCGCTGAATGCTGGACGCCGTGCGCAGCTCTTCATCCATGATCCGCTTCTCGATCGCTTCTTCACGCAGCAGCGTCGTCTCCAGTTTGATGGCGGCGAAGCGTGCGATCTGCGCGACGAGACGCACGTCGTCTTTCGAGATCGACTTCTGGGCGACGAGATAATCGACGTAGAGCACGCCGCGAACAGTGTCGCCGATGATCAGCGGCGCGCAGAGAATCGAGCGGATTCCCTGCATGGCGATCGACTTCGACATGCTCAGTTTCTCGTCGGCGCCGACGTCGACGAACGCAAGAGCCTTTTTCTCATCCACCATCGTCTGCAGCAGCGTATGGCTGATCATCAGCTCGGAGATGTCGCTCTCGTCGCGGCGGCGAACCTCGACCTGCGAGAACGATTCACCATCGGGGGCGAGCAGCGCGATCGCCGCGCGCGACGGCTTGAGATGCTCCATGACGCGCTCGACGATGAAGCCGAACAGGTCGTATAGCGGACGGTCCTCGATCAACTCGCGGGCCAGCGCGTTGAGCGTTTGCAGCCGCGGAACATCGACCGGCTCGTGCGCCGTGACGTCGATTTCCTGAACGGGGATGGCGATGCTGGCCTGCACTGCCGTGTCGGCGATGGAGAGATATCTGTCGGTCGTCTGCTCGGAGGTCAGGAAGAGAATCTCAGTGTCGCCCAGGCGGATGCGATCGCCGGAGCTGAGCAGCGTGTCTTTCTGGACGCGCGCGCCATTGAGATACGTACCGTTCGCGCTTCCGCAATCCTTGAGGACCCAATTGCCGCCGACGGCTACGATTTCGGCGTGCTTGCGCGAGAGGTAGCGGTCGCGGATGGGGATCGTGCACTCCGAAGCGCGGCCGATCGAGACGCTCTCGCCGCGCAGCGGCTGCCGGTACGGCGCGGGAAAGAGCGGGGAGAAGACCGTAATTTCCGCTTTCGGTGGAGAGAGGATCGCGCTCATGAGACCGATGTCTACATTTTAGTGTACGGTAATCTCGTGACCACCACTGTCGTCGCGGGCGACTATTTCCTCGAGATCGAGGCGCATTTCGCGATGCGCCGCGGTACGCCGTTCATCCTCTCGGCGAAGGATTGGGCGCTGATGAAGAGGTGGTTCGAGGAGGGCGTTCCTCTGGCGATCGTCATCGAGGCGATCGACACCGTCTTCGCGAACAACGAGACGAGCGGACGCCGGAAAGTGATCTCCAGCCTCTCCTACTGCCGTCACGCCGTGAAAGAGATATGGCAGGACCGGAAGGATCTCTACGCTGGAAGCGGCGACGCGGCGCCGGAGGAAAACGTCGCCGAGTTGCTGGAAGCGCTCGCGCTCGATGTGGAGCAGTCAGACGCGCCGCGCGACGTTGTCGCAGAGACGGTGCCAGAGATCCGCGCGCTCACACGCGAAAAGAGCGTTCCGCGCATCGAGGAGCGCCTGATCGACGTCGAGCGCGAGCTCATTCGACGCATTCTCGATGAGCAGCCGGTCGAGTTGCCCATGATCATCGCCGACTCATCGCTCGATGAGAAAACGCGGCAGAGAACGTACGAGGCGAACCGGCGGCGAGCGGTGCGCGAGAGGTTCGGATTGCCGCGACTGACTTTGTTTCGTTAGCGCCCGAGGATTTTCTCGATCTGGTCGAGCAGCGCCCCCGCCACCCGCCCGCTCACGGGTGCGTCCGGCGCGACACCTCCCGAAGGATCGCTGACGCCGCACGCGGCGAGGACCCGTTCCGCCCGCGCGCTCTCGTCGCGCTCGTAAGGCACCGCGCGCGCGCAACTCGCTCCGCGAACGAGAAGCACGCGCGCCGCGAGTCGCGTGAGCGTTGCGGCACTGATCGGCCGCAGCGGCGAAACACGTCGCGTGACAGGATCGACGTCGTACAGGCCGATCGCAATCGCCCGGATGATCTCTTCACGACCGGGAACGCCTTCGATATCGATCGCGATCGGCGGGGTTCCGAGGTTCTGCGCGAAGCGGACGGAGGTGACTTTCCAGTAGAGGAGCACGGCGAAATCGGATCGATCGATGGCGTCGCTTTCGATCGCGCGCTGATACTGCGGTGGCATGTTGGCCGCGCTGAACTGCTCCTTGATCTGATCGAGACGATGGGCATGACGCGGATCGCGACTGAGCCGCGAGAGGCGCTCGTAGCGCGCGATGGCCTGCTCGTACTGGCCGCGGCCGACCTCGATTTCGGCGAGCGCCTCCTGCACGTCCGGCTTGTCGAAGTCGGCGGTGGTCAGCAGCGGATCGAGGATCTGTCGCGCCTCTTCGAACTCTTTTCGCGCGATCAGCTTGTTCGCCAGAAGGACGCGTGCATTCGACGCGCCCGCGTTGATCGTCAGCGCCTCTCGCAGAAGACGGATCGCTTCTTCGTCGGGCGCGGCCTGCGCCGCGGAGAACAGCTCTTCGAAAAGCTGACCCTCCAGAGTCTTCACGCGCTCAGCGACAGTCGGCGGCGCATCAGGCTGCTGCGCGAGCGAACGATAAATGTCGTAAGCGCTTCGGGTCCTGTGCTGGGCCATGGCGATTTCCGCTTCGTAGATCCGCGCGACAATGTAGTCGGGCGCGCGATCCTCGACGCGCTGCACGATCGCCAGCGCGGAGTCGAGGCTTCCCTGGGCGATCTCTACTGCCGCTTCACCGAGTTCCGCCGGCAGGTACTCCGGGTTCTTCGAGCGAATGTCGGCGAAGCGCCGCCGCGCCTCGACGGAATCACCGGTGATGAATGAGCGCCACGCGGTCTCGAACCGCTTTTCGACGGCGGCTGACGGCTTCTGCGAAAAGCCGGAGCGAGGATCGATGAGAAATCGGTTCGCGCCTTTTGGTGTCTCACTGGGCGGCGTGGTTCTCAGATGGGCGCACGCCGAAACGAGCAGCGTCGTGACGACGAGCGCGAGAATCGTCCGTCTATTCAACTTCGACCTCTCTCACAGCAACCGCAGTGCGGCCGCCAAAGTCTCTTGTCTTTCAGTCGTGTCGATCCAGTGCACATTTCGCTCCGTCCTGAGCCACGTCATCTGGCGCTTGGCGTACGCGCGCGTGCGGCGCTTCGTCTGCGCGATCGCTGACGCGAGATCGGTCTCGCCGGCGATGACGGCCGCCGCTTCACGGTAGCCGATCGAGCCGAACGGCCGAGCGGTTGGTTCGAAGCGCGTCAGCAGCGCCCGGGTCTCCTCGACGAGCCCGTTACGGTACATCTGTTCGACGCGCGCGTCGAGACGTTCGGCGAGCGCCGCGCGATCGAGTCGCAGTCCGATCTTGATCGACGGCAGTTCGACGGCGCCTTCGCTGCCCGGCCGCTGCCACGACGAGATCGGCCGTCCCGATGTGATCCACACTTCCAGCGCGCGCTCGACACGATGGCGATCGGGCGGAGGGATGCGCGACGCGCTCTCGGTATCGACGCGCGTCAACCAGCGATGCATGCGCTCCTGCCCGCGCGGCGTCGACGAGATGCGTCGCAGCCGCGCGCGGATCTGCTCGTCGCGGCCGGGCATCGCCGGCAATCCAGCGAGCAGCGCACGCAGATAAAAGAAGGTCCCGCCGACGAGAATCGGCTTGCGTCCGCGCGAGACGATGTCGTCGCAGACATCGTGTGCGCGACGAGCATAGTCAGCGGCGTTGAATTCCTCACTCGCTGCGATGATGTCGAAGAGATGATGCGGAACAGCGCGGCGGTCGGCTTCCGATGGCTTGGCCGTGCCGACGTCGAAGCCGCGGTAGATCTGCATGGAATCGTAGTTGACGATCTCGCCGACGCACGCGACCCCGAGACGCAATGCGAGCTCGGACTTTCCGCTGCCCGTCGGCCCGACAATGACGACGAGAGTCACCGAATGCGCGTGCTATGCGCCTTGCGATCTTCGCGCTCGAGCATTCCGCGCAGGTGGGGACGGCAGTAGATCGCGCCGTGCGGGATCGGCGTGCCACAGACCGAGCAACGATTTCTGGCCATGCTCTTCCCCGCGGTCTTCGCAAAGATACGCGCCACGATGCCGGCCGCGACCAAAAGCCCCGACAGAATGAACAGATGCTGCAGGAGCGAAGTCGTGACCATCTCACCGAGTTTCGTGTCCTCGAAGGTCGAGCTGAGCACGAAAAGGATGAGGTTGCAGATCACCAAATACAGACCGAGGCGGAGTAAGGTCGATGACATCGCCGGCGCTTCCACTGTAAGCGTGCTACCGGGGAGTGTCAAACTGTGGGCGGCAGAAGATGGCATTGTCGACGATGACGTCGATCGTGCCGTTCTCATCCGTTCGCCAAAGCTGGATGTGACGCGCTGACAATGTGTTGACAACGCTCGCGTGCGGATGACCGAACCAGTTTTTCGCGCCACAGGAAATCACCGCGACGCGCGGCCGCGCCGCATCGAGCAACGCCGGCGTCGAGGAGCTGCGGCTGCCATGGTGCGGGACCTTCAGCAGGTCCACCGGGCGAATGCGAGGGGCGAGCTCGGCCTCCGCTTCGCGTTCGATGTCGCCGGTGAGAAGAAACGCCCGGCGGCGAGCCTCGACTCGGACGACGATCGAGCTGTTGTTCTCGGCGGCACGACGGAACCCGCGTTGCGCAGTGAACGCTTCGATGTGCAACTCACCGACTTGCGCGGCTGCGTCTTTCCGAATCAAGCGCACCGGTGTGCCGCTGTCACGCACCGCCTCCAGCATCTCCCCTGCACACTCCTCCCGAAATCGCCTCGGATTGATCCACAATTCGCTCACGCGGAGCTGCTCGAGGACCGCCGGCAATCCGCCGCAGTGATCGGGGTGGGCGTGGCTGAGCATGACGATGTCGAGCCGGCGTACACCGCGATCGACGAGTAGCGGCAGCAGCACCGTCTCGCCGAAATGCGCGTCGCCGATGCGGCCGCCGCCGTCGACCAGAACGTTATGCCATCCCGAGCGGAGAAGGATCGCGTCGCCCTGTCCCACGTCGAGGAAGGCGATCTGCGGAGATCGTGTCGTCCGTTGGGATACATGTCGCGTGATGGCGAAAGTCGTTGGGATCGTCAGAGCCAGCGCTGCGGCAACCGCCCGGCGCTTGTCGCGCAACGTCGCGATCGCGACGAGTGCTGCGATAAGGCCGATGGCCAGCGCCGGTGGCGGCGGCGCAGCGAAGAACCCGGAAAGCGGCGCGCTGAGATCGTTCAGGAATGAGCACACGGCGTTGAGTGCGCGCATCAGTTTCAAGAGCAGCGTGATCTCCGTCGCGCAGAACAACGAGCCGACGATGAGCATCACGAAGATGATCGGCGTGAGCACGATCGTCGTCACGGAGCCGCCGAGAGCGAATTGATGGAAGTGGAAGAGGGTGAGCGGCGTGATCACAAGCTCCGCGGCGACCGCATAGCTGACCCATCGCGATGGAAATGGCTTTCCGATGAAGATCAGCGCGCCGGCGCCGGCGTAGGTCAGATGAAACGCCGGATCGGTGAGATCGCGCGGCGCGATGATGAGGCGAACGAGTGCGGCGACGCACCACAGGTTTTCGAACGATGTTGGCCGCTTCAGCACCCGCGAGATCGCGTAGAGAGCGATGCCGACACTCGCGCGCGAGACCGATGCTGTCGGTCCGATGAACGGCGGTGCGAGCGCGGCGAAGGCGATGAGCGACCAGTCGGACACGCGCGGCGCACCGGCCCAGCGCAGCGCGAAGGCGATCACCGCCGCGGCCAGCGCGATCTGCAGGCCGGAGAAGACGAGCAGATGATAGGTGCCGCCGCGCCGGAAATTCTCTTTCGCATCGTCGGACAGCCGTTCGCCGCGGCCGAGGACGAGTGCGTCGATCATCGCAACTTCGGCCGGATATGTCGCCGCGTATCGCTGCAGACGCTGCTCGATGGCGCGATTCCATGTCGATGGCGCGAGCGGTGAGACACGTCCGCCGTACGTCATCAGCCGCGATGACTTCACGGCGATGGAGTAACGATCATCGGTGCGGCGCAGGAATCCTTCGACGCGAATGACAGCCTGCCACACGATCGGCGCGGGATCGAAGCGCGCGTAGATCCCGATCGGCGCGTGGACTGGCGCTCCGTTCGCGAGAAAGTGCGAGGCGCGGAGAACGTGGAAGTGGTCGCGAGCGCTCCAGTCACTCTCGATCGGTGCCTCGATTGTGACGAAGCGATCGCTCACCGCGATCTGCGGTTGATCGTGCGGCGCAAGGAACACTCCCAGCGCAACAAACGCGATCGCTATCGATGCGCGTCGATTCAGGCGCCACATCAAGGCGCTCACGACCGCAAATGCAAATGCGGTCGCAACTCCTCCTTTCAAGAGGAGCCCGGCGACGAATGCGATCAGCGGGAGGGCGGCGGGTGCGTCATGGCGCACGCTCGAAGGAAGCGAGAGTCTCCACGTGATGCGTGTTGGGAAACAGATCGAGGAGGTCGAGCGTGTAGAGGCGCCAACCCGACGCGGTCAGCCGGTTCGCGTCGCGTGAGAAGGTTACCGGATCGCAGGAGAGATAACAAACGAGCTCGCGCGCCTTGTCGCCGGCGTCGCGAATGACTTCGCGTCGCGCGCCGGCGCGGGGCGGATCGAGGAAGATGAAGTCCGCTTCCGGCATCTCGTATTGCTCGATCGGCAGATTCATCAGCTTCACGTTCCCGGGTACGTTTCGTCTGGCGCATTCGTGCGCCGCGCGTGAACCTTCCACGGCGATGACTTGTTCGAATGTCTTCGCCAGCGGCACGGTGAAGAAGCCGACGCCGGAGTAGAGATCGATTGCGAGATCGCGCTTCTTGATTCGATCGGCATGGACGGCGACGAGCCGCAGCATGGTCCGCAGCAGATGGCGATTGACCTGAAAGAATGCGTCGGTCGTGACGTAGTAGCCTTCGATCATGAAGCCGCCCTGACTGATGAGGCGACCGTCGACTTCCCAGGTTTCTCCTTCCACGGGATTCTTCGCCGTCTCCACGCCAACCACTTCACATTCCCTCGGCAGCGGCACGACGCGATTCGAGTGCATCGCATAGAAGCCGACCGCATCGCCGTCGCGATGCAGGCGGGAACGAATCCGGTAGTTGAGCGGCGACGGATGGATCGCGATCGGCGGCAGCGAGGAGACGTCGAACTTGCCGATTCGCCGCAGCGACTCGCTCAGGATCCACCGCTTCGCCTCGAGCTGTTGATCGAGACGAAGAGCGGTCCAGTCGCAACCGCCGCACTCATCGGCGACGGGACACGGCGAGACGCGGCGCGACGGCGACGGTTCGATGACGCGCACGAGGTCGGCCTTCGCGAATCCTTTTTTCACTTCGTAGAGACGGACGAGGGCAACGTCTCCCGGATAGACATTCGACGCGAAGATCGGGAAGCCGTCGATGCGCGCCAGGGCGTCGCCGCCGGCCACCAGCTCGGTCGGTTTGATCACGATTTCATCGCCGGCGTTCACGCTGCGCATTCTGTGATAAAACGCGCGCCGCCCATGAAAGTGCACGAATATCAGGCGAAGGAGATCCTCCGTCACTACGGCGTGCCGACGCCGCGCGGCGAAGTGGTCGACACGTCTGATGAGGCGCGGCTAGCCGCCAAACAGCTCGGCGGCCGCGTCGTCGTGAAAGCGCAGATTCACGCCGGCGGCCGCGGCAAAGGCGGCGGGGTGAAGCTCGCGAAGAATGCGGACGAAGCAGCCGATCTGACGAAGAAGATGCTCGGCATGACGCTGGTCACGCATCAAACGGGACCGGAGGGGCGCGTCGTGCGCAAGGTCCTCATCGAAGAAGCCCTCAACATCGACAAAGAGCTCTACCTCGGCATCACGCTCGATCGGAAGATCGGCATGCCGGTGATCATGGCGTCGAAGCAGGGCGGGATGGAAATCGAAGAAGTCGCCGCGCGCGACCCGAAAGCGATCCACCGCGAACCGATCGACGCCGTTCTCGGCGCGCAACCGTTTCAGGCGCGCGCCGTCGCGTATGCACTCGGTCTCACCGGCGACGCATACAAGAAATGCGTGGACTTCGTGCAGAAGCTGATGCGCGCGTACATCGAGACTGACGCGTCGCTCGCGGAGATCAATCCGCTGCTCGTGACCAAAGAGGGAGACGTTGTCGCGCTCGATGCGAAGATGAATTTCGACGACAACGCCCTCTTCCGGCACAAGGACATCGTCGAGATGCGCGACCTCAATGAAGAGGATCCGCTGGAAGTGGAGGCGTCGAAGTACGGACTGAACTACATCAAGCTCGACGGCAACGTCGGCTGCATGGTCAACGGCGCCGGGCTGGCCATGGCCACGATGGACATCATCAAGCTCGCCGGAGGGCAGCCGGCGAACTTTCTCGACGTGGGCGGGGGGGCGAGCGCCGAGCAGGTGAAGAATGCTTTTCGCATCATTCTGAGTGATAAAAATGTGAAAGCGATTCTCATCAATATCTTCGGCGGAATCATGCGCGGCGACCGCATCGCCGAGGGCGTTGTGAGCGCGTCGCGCGAGGTGGGACTGCCGGTGCCTGTTGTCGTGCGACTGGAAGGAACGAACGTCGAGCTCGGAAAGGAAATCCTCGCGAAATCGGGATTGCCGCTGATCACGGCCGATGGGATGTGGGACGCCGCGCAAAAGGTGGTTGCGGCGGCAAAGGGCAAGAAGTAATGGCCATCTGGGCCGATAAGAACACGCGCGTCATCGTGCAGGGCATCACCGGGCGCGAGGGAACATTTCACGCGATTCAGTGCCGCGAATACGGGACGAAGGTCGTCGGCGGCGTGACTCCCGGAAAAGGGGGCACGACGCACGAAGGATTCACCGTCTTCAACACCGTTCAGGAAGCGCGCGAGAAAGAAGGAGCGAGTTGCTCGCTCATCTTCGTGCCGCCGCCGTTCGCCGCCGACGCGATCATGGAATCAGCGGACGCGGGGCTCGAGCTGATCGTATGCATCACGGAAGGCATTCCGGTCAATGACATGGAGAAGGCGCACGACTTTCTGAAGAAGCACGGAAATCACTCGCGTCTGATCGGACCGAATTGTCCCGGCATCATCACGCCGGGGCAGGCGAAGATTGGGATCATGCCCGGTCACATTCATCGCGAAGGTCCGATCGGCATCGTCTCCCGATCGGGAACGCTGACATACGAGGCGGTTGGACAGACGCGTGGCATCGGACAATCGACTGCGGTCGGAATCGGCGGCGATCCGTTGCCAGGTACAAACTTCGTCGATTGCCTCGCCGCATTCGAAGCCGATCCGGCGACGGAAGCCATCATCATGATCGGCGAGATCGGCGGAACGGCGGAAGAAGATGGCGCGGCCTATGTGAAGGCCCACGTGAAAAAGCCCGTCGTCGCGTTCATCGCCGGCCAGACCGCACCTCCGGGGCGGCGTATGGGTCACGCCGGCGCGATCATCAGCGGCGGCACCGGCACCGCGGCGGAGAAGATGAAGGCGCTCGAGAACGCTGGCATCCACGTCGTGAAAGCGCCGTCCGATATGGGGAAGAAGGTCGAAGAGGTGTGGCGAAAGCGTTGACGTTCATCGCCGCACTCGCGTTCGCTGTGTCGTCATTCGCCGCTGACGCACCGAAGCGCTGGTTCAAGGGAAACACCCACACGCACACGCTGAAAAGCGATGGCGACTCGGCACCTGAAGACGTCGCTGCCTGGTATCGCGATCACGGCTACGATTTCCTCGTCATCACCGACCACGACCAGATCACGAGTGTGGATCCCGGCTTTCCGCCGTTTCTCCTCATCCCCGGCGAAGAGGTGACCGACCGGCTGCCGAAGAAACCTCT
This sequence comes from Thermoanaerobaculia bacterium, assembly GCA_036506455.1. Taxonomy (GTDB): domain Bacteria; phylum Acidobacteriota; class Thermoanaerobaculia; order Gp7-AA8; family Gp7-AA8; genus DASVHS01. The sequence continues at coordinate 22,473 of DASXRT010000043.1, forward strand.
CCACGTGAATGCGATCGGCCTGAAAACACTCGTGACACCGCAGGGCGGCACGTCGCCGGCCGATGTCCTGCAGCGCGATGTCGATGCCGTTCGCGCCGCCGGCGGTATCCCGACGATCAATCATCCGAATTTCGTCTGGGCCTTCGGCGCCGATGTCTTGAAGCGGCTCGAGAACGTGAAGCTTCTCGAGATCGCCAGCGGCCATCCGCTGGTGAACATGGCTGGCGGTGGAGGTTTTCCCTCCGTCGAAGCGATGTGGGACGAGGTGCTGACCAGCGGCAAGACGATGTACGCCGTCGCCGTCGATGACATGCACCACCTGAAGTGGAAGATCCCGAAAGGAGAGATCGCGCTCGCTCAGCCGGGAAAGGGCTGGGTCATGGTGCACGCGGAGTCGCTCACCGCCGACGCCATCTTGCGCGCGCTCGATTCCGGAGACTTCTACGCCTCCACCGGTGTCGAAATCGCCGATTACACGGTGACGAAGAAGATCATGACGGTCACGATCCGCCAGATCGGCGACGCAAAATTCCGGACGTTCTTCATCGGATCGCACGGGAAGGTGCTGCGGGAATCGATCACCAATCCAGCGACGTACAAGATCCGCGGCAACGAAGGCTACGTTCGCGTGAAGGTGACCGACTCGAACGGAAAGACCGCATGGACACAGCCCGTGCGCGTCAGATGAAGAAATCGTTGACGCTCAGCGGCTGATGCGCTCGACCACGAACGGGTCGTCGGTCGTCGGGTCGTAGGTCGTAGGTACCGTGGGCCTCGTCGCCCGAATGCCCCCGGTACCTACGACCGACGACCGACGACCCGAACTCGAAGCTGGCGAGGTCGAACGGTCTGGCGACGTTCCCGCGACGCGCACGACGAACAATTGATCGATCGATCGATTGAACGCGAGCTCCGGCGGCACGCGACTGTCGGCGCATGAAAGAACGGTCACCGGCGGATTCTGATGACCGGCCGATTCGTGACGCAGCTCGGCGAGGTGATCGAACGTCAGCTTTCCGGCAACGAAGACCCGATTGCCTTCCATGAGAGACTGCCACAGCGCGTCGGTCGTCTGCGCGGCGGCAGGGACCGTGAACAGAAGAATGAAAAGCGCATATCGAATCGACCGATGCATTCGATCACCTCTCGGCCGCTGACGCTTTCGCTGGCCACTCCGATTCATCTTCTCGCGCTCATCGGCGGCGGCGAGTTTTCGTTCGGCGAGACACGCGCCATCGACGAGATGCTGCTGTCGCGTATGCCGCGCGATCGGCGCACGATCGCGTTTCTGCCGACGGCATCGGGCTCACCGGAGTACGCCACCCACATCGGCAAGTACTTTCGCGAGATCGATCCGACGGTGGAGACGATCAACGTTCCCGTGTATCGCGGCCGCGACAGCCGTCGTCAGAAAAATCTGAACGTGATCGCATCGGCGGGCATGGTCTACCTCGGCGGCGGCGTAACGAACAACCTGTTGTCGACTCTGCGCAAGTCCGCCGCGGAGGTCGCGATGCGCGAGGCGGCGCAGAACGGAGTGGTCATCGCGGCGATTGGCGCCGCCGCATCGTCATTCGGGACGCATGCGCCCGACATGCGCGGCGAGGGCGCTCTGCCCGGTCTCGGATGGCTCGAGCGGACCGTTGTCGACACGGCATTCGATCCGGAAGACGATGCACTGCGCCGTCTGATGTCACTGCCCGACGCAGACATCGGGATCGGCATCCCTCCGCGAGTGGCCCTGGTCATCGGACATGACGGAGCAACCGAAATCATCGGTGAGGGTCGCATCGCCGTCTTTCGTAAGCCTCCCAGTGGCTTATAAGTTGCAGCCGGCAGAGCACGCCGGAGGTGCGATATCGCTACGGTGGCAGAACAGAACCGGATGGCAGAGCCGATCGCGACCGAAGAGCTTCTGCGCTTCTTCAGCGTGCTCTCGCACGACTTGAAATCGCCGATCTTCGCGGTCGACGGCTTCAGCGAACTGCTGATCAGCGACTACCTCGAGTCCCTCGACGAGGAAGGGCAGGACTTCCTCAAGCGCATCCGTTCGAGCGCGCAATACATGAAGAAGGTCCTCGATGACATGTCGCACATCGTCAAGCTCCTCGGCCGGCCGAACAGCAAACGTCCGACGCCGCTGCGCGAGATCGTCGAAGAGGTCATCCTCAAATACAACTATCTGATCGAAGAGGGCGGCGTTCGTGTCAACGTGCCATCGGATCTTCCGGTCGTGAACGTCGATCCTGAAAAGATGCGCGAAGCGATCGGCGCGATCGTCGGGAACGCACTCTTCTTCACCGACCGGCCCAAAGGCGAGCGCGAGATCGCCATCGATTGCACGCGGGACGGCAGCGGCCATCGATTCTGCGTTCGCGACAACGGCATCGGGATCGATCCGCGGTATGTGCAGCAGGTTTTCGAGCTGGGCGGAATCAGCAAACTCGATAAGCAGCGCGGCGGTGGACCCGGCTACGGATTGTTCATGGCGAAGCGCGTGATCGAGGGCCACGGGGGAGCGCTGACAGTCGAGTCGACTCCCGGCCAGGGAACGACTTTCTGCTTCACGATTCCCGGCTAGCGCGCAGTCTCTTCCGCCGGTGCGTCGACTTCTATATTTGGCAGTGGTTTCTCGCCCGGCAGCGCGATGATGCGAATATCGACGTGTCGATCGTCCGCGACATCGCCGCCCAGCGCGCGCGCGCCGCCGCCTGCGATAGATCGAGGCAGAACTTCTTCACGTAGGGACCGCGATCGTTGAAGCGCAGACGGACCGTCCGGTCGGTCGCTCGCGCGCGAACCTCGATCCACGATCCGAGCGGCAAGGTGAGGTGCGCGGCGGTAAAACGCCTGTTACGAAAGATCTCGCCGGTTGCCGTCAGCGTGCCGTCGAGCGATGTTGAGTAGTAGCTGGCGATGGGGTCGACGCGTGACAGGGGAGGGTCGATCGCCGGACAGGACTCGACCGGCACGATGTCTTCGCACAAGCTTTGCGCCTTGCCGGCCGGTGCCAGGACGAGGAGGACTAAAGCCGAGGCCGCCAGAAGTCGCATGATGATCGCATTGATCAAAGATGAGCCAGCAGCAGCGGTAACTCTTGCCAACAAGTATTTAAATTTCAGTAGTTTAAAGACACTTATCGCTGGTCTGCCGCTTGCACCGGAATGGTGAACAAAGGCAGGAGGAGTCAGATGGCAGAGGAGCTGAAGATTACCCGTCCCTTCCGCGAGCGGTTTCTCGACGGCTTCGACCGATCACAGCTCCGCCAGGAAGTGCAGAAGGTGAAGCCGCGCCGGTTCCGGAAACTGCGAAACAAGTACGTGACCTACGCCCTCGGCGCATCTCTCGCCATGGGAGGCATCGGGGCGCCGCTGAAGATCATGCACGACTCTCATAAGAATCGCGTCCAGAACACCGGCGGACAAAACGAGCCGGAGTCGAGCGAGAGTGGCCTCGATCAAGCGATTTCCGGCGATCTGAAAGCTGCGCAGAACATCGCCAGTCAGGTGGCGGGCGGTGTAGGGGCGGTGGCGAAAGGCGTCGAGCAGGGAGTGCAACAGGCAGCGAAGGCGCCGCTGGCGGCGGTAGCGGCAGCTCCTGCCGCAATCGCTCAGGCGCCGCAGAAAATCGTTCAGGCGGCCGAGGACGTCAAGCAGCAGTTCTTCGCGAAGGAAGTGCCCTTCGGCTCGATCATCTACGACGAGGCGAAGAAGAACAACGTGCGGCCGGAGCTCGTCGCTGCGATCGTGCAGCAGGAATCGAAGTTCAAGCCGACCGCGCGCTCGCATATGGGCGCGCAGGGACTGATGCAACTCGTGCCGAAGACCGGACGATGGATGGGCGCCACGAATCTGATGAATCCCGCGCAGAACATCATGGCCGGAGCGAAGTATCTGAAATATCTCCACGAGCGCTTCAACGGCAACGAGACGAAGGTCATCGCCGCGTATAACGCCGGTGAAGGCAACGTGCGCCGCTTCGGCGGTGTGCCGCCGTTCCGCGAGACTCAGAACTACGTCTCGAAGGTTCGCAGCTATCAGCGGGAGTTCAACGATCGGATGGAGAGCCGTGTGGCCGACTTGACCGTGCCGGCTGGTGAAGTGCGCTAATGTGGTTGAATGACGCGGCGTGTCCGGCGTCAGGCTGCTCATCGGCGCGGTGATCATGGGCGTGATCGTTCCGATCGCGCTGTTTTTCCTGCTGCGCCTGAAGACGATGTCAGAGTTCTTCACCGTCTTCGCCACCACGTTCCTCGCGTGGGGAGTGGCCGACTTCTGGGCCACGATCCTGGAAAAACCGCGGCTCAAAGGCCGCTCGCCGGGACAGGCGTTTCGTGAGGATTGGGAGCGGAGGTCTAAGGAATAGCCGATGGCGGCGGCAAGCCGCCGCACTCCAAGGCTAAGTCCAGTCATTCATCTTCTTGAGCAACTGGTCGATGGTCAGTAGACGCTCGGCGCCGTCGGAGTCGCGGCGGAAGATGGCGTGATACCAACCCTTCATTCCAACCGGCGTATACGTGTCCCTGCCGAGCTTCAAGCGCCCGCCGGAGACGAGCTTCAGAAAGACCTGCTCATACGCGGAGCGGGTCAGCCGGCGATCGGGAAACGGCTTGGCGTAGTTGGTTTTGCGCCGCTCGCCGCGCTTGCGGCGCTCGCGCGCTGGTCTGCCGGCGACGAGCGACAAGCCACGGCGGTCGACATACTGCGTCGGTCGCGCCGGCACGAGTTTGCCGGGTGTGTCGCCGCCGCGCCGAGACAGCGTCGACTTCGGTTTCCGCTTGCCTGGCGCAGTGGCGATCGGCCGCGCAGCCGGCTCATCGAGCAGCGACGTGCTCTTCGCTTTCGCCGTCATCTTCTCGCGGGCCGTCCGTTCGCGCGGCTCGAATGCGCGTACGTTCACCATTTCCGCGGCCTGCCGTTCGCGCTCGCGCTCGCGCGCGGTGACGAATTCGTCGATCGATTGCCCGCTCCACGCTCTCTTCGAGCGGAGCAGATCCATCTCGGCGTCGTAGTTCTTCAGCTCGTGGATGACCGAGCCCCAGCGGCAGAGGTGTCCGACGTCTTCATAAGCGCTCGGACGATCGACCAGCTCGAGCAGCGACGGCGCGCGGCCGCTCATGATCGCGAACAGCAGCCGGAAGCTGAACGGATCCGAGTATTTGCGAATCGATTTGCGGAAGTACCAGGCCGTCTCTCGCGCCATCTCGCGCAACGATTTCTTCTGACCGAACTGCGTCGTCCAGATGCGCGCATTCACGTCCGCTGTGTACGGACTCTGCGGATAATGAAAGTCCTTCGTGAGCCATCCTCGTCTGGTCGTGTGCTTGCCCGGAACCACGCCGGCCACGACTGGAATCGGCAGGTACTCGAGAATCGATATGTCATAGGACGGCCAGGTCATCACTTCGCGGACGATGCCGACGATGAGCGTCGCCGCGGCGACCATCAGTCCCGGATCGGGTGTGAAATCGACCGTGACTTCGATCCGCGCGCCGCGCGGACGCACGCCTACACCGGTCGAGCGGCGGTTCGAGGCCACGAGCATCACCGGGATCGGGAGGATGTACGCGAGCAGCAGCGCGAGCGCCTTTTCATTTCGTGCCTTCGTCTGCCGCCGTTTCGGGATTTCGTACGAGATGTTGTAGTGACTGCTGTACGCCTTCAGGCGGACAGTGTGTCGATTTTCTCTTTCCCACTTCGTGAGCTGGTCCCGCACGAAACCGATCTGCTCCCAGAGATTACGCACCATGCGCGCGGTGCTGTGCGGGGCCAGCTCGATGACCGGCGTGACCACTTCGATCACGCCGCGATCGAAATAGACCGCGCCACCGGTCGGCAACTGCAGAGAAGATTTTTCACGAGGGAGCAGCGGACGATCGATGAACGCGCTCGGATGCTTCCAGTACTGCTTTGGATCGATCTCGACTTCGTCGAGCCAGACGTTGAACTCCGACTCCATGCCGATGCCCGGCATCCGGAGCGTTGCCCGCGCTCTCGGGAGCCTTTCCTGATCGAGGTCGTCTTTCCAATTCTGAGGCATGCGATATCCGGAGGATTGGACTGCGGAACAGACAAACTACCGTAGCGGCCTAAGCAAACGGCAGGCCGACGACGCGGTCATTTCGTTATTCGGTTTTTACGGTTTCCGGAGTTGGAGCGGGTGCGCGTCGTTCACGGCGGCGGCGTTCTTCGAACGCGAAGCGCGGCCGATTCTCCTGCGGCTGTTCCATCCGATCTTCACTGATCTCCCGCGGGATCAATGTAATGTAGCCGAGGTCGATGTGCACGTGGTCGTCGGCATTTTTTCCTGTCACATGCCCGTACGGCAGCACCGAAATGTCGTCGCTGATGTCTTCGGCCACTTCGTTGAACTTTTCGATCAGCTCTTTCGTCTTCAGGATGTTCGTGCCGATGCGATAGACATCTGCCGCTGTTCCCCACATGTGCGGCGTGGCGCCGCCGGACATTTTGTGTGCGGGTGAGCGATATCCGCCGTTGACGGCGATGTGAACAGAAGCGGCGACGGCCGTTCGGAACTGTTCCAAATAAAACGCCAGCAGTCGAACCGCACAGGGAACGTAGAGGGGGAACCGTTGCAATCGCGCCGCCTCTTTCAGATCGACGAGAACGAACTCGTTCAGACCGAAGTGTGGCGTCAGGAGCGTCGTGACTGCTGTTTCGTGAGACTCGATCTCGTAGAAGTAGCGCGGCAGACGGTGACGGCGACCCTGCGCGTCGCGCACCATCTCTCCCGGCCGCAGCAGCGACCGCACCTCATCATCGAGATCGAAGGCGTCGACGACCTTGAGAACCTGAGTCTCAGGGTGACTCATACGTCGTTCCGGCCAGCGTATTGAAGATGTCGCGCGATACCTCGGCGACCGCTGTGCCTCGGGGAGTCTCGGCGGCGAATTGCGTCAAGATGACGAGCACGTACGGTTTGCGACCCTCCAGATAAACGATACCGGCGTCGTGGTGCACCGTCGAGATGTTGCCGGTCTTGTGTGCAACCCGCGCCGCCTTCGGCAATCCGGCCGGAATCCCGCTGCGATACTGCTGCTCCATCATGATCTTCAGCATCTCGTCGCACGCCTGCTGCGAGTAGGCTTTGCCGTCGGCGATCAATCGCAGCAGTTTCAAGAGTCCATTCGCCGTCACTTCGTTGTTCAATCCGGCATCGAATGCGGCCTGATCCTCGACACCGCGCAACACTTTGACGCCGTCGATCTCCAGCTCATCGAGGGCCTGCTGAATGGTCTGGATGCCGACGACATCGACGAGCAGATTCGTGGCGAGATTGCTCGACTTCGTGATCATCCAGTACGCCAGCTCGCGCACGGTGAGTGTTCGACCGAGGTGGCCGTAGACGTCGGGATCGGCGTCGTGGCCGAGGTCGAGCATGAACGGCTCCTGGTTGACGATGCTGGTGAAGCGGTTGCGGATGTGCACCGGCGCTTCGAGTGACAGCTCGCCGCGGTCGATCTGCCGGAACACGCCGAGAAGCACGGCCAGCTTCATCGTCGAGGCGGCGTGGAAATAGTGGTCCGCGTTGTAGGACCATTGAATCGTCGTTTCGGCGTCGTAGAACGAGATGCCGAGGTTCACCAGGCCGTGCTCCTGCCGAATTTTCAGAACGCTTCGATAAAGCGATACCTCGGATGCGGCGACAGAATCGCCCGGCCGTTGCGGTGGTGGCGGTAGTTTCTCCTCGGTCTGCTGTGCCTTCAATGCCATCGCGCGCGCATCTCAACCTGCAAGTTTCGCACACGCAGCGGTTTTCATCGTCCTGACGCGCGCAGCCACCGCCCCATGCGCTCGATCCCATTGCCGATCTGCTCGAGCGACGCGGCGAAGGAGATGCGCACGAACCCTTCGCCGGCGCTGCCGAAAGCGACTCCCGGAATCGTGAGGACCGCGGCGTCGGCGGCGAGAGTCTTCGCGAACGTGACGGTGTCGCAGGATGGCACCGGGACGAACGCATAGAACGCACCCGCGGGAGGTGGAATCTTCACGTGCAGCTCACGCTCGATCGAATGGAGCGCGGCCTCACGCTGCGTTCGAAACTGCGCGCGGACATTCTCGAGCCATGACGCGTTCCACTCGGTGTTGTCGAGAATCATCTCGCCGAGCGCCTGTGAGAAAACCGAAGCGCACGTCGCGATGTACTGATGCGCCGTGACGATCGGCTTCATGATCTCTTCGCGGGCGATGATCCAACCGAGGCGCAGGCCGGTCATCGAGTGCGACTTCGACATGCCGTTGACGACGATTGTCTTCGGCGATCGGTCGAGCATCGAGGGCGGCGGAGACTCGAACCACAATTCGCGATAGACCTCGTCGCTCACGATGAGCGCGTCGTGCTCCGCGATTCTGCTCATCGTCGCGTCATCGATGACCGCGCCGAGCGGATTCGATGGTGAATTCACGACGATGAGCTTCGTCTTCTTCGTGAAACGAAGTTTGTTCGGATCGAGCGTCCAGTGCGGCGGCTCGAGTTCGTACGGCACCGGCTTCGCGCCGCACATCTTCGCGATCGTCGCGTAGGAGATGAAGCCCGGATTTGGAACGAGCACTTCATCGCCCGGATCGACGTACGCCTGAAAGATCGCGAAGAGCCCCTCTTCGGTCCCGGCGGTGATGCAGACCTCGCTCCGTGCATCGAAGGCGCTGCTGCCCGCGATTTTCTTTCGCAGCGACAAATGACCCGCGTTCGGCGAGTAATGCCATGAGACGCTCGTCGCGCGGCGCGCCATTTCGCGCAGCGTCTCGTCGGGCTCGACGTTCGGCTCGCCGATGCCGAGGTTGACTGACAGCGGCGTGGCCAGCGCATTGATCTGGCGGATCAGCGAGATCTCGATCCCGGTGAGGCGTTCCGCAGCTCTCAGCACTCAGCACCCAGCACTTTAACGAAGTGCTTCTTCAAGAGCCGTCGCGGAATCCGTTTTCTCGTCGCGATACTTGACGATGATGGGCGTGTTGATCTGAAGCCCGAGCTCCTCGGCAAATTCCGCTTTTAACTTTCGCGAGCCGGGCACAACGACTGCCCCGAACGGAATCTCCAGAGGCCGATCGGGCGCCTTGCGGTAGATCTGACCGCGCACGATGTCGTAGACCGGCGTCGATCCCGTCAGGACCACGCCTGCTCCAATCACGGCACGCCCTCGCACGACTGTCCCCTCGTAGATCCCGCTATTGCCTCCGACGACGACATCGTCTTCGATGATTACGGGGATGCTGCCCACAGGCTCGAGCACGCCGCCGATCTGCGCACCAGCGCTGAGGTGAACGCGCTTGCCGACTTGAGCGCACGAACCGACGAGCGCGTGCGAGTCGATCATCGTCTCTTCGTCGACGAACGCGCCGATGTTGACGAACGCCGGCGGCATGATGACCACGCCCTTACCGATGTACGCGCCGCGTCGAACGGACGAACCGCCGGGCACGATACGGATGTTGTCCTGCATCTTGAAACGCCGCGGCGGGATCGTGTCTTTGTCGATGAACGAGAGCGCTCCCGACGCGAACTCGGCGAGTACGCCGAATTTGAACGCGGCGAGGATCCCCTCCTTCACCCAGGCCTGCGTCTTCCACTCACCCACGTCGTCGCGCATCGCCGCGCGGACCGTTCCTTTCTCCAGTTCGGCGAGAAAGAGCCCGATCGTCTTCACCGCTTCGGTGCGGTCCGTTGTTCCTTTGAGCGCAGTGACGCGTTCTTCGATCGTCATCTACAGAAGCTCACACTCGCGGAGGATCGATTCGAGTTTCTTGCGGTTCGCGTCGGTGATCGGCGCGAGCGGCGGCCGAACGGTATCACTCTCGAGGATGCGCATCATTTTCAGCGCCGCCTTCACTGGAATCGGATTCGACTCGATGAAGTTGCCGACGAGCAGCGGCAGCAGTCGGTTGTGGATCTCGACCGATCGCTCATCGACCATCTTCCGCATCAGCTTCGGCACTTCATTGCTCGCCACGGAGATGATGCCGTCGCCTCCGACCGCCATCAGCGGCAGTGTCCACGCGTCGTCGCCGCTGAGGACGACAAATCCTTTCGGCCGGTCGCGCACGATCTGGAGGATCTGCTCCATGTTTCCGGAGGCTTCCTTCACGCCGACGACGTTCGGCACTTCGAGTGCGATCTGCAGCGTCGTTGCCGCGGTCATGTTCACTCCCGTGCGTCCGGGAACGTTGTACATGATCATCGGGAACTTCGAGCGCTTCTTCTCGATCGCTTCGGCCTGGAGTCCGAAGTGGCGGCGCAGTCCGTCGGGTGTCGGCTTGTTGTA
>DASXRT010000044.1:0-4768 GCA_036506455.1 Thermoanaerobaculia bacterium
TCGCGCGCCCAGCGTCTCCCGAGGATCGATCCGACGCCGAGAGTCGCCAGCAGCGCTCCGCCGAATAGATAGAGCGCCGCGCTCGGAATCATCTGCTGGATCGAGGGTGCATACACCCCGCTTCGCTGCTGCGCCGGCGCAATGAACAGGCTCAGGATCGTCAATGCCGCAACGAGGAGGCTCAGTGCGCCCATCGCCAATTCGACGAGTCCAAAGAAAATCAGACCGCCGCGGCGGCTCTTGTAAGGAAGTGTTCCCGGCTCAGTCATCCTGTTCCTTCAAAAGGATACAGGAGTGCACGTCGCTCAACTGATCGCCCGAACCACGCCCCCGTCGACGCGAAGAGCCGCGCCATTCGTCGACGAGGCGAGGCTGCTGCACACATACACGATCATCGCCGCGACTTCGTCGGGAGAGCTGAAGCGTTGCAGAAGCGATGATGGACGAACGGTCGTGAAGAACTCGCGCTCGAACGTCGCTTCATCGACCCCCTCCGCCTCGGTCCGCTCGGCGACGACTCTGGCCAGTGCCTCGGTGGCCGTCGGACCGGGCAGGACGCTGTTCACCGTCACGCCGCTTCCCAGCGTCGTCTCCGCCAGCCCTCGCGCGACCGCGAGCTGCGCAGTCTTCGTCATGCCGTAGTGGATCATCTCCACCGGAGTCTGAATCGCCGACTCGCTGGAGATGAAGACGATTCGTCCCCAGTTACGATTCTTCATTCCCGGCAGGTACGCGCGCGAGAGGCGGACTCCGCTCATGACATTCGTCTCGAAGAGGCGCAACCACTCCGCGTCGGTGATGCTTTCGAACGGCAGCAGGGAGTACGTGGCGACGTTGTTGATCAGGATGTCGACCTCGGGAACTTTGGCGATGAGATCGTCGCAGCCGGCCGCGGTGCCGACATCGGCGACGACGCCACGGACATCGGCACTCGGCACTTCCTGGCGGATGGCCCGCATCGCCGCCTCGACACGCTTCAATGTCCGGCTGTTGACGATCACCGTCGCCCTCTCGGCGGCAAGCAACCTCGCGGTCGCGAATCCGATGCCCGCGGTCGATCCGGTGACCAGCGCGCGTTTCCCGTCAAGCTCGAGATTCATTCATCGTCTCCTTTTCACATCGTGCATCAGTCCGAAGTGCAACCCGAAGTCGGGCCCGTTTTTGAGGTTGATGATGTTTTCGACGACTCCGACGTCGAATGCGGTGTAGGGCGTGACATGAACGCGCGTGCCCACGGTCAACTCGTGAGAGCCGCTGGCGAGTGGGCCGGTCCTGGCGATCGAAGCGTTGAAGAGATACTGTGTGATGAGAGCGGAGCGCGCGGTCATCGGCTGCGCCGCCGCGATGAGCAGAGTTTTTTCAATCCGGCCGACACGCAGCGTGCCGACGTTTGGCATCGCCAGGCGCGATAGTCCCGCCCCGGCATGCACGCTCCGCTCGCCGATCAAGCCGGACCAGGCCAGCGAGACTCCGGCGTCGGCTCCTCCGGGACCCAGCGGATCGCTTCCCTTTCGCGGGACGCGCACGCTGACAGCCTCGGCAAACTCGCCGCGCCGCAGAGTGTGTCGCCGCGAAAGTGTCGCTGACGCGGCACGCGAGAACTCGCCGAGGGAATGCCTCTGGATGATGAGCGCGCCGGTTTTCGGATCGCGAACCTCGATGTTCACGGTGCCGCGTTGTACGGTGTGCCGCTCATCGCGATTGCCGATGACGCGATGGAAGTTCTCGATCAGCGGATCGAGCGAGCCGCCGGTGCCGACGCGATCCTCCAGGACGATCTGGAACTGCATCGAACGCGGCAGCCCGACGTTCACACCGATCCGCGAATCGAATGCCTCGTAATCGACCAACAGGTCGGGCCGCTGATCGATCCAAACATTCGTCCACGTTTCCGACCTCTGCACCGAGACCTCTCCCGGAGCGAGATCGCGTGGAACGGCCGGCAGCAAACCGAGGTGAAGCGACTGGAGCGGAGATTGAGAAGCGATCCACATCGGCGACTCGATGTTGCCGTCGGCGCGGAGCGGCGCCGCCAAAAGCAGCACGACCACGGCTGCTACTCGAATCAGGCGGTGCATCAGCGCCCCTCGACTGTATGGAGTGCGGCGGCTTGCCGCCGCTTTCCCAAGGCGGCAGCGAGCTGCCGCACTCCAAAGCCTTCGGCACTGGTGGTGACGCCGCCGAGCGATTTGTAGACGGCGACGACGCTCGTGAAGACCTGCGCCTCCGCTTGCGCGACGGCGTCTTCGGCCTGCAACTGCGTGCGCTCCGCATCGAGCAGCGAGAGGAAATCTTCGACGCCTTCGCGATAGCGCGCACGAGCGATCGACGACGCTCGGGCGCTCTCACGCGCCTGATCGTTGAGCTTCACCAGTCGCTGCTGCTGCTCGCTGTAGTTGATGAACGCGTTCTGCGTCTCCTCGAGCGCGCGCAGTACCGATTGCTCGTAGACCGCCGCGGCTTCGCGAGTGCCCGCTTTCGCTCCGCGCAGCCTCGCGCGTGCGCTGCCGATGTCGAACCCGGCCCAGGAGAGGGCGGGAGTCACGGCCCACGCGTGCGAGTCGCTCTTGCCGAAAAGATTTCCGCGGCCGGCGAGCAGTCCCAGGAACCCGGTGATGGTGATGCGCGGAAAGAGATCCGCCTTAGCGATCCCTTCGCGCGCGGCTGCCGCGGCGAGTCGTCGCTCCGCCGCGCGAACATCGGGACGGCGGCGAAGAAACGTGTCGCCTTCTCCAATCGGCAGAGCCTTCGCCAGGGGCGGATACGACCGCGGCGAGAGATCGACGCCGAGCTCACCGGGACGCCGGCCCATCAGCACGGCGAGGCGATGTTCACGCTCGGCGATCGCCGTGCGGATCGGCGGAATGCTCGCTTCGATGCCGGCGACGCGCGCGGCAGCCCGCGCGACGTCGAGCTCCTCGCCGACTCCCGCATCGCGACGGAGTTGCGTGAGGCGAAGCGTCTCGCGCTGATTCGTGAGACTTCGCTCGGCGACAGCGAGCTGCTGCTGCAGACCGCGCAGCTCGAAGTAGTCGCGTGCGACCTCGGCGGCCACGATCACTCGAACGTCGTCGAGCGATGCCTCGAAGCTTTCGGCCGTCGCTGAGGCGGCGCGAACCGAGGAGCGCACGCGACCGAACAAATCAATTTCCCAGAAAGCATCGAACCCGGCGCGATACGTCGTGAGCTCACGCGGCTTGTCGGTGAAGCCGGGGATGGCCTGCTTGCGTTTGTCGACGCTGGCGCTGACCGGGACGATGGGGAAGCGATCGAGGGAGACGTCGTCGAACACCGATCGTGCCTGATCGAATCGCGCGAGCGCGATGCGGATATCGTGGTTCGATTCGAGCGCGGCGGTCTCGAGATTCTCGAGAATGGGATCGTCGAATTGGCGCCACCACTTTGGGTCGTAGGTTTGATTATCCGAAAGCGGCGGCAGAGCCGCCGCACTCCAAGGCTGCAGCGAACAACTGCTGAGGAAGAGGGCGAGGAGCATTACGGCGGCAATTTGCGGAACCAGAACGCGACGTTGCTTGAAACGCGCGACGAGATCGCCGATGAACGTGAAGAAAACCGGCGTCAGGAACAGACCGAACGACGTCACGCCGAGCATGCCGGCGAAGACCGCCACGCCCATCGCGCGGCGAATCTCCGCGCCGGCGCCCGACGAGAACACGAGCGGAAGAACGCCCATGATGAACGCGATCGATGTCATCAGCACTGGGCGCAGTCGCACGCGGCAGGCTTCGAGAATCGCCTGCACGCGGGTGTCGCCCTGCTCCTCACGATGCTTCGCGAATTCGACGATGAGGATCGCGTTCTTACACGCCAGTCCCGAGAGAACGAGAAAGCTGATTTGCGTGAAGACGTTGTTGTCGCCGCCCGTCACCCAGACGCCGGCGATCGCCGACAGGATCGTCATCGGAACGTTGAGGATGACGGACAGCGGCAACGACCAACTCTCGTACTGCGCCGCGAGAACGACGTAGACGAGCAACACGCAGAGCGGAAAGATCAGCACCATCGTGTTGCCCGAGAGAATTTCCTGATAGGCGAGCTCGGTCCACTCGAACGACATTCCGGCCGGCAACTTGTTGCGCAGAACTTCTGCGATCGCACCTTGCGCCTGTCCGGAGCTGTATCCGGGCGAAGGCGCGCCGTTGATCTCCGCCGCCGGATATCCGTTGTAGTGCATGACCTGCTCGGGACCGTATCCGCTCTTCACGGACACGAGCGATCCGAGGGGCACCATGTCGCCGTGCGCATTCTTCGTGTACAGACGGCGGATCTGTTCGGGCTGGTTTCTGAACTTCGACTCCGCCTGAACGTTCACCTGATACGTTCGGCCGAATCGATTGAAGTCGTTGACGTAGAGCGAGCCGAGGTAGACCTGGAGCGTGTCGAAGAGGTCGGTGAGATCGACGCCGTATGTCTTGGCGCGCTCGCGATCGACCGTAGCGTCGATCTGCGGCACGCTTACCTGGAAGCTAGAGAAGAGTCCGGCCAGTTCGGGTCTCTTGCGGCCTTCGGCCATCGCATTCTGAACCTGCGCGTAGAGCTCCTCGAAGCCCGATCCGTCGCGATCTTCGACGAAGAGCTTGAAGCCGCCGACGGAGCCCAGTCCTTGCACGGGCGGTGGCGGGAAGATGGCGACGAACGCCTCCTGAATCCCGGCGTACTTCGCGTTGAGCGCCTGCACGATCGCGCCCGCGCTCAGGTTCTTTCCTTTGCGCTCCTCTTCCGGTTTCAGTGTGACGAAGACGATGCC
>DASXRT010000045.1:0-7936 GCA_036506455.1 Thermoanaerobaculia bacterium
CTGATCGACTTCGAATCCGGAACGGTTCAGGACCACACGGAGAAGGGTCCGAGTGGCGAGATCGTCTTCGACGACGAGGACCGAGGGGCGCATTGGACTGCCCCGCATCATACGCTCAACGCCGATCGATCTGGACCTCCACTCGCTGTCCGAGTTTGAGCGGCGAACGCTTATTGAGAGCGATTTTGACGAGCAAGACGCGGGTATCGATCGGTTTGGACGGATCCTGCGGTTTGAGGCGACGAGAAACCACCGAATCGGGAATCTCTTCGATGGTGCCGCCCCAGGATGAATCGAAGCCTTCGGCCATGATCGTCGCCGGTGCGCCGAGCTTCACGCGCGCAGCATCGAATTCATCGACCTCTGCTTCGACGCGCGTTCGCGAGAGATTGGCGAGCGTGACGATGGCCTGACCGTTTTCGATGCGTTCGCCGATGTCGATGCTGCGAACGACGACGGTGCCGTCGATCGGCGCTCTCACGATCGTCTTGGCAAGCGTGGCCTCGAGACGTTGAACCTCAGCGACAGCAGAGGCGCGGCGCGCACGCGCGGCGTCGAGATCGCGATCTGCTTTTTCCCACGCTTGCTTCGATCCGACGGCCTGCTCCCAAAGGTTCTTCGCACGCGCGCTCTCGAGATCGAACAGCCGGATGTCCGCTTCGGCTTCAATGACTCGCGCCCGCGATTCATTCAGCGCGGCGCGCGTGTCGTCGGCACGGATGATGGCAATCACATCGCCGCGATGAACGAGGTCCTTCTCGTGCACGTTCAATCGCTCGACCGTTCCCGCGGCATCGCTACCTACGGTGACCTGTGCATCCGGATATGAGACGAGCCTTCCCTCGGCCACAACCTGTTCTTTGTGTGGCGCCGCCGCCCGCGGCGGCGCATTTTTCGCTCGCGTGGCACTCACCTGCGCGACCGTCGCGACAAGGAGAACGATTCCGAGGATGGGATAGAGCATTCGCTTCATGATTTCTCCAATCACGCGGCGAGACGGCCGTCGTGAATCTCGACGACGCGGTCTGCCACTTTGCGCACCTTTGGATCGTGAGTCACGATCACGAGCGCGCGGTCTTCTTTCTTGGCGAGTGTTCGAAACATTTCCAGGATCAGCGTGCCGACCGCGGAGTCGAGATTGGCCGTCGGTTCATCCGCGAGAAGAATGGGTGCGTTGCCGGCCAGTGCGCGAGCGATGGCCACGCGCTGCTTCTGACCGCCGCTGAGGTCGTGTGGCAGGAAGTCGCTGCGATCGGACAGACCGACAGCCTCGATCACGCGCTCTGCTTCCTCGTGTGCGGCGCTGCCTTTGACTCCCTTCACGTTCAGCGCGTACTCGACGTTCTCCAGCGCTGTGAGAGCGGGGAAGAGATTGAACTGCTGAAAGACGAAGCCGAGGGAGCGGCGGCGGATGTCGGCGAGGGTGCGCGCGGAATCGTCAACGCGACGGCCGTCGATGACGACTTCGCCGCTGCTCGCCGTCAGGATGCAGCCCAGGATCGAGAGAAATGTCGTCTTGCCGGACCCGGACGGTCCTTCGAGTGACACGATCTCGCCGCGCTCGACTTCGAAGTCGATGCCTCGCAGGACCGGCACGGTCTCGCGGCCTTCGGTGAAGTGTTTCTCGATGTTTCTCGCTTGCAGAATCATGTTCAAGTCCTGAAGACCAGAGCCGGATCGATCGTCGCAACTTTGCGGAACGAGACCATCGCCGCACTGAGACACAGCAGCACCGAGCCGGCGAATACGATGATGAAGAGCGTGTTCGGGATGATCAGCTTCAGATCGACCTGCGCCATCAGCGGGCGGATCGCCAGCGCCTGCAGCGCGCCGAACGCGAATCCGGCGACGGCGGAGATCGACGCCTGCTTCGCCAGCATCGCGTAGATCTCGGCGTTGCCGCCACCGATGGCCTTTACGGTTCCGAACTCCTTGATGTGCTCCATCGTCGACGTGTAAAGCGTCTGCGCAACGACGACGATCCCGACGAGACAGCCGAGGAAAACGGTGAGGTACATGTTCAGTCCGAGTCCGGTGCTGTCGATCCAGTAGCTGCGCGATCGCTTCGCCCAATCCGCTTTCGTGTAGACGTCGTTGAAAGGCAGGCGGCGGCGGATCTCTGCGGCCACGCGCTCGCGATCGGCGCCGCGATCGAGTTTCACGAGAACGTACGTCGAATTGCCACGAAGAGTATCGGGCGCGAGGCTCTGTGCCAGTCGATAGTCGAGGAAGGTGAGCGGCGTCGTCGTGAAGGACTTGTCGCCTACGGTCCTTCCGATGATCTTCAGCCGGCGGCCGAGGATCTCGCGATAGTCGCCGACCGCGAAGGCGCCCCAGCGTTTCTTCGCCGAATCATCGACGAAGATGTAGCCGCCGCGCCGCAGGTCCTGAACGTTTCCTTCAACGACGTTCTGCGGAAAGTCCCACCGCGTGAAATCCTCGAGCGCATAGACCTCGGTTCCTTCGACCGCGCCGGTCGGAAGATTCACATTCATGAACCAGACGATGAGATTGTCGGCCTTGGCGACGCCGGGGATCGACCGAACGCGTTTCACGTACGTCTCCGGGAACGTGTGCGCGAAGTCGACGTTCGGTGTGTTGTGCGACGTGACCCACAGATCGGCGTCGATCTGTTCGATCGTCAGCGAAGCGTTGTCCATCAAACCGATGAACAGACCGACCTGCACGAAGACGAGTGTCACCGCGAAGGCGACGCCGGAAACGGTGATGAGGAAACGCAGCTTGTCGTGAAGGAGGCTCTTCGTGGCGAGGTCGACGGACATGGTTACCTCGCCAGCCCGTCCACAAGAACGTCGATCATGACTTCGGCACGATCGTCGAGCGGGCGCCAGTCGACCCAGTCGTCGTTCTGTTTCGCAATCTGTAGCGAGATCACACCATGCACGCCCGACCACACGATCTGCGCGACGAGATCGACATCTTTGTATTCGGGCTTGAAGCGTCTCGCGGCGATCGCCTGCGCAACGATCGCTTTCAGAAATGCGTAGGCGTCTTCCTCCGGGTTGTCCTTTTCCAGTTCGTGCTCGGTGATCGGTGGATGCGGCGTCATGAACATCAGCCGGTAGTGATTCGGGTAGTCGATGCCGAACTGCAGGTACGCTTTGCCGGTCGCTTTCAACTTCTCGATCGGATCGCTGATGTCCCGCATGGCGATGAACTGCTGCGCCAGGGAAAGGAAGTCGTGCTCGCAGAGCTCCTTGAGAAGAGCGTCCTTGTCGCGGAAGTGAAAGTAGATCGCCGTCGGGGAGTACTCGATCTTGTCGGCGATGCGGCGCATGGTCACCGCGTCGTAACCTTCAGCGACGAAAAGATCTCTGGCCGCATCGAGGATCTTTCCTCGGATTTCCTCGCGTTCGCGTACTCGACGTTCTCTCGGTCCCAAACCATGCCTCCGAAACTTAACAGTGTTAAGTTAAGTTGCAAGGTTCAGAATGTCAACGCTTATAAATGGAAACTATGGAAAGAAGGAAGGACGCGGATCAGTCAGCCAGCTTTTTCATCAGGTCATTGACCTGATTGTAGACTGAGCGGACCGACCGTTCGACGTCGCGCGTGGTGTCGTCGGGAAAGCGTCGCTGCGTGGCGATCATGTCGAGGATCTCGTCTGTTGCGAAGAGGATATCGCCAAGTCGGTCGAGCACTCGCTCACTCAGCGGCAGTTGAACCGCTACAACCGGATCGAGGTCCATCGGTTTGTATGACACTCAATGTGAGGAGTGATTTTTTGGTCGTTATCCCTACCCTCGATTGCGGTGTTTCTTGCGATCAGTAACAGGAATGACGAGCTTCTCGGCGGTGTGCGTCGGCGAAAATCGCGCCACCTTCACGTCGACGAGGCCGGCCGATCGCGCGGCGGCCATCACGTCGGCGTCGGAAATCGCCGGGGTTCCTTTCGGCCGTACGACCCAGATTGCACCGTCGGCGGCAAGCGATTTCCTGATACCGACCAGTCGGTCTAATTCTTCGCGCTTGTCGACCGCGACGAAGATCATGTCGTTGTCGCGCCTCATGCGCGCTACGAGGTCGGCGCCGCGCTTCTGCAACTCTTCGATGAACTTTTCGTCGATCTTTCCCGCGATCGAGATCTTCTGACCTGGTTTCACACCGAGTTTGTCCACGAGCGATTTCGGATTGCGGATCTTCTCCGCCCATTTCCGCGCTTCGCGTCCGATCGAGAGCGACAACGTGTGCGAATCCCACCGCAGGCGCAGGCGTTCGTCGTCCGCGTCGATCTGCTTGATCTCACGAAACGACACCTTCACGCGAAACGGCGCGCGCACGATCAGCTCGTCGGTTTCGAGCAGCGCCTTTGCCTCACCCGATGTTCCGTCGTACTCGACGATACATGTTGCTTCGTTTCCCACGGGTTCACGTATTCTACGCACCCATGAAACGTTTCCTGGTCGCAGCGATCGCTGTGCTGTCTGTTGGTGCCGATGTCCCGTCGCCGCTTTCGCGAGGCATGAAGTCATTCCGCGCCGAGGGAATCGCGGCGCATGACAAGTTTCTGGCGAGCGATCTTCTCGAAGGCCGCGGTCCAGGCACGCGCGGCGACACGATCGCCGAGGAGTACATCGCCACGCAGTTTCAGTCGTACGGTCTCGAGCCGGGCGGAGAAGATGGAACGTATTTTCAGAAGGTGCCGCTCGTCGGCGTGACGCTCGATCCGGCGAAGAGCTCAGTTTCGTTTACGAAAGACGCGGCGGCCGTCGTCGGACCGCTGAAGTATCTCGACGAGTTCGTCGGCACCGATACTTCGCAGCAGTCCGCGAGCACGATCGACTCCGACGTGATCTTCGTCGGGCACGGCGTCGTGGCGCCGGAGTACAGATGGGACGACTACAAGGGCATCGATGTGCGCGGCAAGATGCTCATCATGCTGGTGGACGACCCGCCCGCGAATGCGAGCGAGCCCGATCTCTTCAAAGGCAAAGCGCGCACGTACTACGGTCGCTGGACCTACAAATACGAGATCGGCGCTGCCAAAGGCGCGCAGGCGGTCATCCTCATTCACACGAATGAAGCCGCCGGCTACGGCTGGCAGGTCGTGCGAAATTCGTGGGGAAAAGAAACGTCGTTCATGCGTCGGAAGCCCGGCGAGAACGCGCTGCACTTCGAGGGATGGATCACCGAGAAGATCGCCGGCGACGTGTTCCGCGCCGCGGGACAGGATCTCGCCGCGCTGACGAAAGCGGCGGCGTCACGCGACTTCAAACCTGTGCCGCTCGGATTGAAGTTCAGCGCAAATCTCACGAGCACGCTGCGACCGTTCGACACGCGCAACGTGATCGCCCGACTCGAAGGAAGCGACCCGAGACTTCGCAGCGAGGCCGTCCTCTACAGCGCTCATCACGATCACCTCGGCATCGGCACTCCCGACGCCACTGGCGATCGCATTTACAACGGCGCCATCGACAACGCCAGCGGCACGGCCCTGCTGCTGGAGATGGCGCGGGTATGGGCGAACGCGAATCCCGCTCCGAAGCGCAGCATCATCTTCAACTCCGTGGCCGCCGAAGAGCAGGGACTCCTCGGATCGGAATGGTTCGCTGAGAATCCGACGATTCCCGCCGGCCGCATCGCGCTGGCGATCAACTACGACTCAGTCTTCGAGTTCGGCAAAGTGGGCAGCGTGACGATGATCGGCGTCGAGCGGACAACGTTCCATCCAACCGCGGAGCGCATCGCGAATGCGCTCAGCCTGAAGATCGTGCCCGATCAGGATCCGGAGCAGGGCCACTACTACCGCTCAGACCATTTCAGCTTTGCCAAGGCCGGCATCCCGTCGTTCTCGATCGGACAAGGTCATGACATCGTCGGAAAGCCTGCCGATTACGGACGAAAACTCTCGGATGACTATCGCGCCCATCACTATCATCAGCCGAGCGACGAGTTCGATCCGAAATGGGATTGGTCGTCAGCGGTGCAGATGGCGCAGCTCGGTTACTGGCTCGGGTGGAATGCGGCAAACGCGGCGACGATGCCGAACTGGAACGCGGGCGATGAGTTTCGCGCGGCGCGCGACCGCAGTCTCGCTCAGGCGAGGTGACGGAGAAGCCACCACCCGCCCAGCCCCGCCCACGCCAGGAACGCGAAGTTGATCGCAGTCAGTCGCCAGAAGAACGCGCGGTCGCGGTTCGATTCGCGCACATAGATGCGCCACGCCAGCAGATTCGCGAGCGAGGCGATGATCGTGCCGCAGCCGCCGGCGCTCACGCCGTAGAGCAGTTCGCGCCAGTGCGGTTCGGCGAACGGCGTGAGCAGAACGGTCGCCGGTACATTCGAGATCAACTGCGACAGCAGAATCGAGACGAGGTAGATGCTCCCGCGCCACAGTGAGGCAACGTCGAACGAGCGCACGCCTTCCACGATGATGAACGCGAAGAAGAAGAGCGGCACGATCGACAGATCGACGGCGAAGATCCGCCGCCGCAGAATCGCTCCGCCGGCGATGGCCGCCGCTACTGCGGCGATCCACGCCGGTGCCACGCGCGCGATCTCGAGAACGACGAGCACGAAACAGATCGCTCCGGCCACCGCTTCTACGCGATCGCGCGGCGGCAACTCGACGCGAGCCGCTTCGATCTTCTGAGAACGCTTGAGAAGAAACACTGCGAACAGAAGACCGCAAGCGTTCCAGGCTACGAACGGCAGCATCGCTGTGATGAAGCGACCGGCGCTCCAACCGGCGCGGTGATAGATGAACAGATTCTGCGGATTGCCGAGCGGCGTCAGGCATCCCAGAAGGTTCGTAGCGATGAGCTGAAAGACGATTTCGTCTTCGACGTCGAAATCGGAGATCCGGCCGGCGAGGACCGTGAACGGAATGACGACGAACAGCGCCACGTCATTCGTCACGAGCATGGCCAGTGCGCCGGAGACGATGATCATCATCGCCGCGAACGGTCGTGTGTCGCTGAAGCGTGCGACGGTGCGCTCGACGATGAGATCGAGGTAACCCGACTCGCGCAGGATCTCGACAGTGATCAGCAGCGCGAACAGGACGAGAAGGACGTCGAAGTCGATCGCCCGCGCGGCCGCGCGAACGGTCACACGGCCGCTGATGAGAAATGCGGCCGCTGCAGCGGCCGCTCCCACCTCGAGCACTTGCTCGCGGAGGAAGCGGCCGAGAATTCGTACGACGATGACGCTAGTCTACGGTGTATCCGCCTGCGCCGGAACCAGGATCGAGTCGCCGGAGACGTTGTCGTTGACGGCACCATAGCCGTGGATCGGCAGCGAGGCATCGAAGCTGACCGTGAGGCCCGAAGCGTTGCTCAGATCGACGCTCGGGAAATAGGTCGTGATGGCGCCCTGCTGCTGCGACCAACCGGCGAGGCCGACTGTGTTCGTTCCCAGTGAAGTTCCCGCGGCGTCGCGCAGAGTCATCGCTACGGTCACCGCAGTCTGGTTCGGATTGAAGAATCCGAGGTTCGTGCGAAAGCCGCTGGGGTTGGCGAGGTCGCGGGTCTTGTTCGCGAGATGCAGGATGACTCCCTTGCGCAACGCGTTACTACGCGCGATGGCCGGAACAAACTGACCGAACGTTCCTCGATTCGGAGTGGCACCGCGCTGATCGTTGAAGATGTTCGACGACGCGAGCAGTCCAACATTGCTCGTGATGCGAATCGCGCCGGTGGTTCCAGCCGAGTTCAGACCGTTCGGACCGGTCACATCATCGAGCACAGCCTCGCCGCGTGGCGGAATCTCGAGCGTTTTCGACGCCGTCGCATTTGTATTTCCGCCGCCGCTGGCGACGAGAAACTCGACGAGCGCAACAGCCTTGTTCGTGGCCGACGGATTGAACACACGCATGTCAGTCACGAACTTGTCGCCGGCTCCGCTCGTGACGTTGCCGGCGATCTCGATATCGTTCTCGGTCGCCGCTGCAAGCTGTCCGCGGATTTCACCTCCG
>DASXRT010000046.1:0-16177 GCA_036506455.1 Thermoanaerobaculia bacterium
GAGCAGAACCTTCAAGAGCTTCTCGCCTCGAAGATCAATCATCGGATGCGGCTGCTGAGCGGCAAGCATTCGCCGGAGCAGGTCGAGGCGATCACACGAGAAGTCGAACGAATCACTGCCGAATACGAGACCGTTCAAGAAGAAATCAGGAAGACCAGCCCGATGTATGCCTCTTTGACGCAGCCGCAGCCCGCTACGGTCTCCGAGCTGCAGCGCCTTCTCGGCGACGACACGGTTCTTCTGGAGTACTTTCTCGGCGAGTCACGAAGCTTTTTGTGGGCAGTGACGCGCGAGAAGGTCGTCAGCTACGAATTGCCGGCAGGAGCGAAGATCGAAACGCTGGCCCGCTCTGTCTACAGAGGCTTGAGTGGTTCGCGTGACGGTACGTCGCGCGCTGCCGAACAAAACGTCTCAAAACTGGGAAGGATGCTCATTGGACCGGTAGAGAGCGAGGTCGAAGGCAAACGGCTGGTGGTGGTGGCTGACGGTGCACTGCAATACGTCCCGTTCGCCGCCCTTCGAACGGCTCACACCGTAATCGCGCGCCACGAGATCAGCTATGTGCCTTCCGCTTCCACGCTCGTGTCGCTGAGGGCTGACGCTTCATCTCGCGTTCGAGCTCCCAAAATGCTTGCCGTTTTTGCCGATCCGGTTTTTGACGAAAGCGATGAGCGTCTTGCGACCCGGACGGTTCGTGCTTCGCCAGACCAGGGACCGCGATCTCGCGAGGGCGATGGGCAGTCCGCGCTCGACAACGCCCTTCGTGATGCGGAGATGGGCGGTGCGATCGTTCGCCTACCCTTTACACGCCGGGAGGCCAACGCGATCTTTTCGCTCATTCCGGAGACGAAACGAAAGGTGGCTCTCGACTTCGATGCCACCCGAGCTGCTGCGCTGAGCAAGGAAATAGCCGATTACCGAATCATTCACTTTGCCACTCATGCGCTGCTCGACAGCCGCCGGCCGGAATTCTCCGGGATCGTACTCTCGCTGGTCGATCGGAGCGGCAAGAAACAAGACGGATTCCTCGCCGCGACCGAGGTCTTCAATCTGAAGCTGCGCGCTGATCTCGTCGTCCTGAGCGGCTGTCGAACGGCCCTCGGTCAGGATGTGCGCGGGGAAGGCCTTGTGGGACTCACGCGTGGGTTCATGTATGCCGGAGCACCGCGGGTGGTGGCCAGTCTCTGGAAGGTCGACGACGCTGCAACGGCGGAATTGATGAGGCGTTTTTACGAGGAAATGTTCGGACCGCGGAAACTCAGGCCCGCGGCCGCGCTTCGACAGGCCCAGCTTGCCCTGGCCAAGACCACACGATGGAGTTCGCCATACTACTGGGCTGCCTTTGTGCTGCACGGTGACTGGAACTAAGTAGCCCGCCGGTGGAAAGATGATTCGTCTTTAGAGCCCCAGACGCGTTGTAAGACGGGCACCGAACGGGTCATGTCCGCGGCGCCCATCGAGCCGGGCAACGTTCGTATCGTGTTGCGTTGTCTCTCTGGCAGCGTCCATCTCGACCGTCTGGCCAGCGACGGACGCGGAGGAAAGAATGCGCGCGCTCATCTTCGACCTCGATGGAACTCTGATCGATACCGTTTACGCGCATGTCTTTGCGTGGCAGCGTGCTCTGGCCGAAGCAGGAATCGCGATAGAAGGCTGGCGGGTCCATCGCCGCATCGGCATGAGCGGCGGCCTGTTCACGCGCGCCGTCGCGCGCGAGATCGGTCGTGCCATCAGCGCGCAGGAGGCGGAGAATCTCCAGCGCCGCCACGGTGAGCTCTTTCGAGAGTTCCTTCCGGAACGACAGCCTCTTCCCGGGGCCATCGAGCTCCTGGAGTCCCTTCGCCAAGCCGGAGTTCCGCACGGCATTGCCACTTCGGGGCGAAGACCGGAGATCGACAAGTCGCTCGACGCGCTCGGCGTGCCACCGGAGACCGTTGTTGTGGAGCGCGGAGACGTCGCACGCGCGAAGCCGGAGCCCGATCTGTTCCTGGCCTGTCAGCAGCGCATGAACGTACCGGTCGAAGCGTGTTATGTCATCGGCGATGCAGTCTGGGATCTGCTCGCGGCGCGGCGGGCGGCGATGCTCAGCGTGGGACTGCTCAGCGGCGGATACGGTGAGGATGAGCTCTTCCGAGCGGGCGCTTTTCGTGTCTACCGCGATGCAGCGGAGCTGCATCGCTCGCTCGACGAGCTGGGAGTGCTGCCCTGATCGTCTGTCATCACCGGACGGAGTCGAGCTCGTTGCGAATCGAAGTCACGTACGCGCGCGTCTCGCGATACGGCGGGATCCCGCCATGCTTGCGCACGGCCCCCGGACCGGCGTTGTAAGCGGCCAGCATCAGATCGACATCGCCATCGAACATCTCGTCGAGCATCTTCAGATACCTCGCGCCGCCGAAGATGTTTTGCCGCGCATCGAAGGAGTCGCGCACGCCGACCAACTCCGCTGTTTCCGGCATCAATTGCATCACGCCACGCGCTCCGACCGGTGAGACTTCGGTGCGATGGAAATCGGATTCTCTACGCGCGACTGCGACGAGAAGCCGCACGTCGATTTCGTAACGCTGTGCCGCTTCCTCGAAGATCTGAGCAAGATCACGCGGCACGCCCTCGAGTGAAGAGGACCGGTTTGCATTCCGCCGCGATTTGGCAAGGATAACTGTCGTGCTGGCAAGCTGCACGAGAATCACTGTCAGGCCAAGGACTCCGTAGCGTCGATTGATCATGTGTGTCCTCCGAAAAACTGGACACACGATCGGCTCCGGTCGGAATCGAGTCTGGAAAGACCGTGGAAGAAAGACGGAAAGTTGCCGGTAGACCCTGATAGTCTCCGCGCCCATGTCGACGGTTGTCGTCGCCACTCCCGATGTGGTCGGCGCGCGCATGGCCGGTCCCGGCATTCGCGCCTGGCACCTGGCCCGCGAGCTGGGCAGGATCGCGCCGACGACTTTGATCGCACAATTGGAAGATGCGCCGTCTGCTGATGGCGTGCGTCTGTTGCATCGCGATTCTGCTGATGCCCGTCGGGCTTTGCGTGATGCGTCCGTTCTGATCGGCCAGCCCGCGCGACGATTTCGCAAGAGCCGTCCCGGCCAGCGAATCGTCTTCGATCTTTTCGATCCCACCGTCCTCGAGCTTCGGGAGTTGTACGGCAACATGCCTTCGCTCCGGCAGCGCATTCATCTCGCCGCCGAGTGGTGGCGTCTCTCCGAGGCGTTGATGATCGCCGATTTGCTCGTCTGTGCCGCGGCGAGTCAGCGGCGCTTCTATGAATCGCTGCAGAGCGGCGATGCGCCGTGGATCGAAGTGCCGTTTGGCGTCGATCTCTCCGAAACCGGTCAGTGCGAGAAGGCGCAGTCGAACGTCGTCGTGTGGGGCGGGGGCGTGTGGGAGTGGCTCGATCCGAAAACCGCCATTGACGCCATCCTCCAACTCAATGCCGAGGGACTGCCGTGCAAGCTGCTGTTTCTCGGCCGCACGCGTCCGAACCGCGATCTGATCGATCGCCGCCGCGCCGACCGTTTCCAGCGCCTCCTCGAACGCGGCAACGGTCACGTCTCCGCCTCGGCCGACTGGGTCCCTTACAGCGAGCGATTGTCATGGCTGTGCTCAGGCAAAATCGCTATCATGCTCCACCGCTCGACGGTGGAGGCCCAGTACGCCATCCGGACGCGCCTCTTCGACGCCATCGCCGCGGGCATTCCGGTCATCGCGACCGAGAGAGGATTCGCAGCAGATCTGGTGGAAAGCGAGGGTCTCGGCATCGTCGTCCCGGCGGAGGACGTCCGGGCGGTCGCCCTGGCGATCCGGCGCCTCCTGACGGACGACGTTTTCCGGTCGGCGTGCGTAATGAACCTCGAACGGGTTCGTCCGCGGTACGCGTGGGAGGTTGTGACACGCCCGCTGACGGACGCAGTGCAGGCATGGCTGACGTAGGCGTAACGACGATTCCGGAGGTCGCCGCACGGCTTCCGCTGCGAAGCGTGGCCGCGGATGTGCGGCCGGTCGAGCTCTCGATCGTGATCGTCACCTGGAACAGTGAGCGCTGGATCAAGCGCTGTCTGCAATCGTTGCCGGCCGCGAGCGAAGGTCTCGCGTACGAGGTCGTCGTCTACGATAACGCCTCGACCGACGGCACGCTTCGTCTGTTGCCCGATGATGCAGAGCGTGTGATCCGCTCGACGCAGAACGACGGTTTTGCGGCGGGCATGAATCGCGCGCTGGAGCAGGCGCGCGGCCGCTACATCTTTCTTCTGAATCCGGACTGCGATCTCGACCCGAAGGCGTTGACGCTGCTGTGCGATTTTCTCGACCACAACCCGAATGCCGCGGCCGCTGCGCCATTGCTGACGGGGGAAGGCGGCGGATCGCAGCGCGAGTTTCAGCTCCGGCGTCTGCCGACGCTGCGTGCGCTCGCGGCCGAGGCACTGCTCCTCAACAAGATGCTGCCGCGCAATCGCGCTACGGCGCACTATCGCTATCAGGATCTCGATCTCTCCAAGCCGCAGCGCATCGAGCAGCCTGCCGCGGCGGCGCTGCTGATCCGCCGCAGCGTGTTCGATGAGATCGGCCCGTTCGATGAGCAGTTCTCACCGGCGTGGTTCGAGGACGTCGACTATTGTCGCCGCCTCGCCGAGGCGAAGAAGGAGTTGTATGTGGTTCCGGCGGCGCGGGCGAGGCATGTGGGCGGCGCCAGCCTCGAGCACATGTCGTACGCGACCTTCATCGATCTCTGGTACCGCAACATGTGGCGCTATGCGCGGAAGTGGTTCTCGCCGTCGCGGGCCGAGGCGCTGCGCGTGGCGGTGATCGCGGGAATGATGATGCGCTGCGTCGCGGCACTGGCGGGGTTCCGCAACGGCAGTTCCAGCCGGTGGGAGGCGCTGCGCACTTATGCGCGCGTGTCGAAGAAAGCTCTCAATCGATGGGACGACTCGTCTCCGTCGTCCTCGTAACCTGGAACAGCGCTCCCTGGCTGCGGCGATGCCTTGACGGCCTTGCGCGGCAAACACATCGCGACCTCGAGCTGATCGTCGTGGACAACGCGTCGACCGACGAATCAGTGTCTCTGATCTCGAAAGCCACGCTGATCCGCAATGAAACGAATCGCGGATTCAGCGCCGCGGTGAACCAGGCGGTCGCGATCGCCAAGGGTGAATTCGTACAACTCCTGAATCCCGATGCCTTTCTGGATCCTGAATACATCGCCCGGCTGATCACGGCATTCGACACCGCCGAAGTGGGCATGGCGACGGGAAAGCTTCTGCGCGAAGACGGCACCGGCATCGACTCAATGGGCATCCGCATGACGAGAACCGGAAGGCACCTGGACATCACCGACAGCCTGCAACGCAACTTCGAAGTTTTCGGAGTGTCGGGTGCAGCGGCGATGTATCGACTTTCCTTCCTGCGCGACGTCGCCATCGACGGCGAGATCTTCGACGAAGACTTCTTCGCCTATCGCGAAGACGCCGATATCGCCTGGCGCGGGCGGCTTTTGGGCTGGCGCGCCGTATGTGTGCCGGATGCGACGGCCCATCACGTTCGGCGCGTCACGCCGGATCGACGGCGTCAGTTGCCGCCCGAGATCAACATGCATTCGCTGAAGAATCGCTTTCTGCTGCGATTGAAAAACGAAGGCGCCTATCTCGCGCTGCGCAATGCGCCGTTCGAGATTGCGCGCGATGTCGTGGCGATTGGCGCGGCGCTGACGATTGAACGGACCTCGCTGCCCGCGTTCGGCTGGCTGTGGCGCAATCGCCGGCGCATCCTGGCGAAGCGCCGCGCGATCCAGAGTCGCCGCCGCGTCTCCGACCGCGATCTCGCGCGGTGGTTCCGGTGAGAATCGCCATCCTCGGCACGCGCGGCGTGCCTCCCGCGTATGGCGGTTTCGAGACATTCGCTGCGGAACTGGGGACGAGGCTCGTGCAACGCGGTCACGAAGTGACGGTGTATTGCAGGTCGCAAGGACCCGCGGCCTGGAACGGCATGCATCGCATCGTCCTCCCCGCAATCCGCGGGAAGTACTTCGAAACGATTTCGCACACCGCGCTGTCGGCACTCGATTCCTGGCGCAGAGACTTCGACGTCGTCCTCCTCTGCAATGCCGCGAATGCCTTCACGATCCCGCTGCTTCGCGCAGCGCGTATGCCGGTCGTGATCAACGTCGACGGCATCGAGCGCCGTCGCCGCAAATGGAACATCCTCGGACGCGCGGTCTATCTGACCGGCGAAGCGGTCTCGGCGTCGTTCGCCAATCGCGTCGTCGCCGACGCAAACGTGATCGCCGACTACTATCGCGAGCACTTCGGCATCGAGCCGGCCATCATTCCTTACGGCTCCGAGTTTCCCGACGAACGCGACACCGACATCCTGCAGCGACTCCAGATCGAGCCGGGCCATTACATCCTCTACGTGAGCCGATTCGAGCCCGAGAACAACCCAGTCGAAGTCGTCGAGGCGTACGAAAGGCTCGCCGGCGCGCCGCCTTTGGTCATGGTCGGCAACGCCCTCTACGCGAAAGATCTGCTCAAAGAGCTGTACTCCAGGAAGAGCGCGAACATCCTCTTCCCGGGCGCGATTTACGGCGCCGATTACCGCACGCTTCAGCGCAACGCGCTGATCTACATTCAGGCGACCGAGGTGGGCGGGACGCATCCGGCGATGATCGAGGCGATGGGGTCGGGCGGATGCGTTCTGGCCCTCGAAACTCCTGAAAATCGGGAAGTTGGAGGCGATGCCGTTGGTTATTTCAATTTCCACCCGCAGGAGACGCTGTCGGAGGCGGTGCGGCAGTTCCTCGACCGCCCGGATCTTCGCGATGAGCTTCGCCAGCGGGCGAGAAAACGGACCGCTGATCGGTACGGTTGGACGGCGGTCACGGACGCGTACGAGCAACTGTTCCGGCAGGTGTCGGAACGCCATTAGACGGACACTGCCGCAGATCCGTATACCGAAGCGGCAGAATTTGCAGTAAATTCGCCGAGACGAGATGCTGAAACAACAAGCGAGATTGATTGCGAGGATCGTCTATCTCGTCGATCTTGCATTGACTTCCGGCGCGTTCTTCGCGGCCTTCTATATCCGTGATCGCGTCCTGCCGTGGATCGCTCCGGATCAGTTCCCTACCGGCCTTTTCCCTCTCCTCGATTATCTGAAGATCTATCCGGTCGTTCTGATCATCTGGTCGATCCTGCTCGTCAGCTATCACAGTTATCACAGCCACCGCACGGTGCCGCTCCGGAAAGAAGCGCTGACGATCATCCGCGTCGTCCTGTACGGCAATCTGTTGCTGGCGACGATCGCGTACCTCTTGCCGTTGCGCCAGCTCTCGCGAGCCTGGTTCATTCTGTTCGGCGTGCTTTCCGCGGTGCTCCTGGTGGCGGAGAAAATCCTGCTCCGCGTCCTGGCGCGCTACGTCCGTTCGAAGGGTCTGAACTACCGCACGGTGCTGATCGTCGGCACGGGCCGGCGTGCGCTCGAAGTGGCCCGCATGATCGTCAACCACAAATACTGGGGCTTCAAAATCCTCGGCTTCGTCTCGGACGGTCATCGTCTCCCGAACGGGTGGGCGCGTTTCCGCATCTTCGGCAGCGTTCCCGATCTGAAGAAGATTCTCGAGCAGGGTCGCGCGGAGCCGATCGACGAGATCGTCTTTGCGGTCACGCGCAAGAAGCTCGACGAGATGAAGCAGATCTTCCTGATGTGCGAGGAGCTCGGCATCCGCGCGCGCGTGGCCATGAATTTCTTCCAGAACCGCGTCGCGCGCATCGAGGTCGAAGAGCTCGAAGGTGTGCCATTCCTCACGTTCACGACGACGCCATCGAACGAGACGCAGCTCGCCGCCAAGCGGATGCTCGACGTCGCGGTCTCGCTTCTGCTTCTCGCGCTGACGATGCCGGTGCTCTTGATCGCCGCGCTGTGCATCAAGCTGACCTCTCCCGGCTCGATCGTCTTCAAGCAGGAGCGCATCGGTCTCAACGGCCGCATCTTCACGCTCTACAAGCTGCGCACGATGATCGAGGACGCGCACGAGCGCCGCGGCGAAGTGACGCATCTCAATGAGATGACCGGCCCGGTGTTCAAGGCGAACGGCGATCCGCGCATCACGGGCGTCGGCCGGTGGCTGCGCAAGTTCTCTCTCGATGAGATCCCGCAGCTCTGGAACGTGCTGAAAGGCGACATGAGCCTCGTTGGTCCACGCCCGCCCATCCCGGAGGAAGTGGCCTCTTATCACCGGTGGCATCGCCGCCGTCTGTCGATGAAGCCGGGCCTGACGTGCCTCTGGCAGGTCAGCGGCCGCAACGAGATCGACTTCGATCGCTGGATGCAGCTCGACCTCGATTACATCGACAACTGGTCGCCGTCGCTCGACCTGAAGATCCTGCTGCGAACCATCCCCGCAGTTCTCACGGGCAAAGGCGCGTCATAGACTTCGGCGTATGCCGAAGTTAGATCCGTCCTCTGACGAATTCCGCGCCGCCGGTCATCGTCTGATCGACTGGGTGGCCGACTATCTCGAGAACATCGAGCGATACGATGTGCTGTCGCGCGTCCAACCGGGAGACATCGAGAAGCAGTTTCCCGCCGGGCCTTCGACGCGCGGGCGCGCGTACGACGAGCTGATCGCGGAGTTCGAGAAGAAGATCGTCCCCGGCATCACGCATTGGAACCATCCGGCGTTCTTCGCGTACTTCTCGATCACCGGATCGCAGGCGGGCATTCTCGCCGAGCTGTTGACCGCCGCGATCAACGCCAACGGGATGGTCTGGCGCACGTCGCCGTCATTGACCGAGCTCGAAACGGTGACGCTCCGCTGGCTGCGCGATTGTCTCGGGCTTCCGAACAATCTCTTCGGCATCATCAACGACACGGCATCGATCAACTCGTTTCTCGCTCTTGCGGCTGCACGCGAAGCGGCGGCACCGGAAGTGCGGCTGCGCGGATTCATCGCGGCACCGCCGCTCCGCATCTATTGCTCCGAGCACGCCCACTCATCGATCGAGAAAGGGGCGCTGGCCCTCGGATTCGGCATCGACGGCGTCGTCAAAGTTGCGAGCGATGATGCATTTCGGATGCGCGCCGACGCGCTCGAACAGGCGATCGCGCGGGACAGGAAAAGCGGCGCCGTACCCTGCGCGATCAGTGCAACGCTCGGGACGACCTCAACGGCCTCTGTCGATCCGCTTCCGGAGATCGCGGCCATCGCCGAACGCGAGAAGTTATGGCTGCATGTCGACGCCGCGTACGCCGGACCGGCGACCATCGTTCCCGAATACCGCTGGCTGTGGAAGGGAATCGAGCGCGCCGACTCGATCGTCGTGAATCCGCACAAATGGCTGTTCACGCCGATCGACCTCAGTGTGCTCTACACGCGCCATCCGGCGACGCTACGCAATGCATTCTCACTCGCGGAGGTACCGGCGTATCTGACACTCACCGACAAGGCCGAAGTGAACTACATGGATTACGGCCTGCAGCTCGGCCGGC
Source organism: Thermoanaerobaculia bacterium (assembly GCA_036506455.1). Taxonomy (GTDB): domain Bacteria; phylum Acidobacteriota; class Thermoanaerobaculia; order Gp7-AA8; family Gp7-AA8; genus DASVHS01. Next base: position 9,490 of record DASXRT010000046.1, read on the forward strand.
GGTTCCGCGCACTGAAATTGTGGATGGTCATGGAGCACTACGGAATCGATCGGCTTCGCTCGGTCATCCGCGATCAGATCGGATTCGCGGAGCGACTCGCCGCGGAGCTTCAGAAGCGCAGCGACGTCGAGCTCATGGCGCCGCAATCGTTCAGCGTCGTCGTCTTTCGCAAGAAAGGATCGGACGAGGAAAACGCCGCGTTGATCGATCGCATGAACGCCACCGGCAAGCTCTTCGTCTCGCACACGAAGCTGAAAGGGAAATACTGTATCCGTGTCGCGATCGGCAATGGGGCAACGGAGTGGAGGCACGTTTCGCAGATTCTCGACTTTCTCTAACAGCGAATTCATGGGAAAACTCGAATCGGCCAAGGTGACGACGGTCCGGCAACTTTCTCCCTGGCTCGAGGAGTTTCTCGCCGACGCCCAAGCCTGGGCCCGCGGCCGAATGTGGATTCCCCGCGCTCTCTTGCTCCTCTACCTCGTCTACGCTGACTTCCGCCTTTTCCGCGATACGGAGAGCAGCACGATGTTCTCCGGCATCACTCTCGCGTTTCACGAGATGGGGCACGTCATCTTCTCGTTCGCTGGTCACTTCATCATGTCCCTGATGGGCAGCGGCATGCAGGTGCTCGTTCCCATCATCGTGATCATCATCTTCGTGCGGCAGCCCGACTACTTCGGCGTCGCCGTCGGCGGTTTCTGGCTCTCGTTCAGCCTCTTTGAACTGGCCCGCTACGTCGGCGACGCGCGGCGGATGGAGCTGCCCCTCGTCGGCTTCACCGATGACCCCGAGCACGACTGGCACTACCTCCTCGGAACCATCGGTCTGCTGAATCTCGACACGACGTTCGCGTTCCTGATCCACGTCGTGGCTACGCTCACGGGCCTGGCCTCGCTCGCATTCGCCGTCTGGCTACTCATGATCATGGCCAGAACCAAGGGCCGCCGCGCCGTCGCATAGAATTCGCGCGTGCAGAGCGTACGCGCCACTGCGCGCTACAGGCGCGCCATCGCGGCAATCTCCGAGCTCCTCACGCGACTGCGTCTGGAGTTCGCATTCGTCGGCAATGTGGCCCGATCGGCGTGGCTCGGCAGCCGCGTGGAACGCGGTTCGATCGATGTGATGGCATTGATGACCGGGCAGCAGAAGAATCAGGTCGCCATGATGGCGAGCAATCGCGGCTTTCGCGTCGAGCGCGAGGAGATCGAGCAGAGCGAGGAGCTCGATCTCATCCCCCTGAACTTTGTTGACGACGAGGGCGATGTGCGCGTTCATGTCCTCGTGGCGAGCAACGCGCTGTATGGACGGATGGTTCGCGATGCCGTCAAGGAGACGAGAGTTGTCAATGCCGAGGACCTGGCGCTGCTCCTGGCGCTGAGCGAAGACGAGGAATCGCGGCATGCGGTCGAGATGCTCATCCGACTTCCCGACTTCGATCGCAATTCGTACAACCGCCGTCTCGTCTCCATCGGACTTCCGCAACTCGTCGTGAACGAATGATCTGGATCGACAAACAGCGGCCTCTCGACCAAGCATTGGAGGCCGTCGCCACGCAGCCGGTCGTCGCCGTCGACACCGAGGCCGACTCGCTGCATTCGTATTTCGACAAGGTCTGTCTGATTCAGATCTCCGCAGCGTCGGATGATCTCGTTATCGATCCGCTTGCCGGCGTCGATCTGAAACGATTCGGCGAGGTGCTCGCCAATCCGGCGATCACGAAAATCCTGCACGGCGGCGACTACGATCTGCGCATCCTCAATCGCGATTTCGGCTTCGTGACCACGAATCTCATCGACACGATGATCTGCGCGCAACTACTCGGCTATCAGGCATTCGGCCTGGCCGCGCTGCTCGAACGCCACTTCGGCGTGAAAGTGAATAAGGCACATCAACGCGCCGACTGGGCCATGCGCCCCCTGACCGCGGCGATGCTCGAGTACGCGGCGATGGACACGCGCTATCTCATCGCGCTCGCGCAGAAGCTCCGCGACGAGTTGACGGCCCTCGGGCGCTGGGGTTGGGCGGAGGAAGAGTTCTCGCGGCTCGAGACCGTTCGTTACCGCGAAACGCCCGACGAAGAGGAGGGGTGGCGCAAGATCAAGAACATCGGCAATCTCGATCGTCGCAGCCTGGCGGTTCTGCGCGATCTGCACACGTGGCGCGATCACCTGGCACGCAACGCCGACCGTCCTCCGTTCAAGATCATCGGCAACGACGCGATCGTCGAGATCGCGAAGGAAAAGCCGCAGATCATCGGGGACTTGTCGAAGCTGAAGAGCGTTTCGCAATATCACCGCACGCGCTACGGGAAGGCGATCATCGACACCGTCAAACATGCGATGAGCCTGGCCGAGGCGGATTTGCCGCAGCGGAACGAGCCGAGGGCGTGGATCCGCGACAAAGCGCTCGAGAAACGGATCGATCAGCTCAAGCATGTCCGCGATCGCATCGCCAAGGATCTGAGACTGGACCCCGGCGTGCTCGCGCCGAAGCACGTCCTCAGCGCGGTCGCCACCACCGGAACGCTCGACGTTCCTGCCATGCGAACCTGGCAAAGGGCGGTCGTCGGACAGGCGCTCCTCGAAGTGCTCAGTGCTATCCAACGCACCGAGCACTGTAAAATGCGCGCGCCATGGAACGCAGCGCCGATTTCAAAGTCGTCGTGATCGGGTCGGGGCCGGCGGGATGCACCGCCGCGCTCTACCTCGCTCGCGCCAATCTCATCCCACTCGTGCTCGAGGGCATCCAGCCCGGCGGGCAACTCACGATCACCACCGACGTCGAAAACTATCCCGGCTTTCCCGAAGGCATCCTCGGTCCCAAGCTTATGGATCTCATGCGCCAGCAGGCCGAGCGCTTCGGCGCCGTCTTCCGAATGGAGCAGGTCGAATCGGTCAAACTGACCGAGCATCCGTTCGAGATCATGACCGACAGCCGCGCCTACGAAGCGCAGGCAGTCATCATCGCCACGGGCGCATCGGCGATGCAGCTCGGACTTCCATCCGAGAAGCTGCTGCAAGGCTTCGGCGTCTCCTACTGCGCGACGTGCGACGGGTTTTTCTTCAAGCAGAAGGAGATCGTGGTCGTCGGCGGCGGTGACTCGGCGATGGAGGAAGCGACATTTCTGACCAAGTTCGCCAGCAAGGTGACGATCGTTCACCGCCGCGAGGAGCTGCGCGCGTCGAAGATCATGCAGGATCGCGCGCGCAACAATCCAAAGATCTCCTTCGTTTTCGATTCCACGGTCGATGAAGTCATCGGAACGAAAGAGGGCGGCGTCACCGCGCTGAATCTTCGCAACCTGAAGACCAACGTGATCACCGAGATGAAGGCGCAGGGGCTGTTCGTGGCCATCGGGCACACACCGAACACGGGTTTTCTCAAGGGTCAGATCGCGCTCGACGAGCGTGGCTACGTCCAACTGCCCCATCGCCATTCGACCGTCACGAACATTCAAGGCGTCTTTGCCTGCGGCGACTCTGTCGATCACATCTATCGCCAGGCCGTGACCGCGGCTGGAAGCGGATGCGAGGCCGCGCTCGATTGCGAGCGCTGGCTCACGCACGAGCGTATCACCGAGCGCTGGGACCTCCCGAAAGGGGAGGAGGAGCGCATTGACAGTTAGCCCGCGTGCCGAATCGATTCTGATTCTCGGCGGCGGAGGAATGGTGGGATTGCAGGTGGCGCGCGAAGCGGCGCGCGAGCTGCAGCCGTCGCGCATCATCATCTCCGCGTTGACGGAACCGGAAGTCGATGCCGCGATCGCCATCCTGTCGCAAGAGACCAAAGGCATCGAGGTGGTGGGCGTATCCGGCGACATCTTCATCCCCGAATCGCTGCAGGGAAAAGATCGAGCGGCGATGATCGCCGATCGCGAGAGTTTCGACGAGCTCTTCGCCGAGATCTTCTCTCCCGACGTCGATTATGCCAAGTCGGCGCTCTTTCAACTGATCGAGCGACACAAGCCCACGGTCATCGTCGACTGCATCAACACGGCCACCGCGATCAGCTATCAGGATGTCTTCACCGTCTCGCGCCGGATCAAGATGCTGCTCGATGCCCTCGAGTCGCGTGAGGGAACGATCGATGTCAAAGAGCTGCAGCCGCTGTTCACGTCCGTCCGCGAGCTGCTGCTCAGTGAAGGGATCCCGCAGATCACGCGGCACATCTTGTTTCTTCATCGCGCGCTCGAGCAGAGCTCCGTGCGCGTGTATGTGAAAGTAGGGACGACGGGAACGGGCGGGATGGGCATCAACATCCCCTACACGCACAGCGAAGACAAGCCGTCGCCGCAACTCGTCGCGAAATCAGCGATCGGCTTCGCGCACACGGGCTTGCTCTTCCTGCTCGCACGTACGCCGGGCGCATCGATCATCAAAGAGCTCAAACCCGGTGCCATGATCGGCTTCAAGCGCCTCGGCGCGACGCATGTGCGGCTGCGCGGCGAGCGCGATCGCGCCTACCTGATGAACGCGCGCGACGAACAGATCGGCAAGGAGCTCGAGACGCGTCAGCAGTCGGACGCGTATGGGCGCTTCGAGGGACGTGAGGTGCCGCTGAAGATCATCGGCGCCGACACCGGCGAGAACGGGTTCTTCTCGATCGGTGAATTTCAGGCCATCACGTATCCGCGGCAGATGGAGTACGTCACGCCCGAGGAGGTCGCGCGCACGGCGGTGTTGGAGATCCTCGGCGCGTCGACCGGGCGCGACGTGCTCTCCGCGATCGACGGCGCGATCACCGAACCGAGCTACCGCGCCGGTGTTCTGCGCGAGCAGGCGATCCGGCAGATGCTGGCGCTCGAGCGCGCCGCTTCGGGCGACGTTCTCCCATCCATCGCCGTCGGACATCTCGGACCACCGAAGTTGTCGAAGCTGCTGATCGAAGCCTTTCTCATCCGCGAGGCGGCGGCGACCGATGACATCGAGACGATGCTGAAGATCGACGCGGAAGAGATGCAGACGCGCGTCGAAACATATCTCGACAAGAATCGGCGGATGGTCAGTCTCATCGTCACCATCGGAATCCCGCTGCTGCGCGCGAACCGGCGCCTCACGCGGGGGCCGCGCCTCAACATCCCGCCCGCCCCGCCCGATGGTGCGCCGGTGCCGGTCGATGGCGATGCCATCGAACGGTACGCGCGCACGGGCTGGGTCGATCTGAGACTCGAAAACTTCGAGCTGTGGGAGCAGCGCATCAAGCGCCTGGCGTGCTCGCAGCCGGACATCGTGTCTCAGGGCTCCGCCGCGTTCGACCTCACAAAGTACACCGGCGATCGATTCGTTCCCGGCGATGTCGTCGGCTGGCTGCTGACGAATGAAGTCGACGAGCAGGGCATGGTCGGGCATAGACTGTTTTGAACGCAGGAGGCGGTCATGGCTGCTCTTTCCCGACGCGAGTTCGCCCACATCCTCGGAGGTGCCGCGGCCGCGGCCGCGTTACCGCTGCCGCTCCTCGCGCGCTCACCTGTGCTGTCGTCGGTTCGCCTCAGCGCGAATGAGAATCCGTACGGTCCGTCAGCGGTTGCTCTTCAGGCCATCCGCGACTCTTTTCCGCTGATCTGCCGTTATCCCGATGACGAGGTCGACGCGCTCATCGACGAGATCGCGAAGCTGCACGGCGTTTCGCCGAAGCAGGTGCTCCTCGGCGACGGATCGAGCGAGATCCTGCAGCTCGCTGCTTCGGCGTTCTCGAACGCACAGCGCCCGCTCGTCGTGGCCGAGCCGACGTTCGAGTCGATCGCGCAGCACGCGCAGGCCGGCGGCGCAGAGGTGAAGCGGATTCCGCTCGATGCGACGTACGCGCACGATCTGCCGAAGATGCTCGACGCTTCGCGTGGAGCGGGGCTCGTGTACGTGTGCAATCCGAACAATCCCACGGCGACGATCACGCCGGACAAGACGCTGCGCAGCTTCATCGGCGCGGCTTCGCCGGACACGACGATTCTCGTCGACGAGGCCTACTACCACTATGCGACGAGCAGCGAGTACGGCAGCGTGATCGATCTGGCCGCGAAGCAGCCGAACCTCATCGCTTCGCGTACGTTCTCCAAGATCTACGGCATGGCCGGTCTGCGCTGCGGCTACTGCGTGGCGCAGGAGCAGACGATCCGCCGGCTGGCCACGCATCAGGCCTGGGACACGGTGAACGTGATGGCGCTCGTCGCCGCGCGCGCGTCATTGACGGATGCGCGCCACGTTCCCGAGTATCGCCGCCGGAACAGCGACACGAAAAGCTGGCTGCGCCAGAACGTCGAGCGTCTCGGATATCGGATGCTGCCGTCGGAGGCGAACTTCGTGATGATCGACATGAAGCAAGACGTGAAGCCGTTGATCACGGCGATGCGCGGTCGTGGCGTGCGCGTCGGCCGTCTCTTCCCGGCCATGCCGCGTCACATGCGCGTCACCATCGGGCGACCGGAGGAGATGCAGCGGTTCGTCGAAGAGCTGGCGAAAGTGACCTAGGCGCGGTCACGCACCTGCTTCGCGCCGGCGAGCCGCGCGCAGTTCGCGCAGCAGTAGATCTTTGCGCCTTCTTCGACGCCGTGTCCGATGACCTTGCAGCCGCAGTGCGCGCAAGCCGGCGCCAGTTTGTGGATCGCGCACTCGTAGCTGTCGAACGTGCCGCGCCCTCGGGGCCCGCTGACTTCGAAGCTCTTGTCGTAATCGTTTCCGCAGACGTCACA
>DASXRT010000047.1:0-34536 GCA_036506455.1 Thermoanaerobaculia bacterium
GCCAGCGGCTCATCGAGCAGGAGGATTTCCGGCCGGCTGAGGAGTGCCCGCGCGAGCGCTACGCGTTTGCGCTCGCCGCCCGAGAGTCGTTCGACGCTGCGCTCTTTCAGCGTGTCAATCTCGAGAATTCGTGTCGTGCCGGCGTCCTCGCCGGCCTTTGCCCCGTAGAGCATGTTCCCGCGCGCAGAGAGATGTGGGAAGAGAGCGTCATCCTGCGGAACGTATCCGACACGTCGGGCGCGCGGCGGCACATCGATGTGCTGTTCCGAATCGAAAAGTGTTCTTCCGTCGATGCGCACTGTGCCGCGCTGCGGTTTGCGCAATCCCGCGATGATCTCCAGCAACGAGGTCTTCCCCGCCCCTGACGGACCATAGATCGCCGTCGTCCGCTTCGTCAGATCCTCGGAAACTTCCAGCGAGAACTCCGCGAGCGGCAGCGTGACGTCGTGCAGCGCGATCGTCACGGTGCGACGCTCCGCCGCCGGCTCACCGTCTCCGCGGTCCACACGGCGGCGAAAGCGACGATCACGGCGAACACGAGAAGGCGGTAGGCCTCGCCATCTTTTCCGAGCTGCACGAAGTTGTAGATCGAGACGGCGACGGTGCTGGTCCGTCCGGGGATGTTGCCGGCAACGAGAATCGTCGCGCCGAATTCGCCGAGCGAGCGCGCGAACGCGAGCAGCAGTCCACTGACGACGCCGCGCACGGCCAGAGGAAGCGTGATGGTGAAGAAGACGCGGGCCTCGCTCGCGCCGAGTGTGCGAGCGATCTGCTCGAAACGCTCCGGCACTTCTTCGAAGGCGATGCGGGACGCGCGCACGAGCAGCGGAAACGACATGACCATCATCGCCAGCACCACGGCGCGCCAGGTGAAGACGATGTCGATGCCCATCTCGTGCAGCGGCCGGCCCAGAGGACCGCGGCGTCCGAAGAGCTTCAGCAGGATCAGGCCCGTCGCCACGGGCGGCATCACCAGCGGCAGCGCCACGATCGTCTCGATCGCCGATTTTCCGTACCACCGCTTGCGCGCCAGCAGCCACGCCACCGCCACGCCGAACGGAAGGATCAGCGTCGCCGCGAGCGCGGCGGTGCGGACGGTGAACCAGACGATACCCATGCGATATCTACGGCTGAGTATATCGGAGTGGAGAGCGGCCGCCCCGCAGTCACCGGCTCTCCAGATGCCTCCGCATCTTCTGCCAAGACCGTCCCACCGCCCGCTCCGCCTCTTTTTCCATCCGCTTGTAGATATCGAGGACCTGCTCGCCGCGCCGGGTCAGCCGGGCTCCTCCCTTCGCGGAGCCGCCGCGCACTTTCTCGACGAGCGGAGAGCGGAACGCCGCGTTCATCGTGCGGATGAGTGTCCATGCCCGCATGTACGACATCCCCAGGTCGCTCGCCGCCGCGCGGATCGAGCCTTTCCGGGCGATGGCGGCGAGGAGATCGGCCTTGCCTGGTCCCAGAGCGATCGTCCCGTCGTCTCCGACGATGCGAATGCGATGACGAACCACGAATCGGCGCGCGTGGTGCATGACCGCTTCATCGTAACGCGGGAGGTCACCATGCAGGCCAGAGCCAGGCTCCTCGGACATCCCATCCATCAGATGCTCATCGTTTTTCCCCTCGGCGTCCTTGGCATGTCGCTCTTCTTCGATCTCATCGCGAAGTTCGGCGGTCGGGAGCCGCTCTTCAGCGCGGCGTACTACATGATTGCCGCGGGCATCATCGCCGGATTGCTTGCCGCCGTTTTCGGACTGATCGACTGGACGGGGATTCCCGGCGGCACGCGGGCGAAACGCATCGGCCTGCTCCATGGCGCCGGCAATGTCATTCTTGTTGTGCTGTTCGCCGCGAGCTGGCGGCTCCGCCGCCCCACACCCGCCCAGCCGCCCAACGGCGCGATCGTCCTTTCGGCGATTGCCGTCGCGATCGCGCTCGTCACGGCGTGGTTGGGCGGAGAGCTCGTCGATCGGCTCGCAGTCGGAGTCGACGAAGGGGCAAACGCGAACGCGCCGAGCTCGCTGTCAGGTCCTGTGCGCTAACGAATCCGCGCCATCACTGCCGCGACCACGCGATCGCATCGCGGTGCTTCGAAGGCGAAGAGGCGATCGAACGTCACGCCGGCGCGGTCCAGCAACGCCTCGCGCAACATCACGCGCGCGCGGCGCAGTCGCGTTTTCACGACATCCGTGCTCACGCCGAGACACTGCGCCGTCTCCTCGGTCGAGAGACCTTCGACCTGCCGGAGGATGAGAACCGTCCGGTAATGATCCGGCAACGACGTGATCTCCTGTTCGAGGAACTGCTGCAATTCTGAGGTCATCGCCTGTTGCTCCGGATCGGGTGCATTGGATTTGATGTGAAGAATCGTGTCGTCATCTGATTTCGGGACGATACCGAGTCGTCGTCTCCTGCCGAGCGCCTCGTTGACGGCGATGCTCGTCAGCCACGTGGAGAACCGCGCGTGACCGGCAAATGACGACAGATGAGCGAACGCGTTCAGATATGTCTGCTGCATCGCGTCTTCGGCATCTTCGTCGGTGCCGAGGATTGCGCGGATGGTGCGATAGACGCGCTGGTTGTGGCGGCGCATGAGCAACTCGAACAACAGAGTCTCGCCTTTGACGACGCGCGCGACGATTTCCTCGTCGGAGATCGGATCGACCGGTGATGCGATTGGTTGAGCCATGATCATTGGATGGGCGACTACGGCGAAGGTGACAACTGCAGTGCGCGAAGAATTTCCACGGCCCGTTCGCCCTGCTCGTAAGGAACGAAGAGGTGGTCGTGATGGACGGCCGAGAAAACGTTGCAACTGATGCCACTGGCCGCGAGAGCGTTCGTGATGGCCGCGAGAAATCCGACGGCGTCGAGCTCGGAGTGTACCGTCAGCGTAATCCACGCCGCGACGTAGAGCGGGTCGAGGCGGTCCGCCTCGGCATCGCTGCGCTCGATGACGATCGTCGTCGCTTCCGCTTCGCGAAAGACAGCGATTGCGCCGGCCGGCACTGCCGCGTCGGCAGCAAGCGCGCAGAAGACATACGCGCCGCCTCGCAGAACGGGATTCATCGAGCGGATGAGACGATCGAGCGATTCTCCACTGCCGAAAGGCATCCTCGAATGACGGTGTACCACAAGCGACATCGTAAGGAATTCATCCGTGATAAAGTAAGGACGATGGCCAAGGTCACCAGCAAGTACCAGGTCACGATCCCCAAGGCTCTCGCCGAGAATCTCGGCATCGAGCCAGGGCACGAGATCGACTGGAGTGCCGCCGGAGACTCGATCCGCCTGACCCCTTCGCGCGCCAAACAGGAGCGCCTCACCTTCGAGCTCCGCCTCGAGCTGTTCGATCAGGCCACCCGCCGGCAGCGCAAGCGTCAGAAGCGAAAGGCCGCGCGCCCATCGACGGGAGGGAGGGGCTGGCGGCGCGACGACCTCTACCATCGTGGCCGCACTCGTTGACACCAACGTTCTCGTGTATCGATTCGATCCGCGCGATGTTCGCAAACAGCGGATCGCTACCGACATTCTCCGCCGGGGCATCAGCGATGATTCCATCCGCCTCGCTCATCAGGCGATCGTCGAGTTCTACGCCGCGGTGACCCGGCCACTGCCCGGCTTCGGCCCGCTCCTGGAGTCCGAGGTCGCGCGGCGGGAGACGGAAGAGATGCTCGCGCAATTCACTGTTCTCTTTCCGGATGAGGCGCTGGTCCGAACCGCTCTTCGCGCCACCGCGGCATACCAGTTGTCGTGGTTCGACGCGCAGATGTGGGCATATGCCGAGGTGCATGGGATGCCACAACTGATCTCCGAGGATTTCGAGCACGGGCGCATGTACGGGACCGTGCGCGTCATCGACCCATTCCGTTGACACCTTCGCCCGGAATTCATTCGCGCCTCGAAACGTAGGGTACGGCACGATGGTCCTTTCCAGCCTTCTCATCGTTGCCGCGCTCGCTGCGCCCTCACTGCCACTCGTCGAGGTGCCGGCACGGACGACATCCGCTACGCCGCTGTTCGCGGTGCTCATCTCCGGCGACGGAGGATGGGCGAAGATCGACAAGTCGATTTCCGAACGTCTCTCGGAGAGCGGCATCCCGGTGGTGGGTCTCAACTCCCTTCAATACTTCTGGACGAAGCGCGCGCCGGAGACGTTCGCGCACGATGTGGCCACGCTGATCGAGAAGTACGGTGCGCGGTGGAACGCTCGCGACGTTCTGTTGATCGGTTACTCGCGCGGCGCAGACGTCCTGCCGTTCGCAGTGAGCCGGCTGCCCGAAGCGTTGCGGCGGCGCGTGGCGCTCGTGGCACTCTTATCACCGAGCAAGTCGGCCACGTTCGAGTTCAAGGTGAGCGACTGGTTCAAGGGTCGCAACGGAGTGCCGGTGCGGCCGGAGATCGACAAATTGCGCGGCACGAAAACGATCTGCGTTTACGGGACTGATGATCGCGACACGGTCTGCACCGATGTCGATGCGCGCATTGCCCGCCCGATCCCGCTCAGCGGCTCGCACCATTTCGACCGCGATTACGACGCGCTCGCGAAGATCATCACCTCGCAGGTGCGACAGTGAGATGGGGAGTGATCGCGTCCGCGCTTTTTGCAACCGCCTGCGTAACGGCGCCTCCGCCTCCCGGCGTCATCCCAACTGTCGAGCGCGACGCGCGCAGCCACACACCGTCGCCCTACTTCGTGCTCTTCGTCACCGGTGACGGCGGATGGCGGAAGATCGACATCAAAGTCTCCGACGCTTTGCGCGACGCCGGCATGCCCGTGGTGGGCCTGCTCGCCAATCGATACTTCGCGCGAGAGCGCACGCCGGAAGAAACAGGCGCGGACCTCGACAAGCTGATCCGCGAATATCGGACCAAGTGGCAGCGGCAGAAGGTCATCCTGATCGGCTACTCGCGCGGAGCGGAGGCGCTGCCCTTCATGGTCAACCGTCTCTCCGACGACTCGAGGCGATCCGTCGCTCTCATCGTTCTCCTCGGCCCGGCGGAGATGACCGGCTTCGCCATGCACACGCCGGATCGTTTTGCCCTGCTCCCCGAAGTGCAGAAGCTCGCCGGCATCCCGCTCCTCTGCGTGAATGGCACGATGGAAAAACATTCGGTGTGCCGGCTGTTACGAGCGGAAGAGGCTAGAGTGTTGACGATGAAAGGTGGTCACCACTTTGGAGGCCATTACGATCGCATCGCCCAAGCCATTCTGGATGCCCTGAAGTGATTCGCAAGCTCTGGCCGATCGCCGTTTCGATCATCTTCCTCGTCGCGCTTCGCGTCGTGTATGTGGAGCTGAGCCATCTCCGCTACCGCGATCTCGCCACGGCTCTCGACGCGCTGTCGCGTTCTCGCATCGCTCTGGCACTGCTCTGCACGATCGGCAGCTACCTGGCCATGACGATCGGCGAGCTGCTGGCGGTTCGTTACGCGAGCAGCCGCGTCCGATATTCGCGCGTCAGCTTCGCGTCCTTCATCGGCTCGTCCTTCAACAACAGCGTCGGCTTCTCCGGACTCCTCGGCGGAACACTGCGGTACCGCTTGTACACGTCGTGGGGACTGACTGCTGCGGACGTCGCCAAGGTGATCGGCTTCCAGGCCGTGACGCTGTGGCTGGGATTCTTCACGCTCGCCGGCATCGTGCTGATCGAATTTCCGCTGCGCGCGGCGAAGGCGTTGCCGTTCGAGCTGCCATCGACGAGGCCTCTCGGATTCGTCTTCGTCGCCGTTCCGGTGACGTATCTGCTGCTGACCGCCCTTCGTCCGATTCACGCGATCCGCGTGCGGGCATGGTCGTTCCCGCTGCCGCGGCTCCGCGTGGCTGCGGCGCAGGTCGTCATCTCCACATGCGACTGGCTGCTGCTCACGACGTCGCTCTATCTATTGATTCCGCCTCTGGCGAAGCATCTCGCTTTCGGCACGGTCGCAGCGGCGTCGCTGCTGGCGCAGGTGATGGGTGTGGCGAGCAACCTTCCCGGCGGACTGGGCGTGTTCGATGCCGCGGTGCTCACGCTGCTGTCGTCTCTCGCCGGTCCGGTGCAGCTCTTCGCCGCCCTGATCGCGTTCCGCATCATCTATTACCTCGTGCCGTTGTCGGTCGCGGCGTTGCTGATCATCGGATATGAGCTGTCGCGCAATCGCGAGATCGTCGGAAGATTCGGTCGAGGAGCGGCGCGTGTGCTGCCGATGTTCGTGCCGCAGATCTTCGCGATCATGGTCTTCCTCGCCGGCGTCGTGCTGCTGGCATCGGGTGCCACGCCGAGCGAGCGCGCGCGCATCCAGTTCGTGCGACTGGCCGTGCCGCTGCCGATCGTCGAAGCGTCACATCTGCTGGCGAGCATCACGGGCGTCGTGCTGTTGCTCCTTGCGCGCGGTCTGCAGCGCCGGATCAATGCCGCCTATGTCGTCGCGCTGGCACTGCTTCTCGCCGGAGTAGGATTCTCGCTGCTCAAGGGTCTCGATTACGAAGAAGCGATCATTCTGTTCCTGACGTTCGCTGCACTGCTGCCGTGCCGGCGCCATTTCTATCGGCGGGCGACGTTCCTCGATGAGCCGTTCACGCGCGGATGGGTCGTGGCGATCTTTCTCGTCATCTCCGCCACCGTGTGGCTCGGATTCTTTTCGTATCGCTGGGTGCCTTACTCGACCGACCTGTGGTGGCATTTCAGTTTTCGAGGGATGGGCGACGCATCGCGATTCCTGCGCGCAAGCGTGGCCGCCGCGGTGGTCGCCCTCCTCTTCGGACTTCGAAATCTGTTGCGGCCGGCGCCTCCGCGACCTCTGCCGGCAACGCCGGAAGAGATCGACCTCGCGCAAAAAATCGCGCATCAATCGTGGTCGGCGAACGGGCACCTCGTCCTCCTCGCGGACAAGTCGCTGCTCTTCACCGAAGACCGCTCCGCCTTTCTGATGTACGGCGTCGAGGGGAGGAGTTGGGTAGCGATGGGCGATCCGATCGGCAGTGACGCTGGCTGTCGCGAGCTGGCCTGGCGCTTTCTGGAGGAGGCCGATCGTCACGACGGCTGGACGGTCTTCTATCAGGTTCGACAGAAAAATCTGCCGTTGTATGTCGATCTCGGTCTCACACTGCTCAAGCTCGGAGAAGAGGCGCGGGTGCCGCTCGAGAACTTCTCGATGGAGGGAGGCGAGCGAAAGCAACTGCGCAAGACGAGTCGCAAGGTCGAAGCGGAAGGTGTCCGCTTCCGCGTCGTTCCATCCCCAGAGATCGAACCGATCCTCCCGCAGCTCCGCTCCGTCTCCGATGAGTGGCTCGCCGAAAAGCACACCAGCGAGAAACGCTTCTCCCTCGGCTTCTTCGGCGAGGACTATCTCAAACGCCTGCCGATCGCCCTCGTCGAAGATGATCGCGGCATCGTGGCGTTCGCGAATCTGTGGATGGACGATCATCGCGCGGAGCTGACGATCGATCTGATGCGCCATCGCACAGGCGCGCCGGAAGGGGTGATGGATTATCTCTTCGTCCAGTTGATGCAATGGGCGGCGAGCGAAGGGTATCGCTGGTTCAACCTGGGCATGGCCCCGCTGTCAGGACTCGAGGCTCGTTCGATCGGCCCGCGCTGGGCGCGCCTCGGGGCGTTCGGCTTCAAGCATGGCGAGTACTTCTACAACTTTCGAGGCCTGCGGAAGTACAAGGAGAAGTTCGATCCGGTGTGGGAGCCGATCTATCTTGCGTGTCCCGGTGGATTCAAACTCCCCGTCGTACTGACGAACATCGCGTCGCTGATCTCGGGATCGACGCGCGGTGTGGTCACGAAACGGACGCCGCCTGACGCGCTTCCTCGCGCGCCGCGCACCCCGGAAGATGATCGTTCACGATCCCCATCGCCTGCATGAACGAATAGACGGTCGTTGGCCCGACGAAGGTCCATCCGCGCGACTTCAGATCGCGTGCGAGCGCCTTCGGATCGCTCCACATCCAGAAGTAGCGTGCCAGTGAGCCGAACTCGCGCTTCAGTTCGACGGCGCGCTTCGCATTGTTGATCGTCGACTCGATCTTCCCGCGATGGCGGACGATTCCCGCGTCTTTCAGGAGCCGCGCAACGTCCCGCGCGCCGAATCGCGAGATTGTTTTGAAATCGAATCTATGGAACGCGCGGCGGAAATTCTCGCGCTTGCGCAAAATCGTGAGCCAGCTCAGACCCGACTGAAATCCTTCGAGACAGATCTTCTCGAAGAGGCGATGGTCGTCGGTGACGGGGAAGCCCCACTCCTTGTCGTGATAGTTCTGGTACAAGGGATCTTCGCCGGCCCACCAACAGCGGGCGACGCCGTCGGCGCCGATGATCACGCGTCCTTTCATACCAAGGCGGCGGCAAGCCGCCGCACTCCAAGGCTACGCTAGCAGATGCAGAAGTTCCTCGAACGCGAACGGTTTCTGGAGGACGCCCGCGACGCGTACATCGGGATTCGCGCGTTTCCAGAGATTGGCGACGCCGGACATCACGATGCAACGCGGCGGGAACGCCAGTTTGCGCATCCAGGCCAGCATGTCGAGAACGGCACTCTGCGGCATGAGAATCTCCAGCAGAACGATGTCGTACGTCGCGGCCGACATCATGTCCACCGCCTCCGCTGCTGTCTGGGCGCCATCCGCGAGATGGCCACGTCCGCGGAGGCGCTGCACGAGGACTTCGCGGATGTGGACGTCGGTGTCGATCACGAGAATCCGCATCCGCTATGGATTTCAACACCTCCTGTGACACCAGATAGTGTGGCCGATCACAAAAGTGTATGGTGACGCCGATGAGCAGCAAGTCTTCCGTTCGTAACGCGTATATCGTGATGATCGCCGGCGGTATCGCCGTGCTCGCTCTGGTCGGCTGGGCGCTCAATCGTTCGTTCGAGGCGCCGGTCGCGTCGCAGATTCCGCCGATCCCGCAGACGACCACGACACAAGTCGTCGCTGACGAACACGTGCAGACCCCCGAGAAAGCGGCGGTGCCACGCATCACCGTCGAGCAGTTGAAGGAGCAGATCAAGAATGGCGCAGTGACCGTCATCGATGTACGCGACCGCGACTCTTACCAGATGGGACATATCCCGGGATCGCTGCACATTCCCCTGGCCAGCATTCAGGCGCAGATCCCGTATCTGCCGAAGGCGAAGCCGATGGTCACGTACTGCACGTGACCAGCCGAAGAATCGAGCGCCGGTGCGGCGCTCATCCTTCAGCATGCGGGCATCAACAACGTCTCCGCGCTCCACGGCGGCTTTCACGCGTGGGAGAACGCGGGTGGCCTGGTCGTGAAAGGACAGTGAACGCAGTCCGCTGCGCGCTCATCCCCATCCTGGCAGCGGTCACCGCCACCGCCAGCGACCTCACCGCCATCCAAGACAATAGCTTTCTGGCCGAAGAGGCTTATAACCAGGAGAAGGGCGTCGTACAGCACATCAGCCTCAGCTTCGAGCACCCGTTCGTCAAGTGAACCTTCTTCATCTCTTCGATCTCTCGCTCATCGCGCGCCGCGACAGCGGAGCGCTGAACTGGCAGGGCCGCACGCTCACGTTCGGCGAGATCGAGACGCGCAGCAATCGCGTTGCCCATGCGCTCCTGAAGCGCGGGTTCACGAAAGGTGATCGACTTTGCGTCTACCTTGGCAATCGCATCGAGGTCGTCGACATCTTCATCGCCTGCATGAAGCTCGGCGTCATCTTCGTTCCGATCAACATCCTCTATCGCGAGCGCGAGATCGCTCACATCACATCCGATGCCGAGCCGCGCGAAGTGATCACAGCAGACAACGTCGAATCGTTGACGATGGATCGCAGCGATCGGCCGAAGATCCGGCTCGACGGTGACGATCCCGCGGCGATCATCTACACGTCAGGGACGACCGGCGCGTCGAAGGGCGCGATCCTCACGCACAACAACTTCCTCGCCAATACCGTGAATCTCCTGGCGAGCTGGCAGATCACAAGTTCCGATCGATTCCTGCTGGCCTTGCCGCTCTTTCACATTCACGCTCTGGGCAACGGACTGCACTGCTGGCTCGCCGGCGGATGCTGCATGCGGCTTCTCGAGCGCTTCGATCACCGCACCGCGGTCGACGAGCTGCTCGACTTCGAGCCGACGCTTTTCTTCGGCGTGCCGGCGATGTATGTGCGCCTGCTCGACACTCCTCCCGACCTCGCGAAGCGCATCGGCGCGCGCATGCGGCTCTTCGTCTCGGGCTCGGCGCCGCTGCCGTCGCATGTGCTCGAACGCTTTCGCGTGCTGTTCGGCCAGACGATTCTCGAGCGTTACGGCATGACCGAGACGTTCATGAACATCAGCAATCCTTATGTCGGCGAACGACGCGCGGGAACGGTCGGGACTCCGTTGCCCGCCGTTTCGGTCCGCATCGACGATGGCGAGCTGCTCGTCCGCGGACCGAATGTTTTCGCCGGTTACTGGCGTCGTCCCGACGAAACCGCGGCCGCATTCACGAGCGACGGCTATTTCCGCACCGGCGATCTCGCCACCGTCTCCGATGACGGCTACTACACGCTCCTCGGACGCAAGAGTGATCTGATCATCTCCGGAGGATTCAACATCTATCCGCGCGAGATCGAGGAGCTGTTGCTCGAGCAGAAGGGTGTGCTCGAGGCAGCGGTTGTCGGTGCCGCAGACGAGGTGCGCGGCGAGGTTCCAGTGGCGTTCATCGTCGGCGAGTTCGACGCGGATGCGCTCGACCGCAAGTGCCGCGAACAGCTCGCGTCGTTCAAGGTGCCGCGGCGCTTCGTGAAGGTCGATTCGATCCCGCGCACCGCCCTCGGAAAAGTGCAGAAGCATCTGTTGAAATCGTGATCGCGACGCCGTGTTTCATCGGGACCACGTTCGTGTGAAACACGGTGTGGCCGACAGCGGTACCGATGATCGCTCCGGCCGCGACGTCAGAGATCCAATGCGCGTTGTGGTAGATCCGCGCAAAGCCGACGCCGCCCGCCAGACCATAGGCCACGTATCGCGCGGCCGGGTAATGCATGGCAATCGATGAAGCGAGGGCAAAGGCTTCCGTCGTGTGATTCGAGGGAAAGGAGTAGTGGCCGCTGTTCGGTCGCGTGCGTCGGGTGATCACTTTGATCGCCGGCGTGATCGCGCGGGACGCGATCAGACTGCTCATGGCCGAATCGAAGGCGGTCGCTTTCGCACGTTCATCATTCCGCACGAGACCGTAACCGAGAAAACCGAGGATGACGGCCGTCGAGCGTCCGCCGCCGAGCGGCTCGATGGCGCGGGTGATCTCATCGAGAGAATGTGAGTGGTTGCGTGCGACGGCGTCGCGGACTTCGTGGTCGATGAGAGTGGTCGCTGCGACCGCGCCCGCGGCGAATGCTGTTTGTTGCCAGTGCTGCACGGGGATCGCCGCCACCGCCCGCAGATCGGCAACGGCGAGACGCTCATAGTGCGTCGTCGTCGCACACGACGTCGCGAGGAGTGCGATCGGAAGAAGAGCGCTACGCAAGGGTCCGTATGACAAACGGTGTAGCGATCATGACCACGCCGATCAAACTGCAGAGGAGAACGTTGGACACGAAATACGGATAGATCACGAGGATGAAACCGGCGACGAGGAACGGCGTACTGTACTGGCGTTTTCCGTAGATGAGATACGCGCCTCCGACCGAGCCGAAGAGGAGATCGAGGAAGAGGCTCATCCGAGGTGGATTCTATCTACATCTCGTAGGCAAAACAGCGACCGTGATCGGAGGCCCGAGGGAGCACTCCACGCCGAGTGGTGCTTGCGCGAAGTGCGGCAATTAGTCGCTACATTCGGCGTCGGAGGACTCCCCATGACCCGCCGTGCCGCCGGGATGTTTGAAGTGAAAAGCTGGAACGAAGTTGCATACGACGAAGAAGGCCCGAAGCTCACCCGCGCATCCGTCATCAAAGAGCTCCGTGGCGAGATCGAGGGGCTGGGCAAAGCCGAGTATCTGATGATGTATCGCAACGATGGATCCGCAAGTTTCGTCGGTCTGGAGCGCATCGTTGGTCGCATCGGAACCCGCAAAGGCAGCTTCGTGCTCCAGCACATCGGCACGTTCGCCGGTGGCTTGGCGAAGGAGACGTGGGTCGTCGTTCCCGGCTCCGGCACAGGTGATCTCGAAGGTCTTCGGGGAGAGGGCGGGTATGAGTCGGCGCACGCCGGTCAATATCGCATCACGCTCGATTATGAGATCGGTTGATGGCTATTTCTCCGGCGGATCGCCCGAGGGCGACTCTTCTTCAGCCTCTTCTGCGCGATCAGCCTTCAAGATGTGTTGTTTCGATTCGACGAAGAGGCCTTCCAATTCCTGCATCGCGTGGCCGAGCGAACCAGAGCCGCGCCGCTTCTGCGCGTCGCGCCGGGCGATGGCAATTGCGCCGGCCGTGAGCGCGATCGCGCCGGCGATGATGAGCAGGAGAAGGGCGACACCGAGGAGCGTTTGCAACTGACTCAGGATAAGCGAATCGGCGGACCGGCGAGCTTCCATGGCCTGTTGTCGCTAACGAATCCCGCGATCAGCCGCGGGGAGGTAGGTCACAACAGCAACGCCGACAGCTCCGGCGAAAGCACGAACACATCCGATTTCATTTTGAACAGGCGATTCAGTGCGTCGCCGTAGATATCATCGCGCTCTTCACCTGACGGTCCGAACGGGCCTGTCATCACCGGCCCGATGCCGGCTTTCACCTGGATATGGCATCTGTGATCGAATCGCTGCCACAGTTCTGTACCGTCTGTCTGCACGGAACGAAGGACGGCGACTGCTTCGTGAGCACGCGATGCTGGGAACGCTGCAAGCACGCCATCACCAATGACCTTGACGACGCGGCCGCTCGCACTGCGAATCGTGTCTGCGACGAGCGTGTAGTACTCGCTGAGCACTTCAGCGGTGGCGGCGTCACCATGATCCGCGCACGCCGCGGTTGCTCCGGCCACTGAAATCATCGCAAACACCAGTTCTGAGACATGGAAGCGATCCGTCATTTGCGCAGGATTCCCGAGGACTTACAGTGAACGAACGCTCCGTAGGGGACGGGCGCGCCTACGATGTGCTTTAGACCCAGCGTCTCGCGCTTCGTCGATACTCATCGTACATCTGGCCGAATTTTGCCGAGAGATATCGCTCCTCGGCCTTGACAACTCCGAAATGGAGAAAAATGAACAGCGCCACGAACGATAACAACAGCCACGCGTTGTTCGCGCCGACGCCGATGGCAATGACCATGATGAGGAAGCCGGCGTAAATGGGATTCCGTGTGAATCGATAGATACCGCCGACCACAATCGCTCCAGTCGGTTTGTATGGATTCGGATGCTCGTGATGTTTGACCAGTTCTTGGCGCGCGAAGAAGATCAAGGCCGCGCCGGTCAAAAACAATGTGACACCAAGCACGACAAGAATCGAAGAGGCGCCGCGAATGAGCGGGAAGGGTCTGTAATGCGCGGCGATGAAACCCGCCGCGACACAAACAGCCGCCAGCAGCGGTGGAGGAGCGATGATCGAAGGGCGATCTCTCTTTTCTTTCGTCACAACCGGTTCTTCTGAGCGATCGCCGGATTCCACCCGAATCGACAACGCATGCCGGAACACATTCCTCGGGTCCCACCGCGCCTTGATCCGTTGCAGACGCGGATAGCTCCCCTTGTAATACAGCGTGTGCCATGGCACGCCCGAGGGATTCAGGTTCGGGTCCGCGAGGTCGGTGTCGGGATGATTGATGAACGTCCCATCGTACGACTCCCCCGGGATCGGCACGCCTCCGCTCTCCGCAAACAGATCGCGATAGAACGCCCGCACCCATGTCAGATTTTTCGCCTCTTCCCGCGGATCCAGCCAGCCTGTGGAGCATGCGATGTCGAGAATCGAATCGCGTTGGGCGGAAGCGGTTGCATCGGGCGCGACGGTATTGATCCGGCCACCATAGGTTGCCAGCCCGAGCATCCCGCCCATCACGTCGTGGTCCGTGCGGGTCACGTAATCGTATGCGACGGCAATCTGGTGATCCGTGAACCGTTTCTTGAGTAACGCGTCCTTCACCTTGACACTCACTCCGCCTTGTGGCGCGGCGAACAGATCAGGAAACGGATTCAGGGCGAACTCGAGCCAGGACATGCGCGCGAGCTCTCGCGGCTGAGGTGCGCCGACGCCTTCGGCCAGCGCGGCCAGATGGTCATCGATCTGACCGTCGGCGGCGGCGCCGGCCGTGCTCACACCGCGGATGATGATCTTTCCGAACTGCTTTCGATGGATCTCGAAGAGAGCCCAGAGCGAGGCGTTCCGGGAATCGGCCTCGCTGTTTTGCTCGCACCAGATGCCGTGGTTCTTGAGGAGTCGCAGGAAGGACGGCCGGTCGATGTCGCTCCAGGGCCATTCCACTCTGAACGTCGTGATCGACTGCGGCGCGCGCGGCAACAATGTGGCGGGATCTTCGCCGGATGCGCCAGGCGATCGGAACCAGTAACGGGTGACGACGCCGAAGTTGCCAGCACCGCCGCCGGTATGAGCCCACCAGAGATCGCGATGCGGGTCGGACGCCTCCCGCGTCGCCACCACGCTGCTCGCCTGTCCACCTTCGTTCACGGTGACCACCTCGACGGCATACAGATAATCCGCTGCGAGGCCAAGTTGGCGGCAGAGGAAGCCAAAGGCGCCACCGGCCACATGCCCTCCCATACCGATCTCCGGATACTCGCCGAGCGGTATCACGATTCCCCATTTCTCGAATAACGCCCGGAACGTCTCGCCCACCGTGGCGCCGGCTTCGACGGCCACGGCGCGCCGTTCCGCGTCGTAGTACACGCGCTTCATGGGCGAGACATCGACGATCACCCGCACCTCGGGATCCGATACGAATCCTTCGAGGCAGTGCCCGCCACTCGTCACGACGAGCCGCCGTCCCTCCCTCACCGCCTCCTCGACTGCCGATATCACCTGATCGGTCGAGCTGACGAGCCGGACGTAGTCCGGCCTCGCACGGAACCGCTTATTGAAACGCTTATCGACCACCGCGAGATACCGCGGATCGTCGGGGCCGATTCTGATGGATTCGATCCGCGTGTCGTCGGTCGCTTGTCGTGTCGACATCGTTTTGTCGCGTTCAACCATGCCTACGCGCCTTCGCCGGGGTGATCGGCGGTAACGCGGCCGTCGCGGACTTCGACGATGCGGCTGGCGCGCTTCGCCAGGCCGGGATCGTGCGTGATGATCAGCAGCGTCCGGCCCTGCTTCCAGAGATCGCTGAAGATCGACATGATGTCGCTGCCTGAGCTCGTGTCGAGATTCCCGGTCGGCTCGTCGGCCAGAACGATGTCGGGATTCATCGCCAGCGCTCGCGCAATCGCGACGCGCTGCATCTGACCGCCGGAAAGCTCGGTCGGTTTGTGATCGACGCGATCGCCAAGGCCGACGCGCTCGAGCAACTCGGTCGCGCGGACGTGTCGCTCTTTCACGGGAACGCCGCCGAAGAGCATCGGCATCTCGACGTTCTCCAACGAGCTGATGTGCGGCAGGAGATTGAAGTTCTGGAAGACGAATCCGACGCGGCGATTGCGGATCTCCGCGAGCTGATCGCGCGTCACGCCGGCGACATTTTCGCCGCCCAGCTCATACCGGCCTGAGGTTGGCGTATCGAGACAGCCGAGGAGATTCATCAGCGTCGACTTTCCCGAGCCCGACGGGCCGACGACGGCGACCATCTCGCCCTTGTGGACCTCGAGATCGATGCCTTTGAGCGCTTCGACTGTGACTTTCCCTGTGTCGTAGACCTTGCGGATCTCCGACATGTGGATGATCGTGCCGTTACGGTTGTTGTTCATTCATACCTCAGAGTTGCGGCGGGATCGATGGACGCGGCGCGCCGCGCCGGGAAGTAGCCGGCCAGGAGACCGATGATGCCGAGGATCATCGACGTGGCCACACCGATCTCG
Organism: Thermoanaerobaculia bacterium; assembly: GCA_036506455.1. GTDB lineage: Bacteria > Acidobacteriota > Thermoanaerobaculia > Gp7-AA8 > Gp7-AA8 > DASVHS01. The sequence continues at coordinate 15,918 of DASXRT010000047.1, forward strand.
GGCGACAGCGTGGGCCGGCCGAGAAACGACATGACGCGGTTCTGCTCGATGGGAACGAAGCTCGTCAACGCGACCAGCAACGTGGCGATGATGATCCCGAGCGCGCCGCCGACGAATGTGTACAACAGTCCTTCGAGCACGAACGGATAGATGATCCAGCGCGACTTCGCGCCGAGCGCCATCTTCACGCCGATCTCGCGCGTCCGCTCCTTCACCACCGCATACATGATGTTCGCGACGCCGACGCCGCCGATCAGGAGCGTGAGTGCCCCGACGATTCCCAGAAATATCTGGATGCCCAACGTGATGTTCGTCGTCACCTTCGCGCTCTTGACCATGTCCCAGGTCTGCAGCGCGCGACCGTCCGTCGGGTCGTAGCCGAATTTCGGTCCGAGCACCTCGTTCAACTTTTTCAGCGCCGCCGTCATCTCTTCGGCCTGGTACGTTTCGATGTCGAGGTTGTTCAGTTTGTCGCGCCCGAACTGCGCCCGGAATGTGGAGATGGGGATGCAGGCGTGGTTCTTATCCGGTCCGCCGTACACGCCCATCTGCGTCTTGTGCTGCATCACACCGATCACTGTGTATGGCGCGTTATTGACGAGCAGCGTCTTCCCGATCGGATCTTCCTGACCGAAGATGTCCTTCGCCATTTCGTCGCCGAGAAAGATCACGCGACGGCGGTTGATCTCATCTGCCGGCGAGAGCCAGCGACCACCGGCCACCGGATAGTGTCTTCGCGCGTCGCCATACAGGTAATTCGTGCCGATGACGCGACCGTTGACGGTCTTCTTCCCGTAGCTGATCGCGGTCCGCCACGACACGACTTCCCCGATGACCGATTTCAATTCGGGCATGCGGGCCCGGATGAAGTCGAGATCGTCGATGCGCGGCCGGATCGGTCGCCCTGGCGGAAGGCCTTTCCACGGTTTCGTCGTCTCGCTCGGCCACATCACGGCGAAGTTCTCGGCCGTCGAGCGGCGATTCTTGTCGAGCTGGCGTTTGAGCCCCTCGCCGAAGGCGAGGAGCAGGAGAATCGCCACCGTTCCCCACGCGATCGCCGCGATGGTGAGCATCGCTCGCTTCTTCTGCAGTCGCGAAGAGCTCGAGAAGAGCGTCCAGATGATGTGAAGGTCGGTGCCCGGTGCGCGGTGCTCAGTGCTCGGTTTCATAATTTCATGGCGACAACGGGATCCAACCTCGCTGCCTCTCTGGCGGGGAAATAGCCGGCGACCAGGCCGACGATCCCGAGCGCCACCGCCGTCAGAATCGCGACCAGTGGCGATACCGTCGGCTGACCGACATACTCGACGAGCTGCTTCGGAAAGATCGCGCAGACAGCGAGCGAGATCGCAAATCCGACCGCGCCGCCGATGGCCGTGATCAGCAGGGTCTCCAGAAGAAACTGCGTGAGGATCCAGCGCTGCTTCGCCCCGAGCGCCATCTTGATGCCGATCTCGCGCGTGCGTTCCTCGACCACGACATTCATGATGTTGGAGACGCCGATGCCGCCGACGATCAACGTCAACACGCCGATGATGCCGAGGAACGCGTTGAACGCGAGCATGAAGGTGTCGAAGAATTTGAATTGGTCCGTAGTGTCCCAGAGTGACAGCGCTTCCTTGTCTTTCGCATCGAAGCGAAGCCGCTTCGCGAGCGCGGCGCTGAGCGCTTCTTTCACCTGCTTCGTCTGGCCCTGAGTCGCAGACTGGAACACGAAGTTGTCGATGTACTTGTCGCCGTGGAGCGCGCGGAACGTCGTGGCCGGAATCCACATCATGTCGTAGTCGCGGCCGCTGTAGCTCGAGTCCTGGTCTTTGGGCGTCAGCACGCCGATGACGAGGAAAGGCGATCGATTGATGAGCAGAGTCTTTCCCACGGCCGGCGACGAGCCGAAGACATCTTTGACGAGGTGGTCGCCGAGGAAGACGACGCGTCGTTGTTCGCGATTGTCGATGGCGTCGATGAAACGTCCTCCGCTCTCCGGAATCAGATTGCGCATCGCGCCGAACTCCGGCGTGACGCCGGAGCAGTTGACCGACATCGCCTTCGTGCCGTACTCGGTCTTGAACGATTCCTGATATTCGCCGGAGATCGCCTTCAGTCCCTCTGTTTGTTTGCGCGCGGCTTCGAGATCGTCCTCCGTGATGCGGACGCGCCGGCCCTTGCCCAGACCTTCGTAAGGAATCGATGTCAACCCCGGCCAGCCGATGATGATGCGATCGCCCAGACCGGCCGTGCTCTTGATGAGCTGCTTGTGCAGACCGGTTCCGAACGCGAGCATCAGACTGATCGCGACCGTGCCCCAGACGATGCCGAACACCGTCAGGAATGTGCGGAGCTTTTCAGAGCGCACATCGCGGATGAGCTGGCGAAGGACGTCTTTGAAGGTGACCATGGCTGTCCGCTGTGGAGAGTCCGCCCTACGAGATCTCCTTCGGCGGCCGCTCCACGATCCGATCACCCTTCTTCAAGCCCGAAACGACTTCGACGTTCAACCCGTCGGAGATTCCCGTTTTGATCTCGGTCTTCTTCGGCTGGGCTTTCGGTCCCGCGCCGGCGAGCTCGACCGTCGCCTTCTTTCCGCCGTCCTCGAACGTGACGAGGCGTTCCGGAATGGTGAGGACGTCTTTCTTCTCACGGATGATGACGTCGGCGTTGGCAGAGTAACCGGCGCGGAGCGTGATCTTGTTCGATGGATCGAGCTCGATCTCGACGTCGAACAGCGTCGCTCCTTCCTTCTGCTGCGCCTGCGGGGCGATACGCGAGACGTGCCCGCTGACGACATCGCTCGGCAGCGCGCCGACTTTGATGCGCGCGAGCATGCCCACGGAGAGTTTGCCTACATCGATCTCGTCGACTGTGCCTTTGAAGATCAGATCACTCATGTCGGCGATCGTCGCCATCTCGGTGCCGGGCTGATAGGACGTGAGCGGCACGATCGGATCGCCGGGATTCACGGCTCGTGTGAGGACCGTCCCGCCGGCCGGCGCGACAATGATCGACTCTCTCCCGGTATCGCTGAGGCGGCCGCGATTCGTCAGCTCGCGATCCTGCTGCGCCTTCATCAGTGCGACACGCGCGAGCTCATACGCTTCCTTCTTCGCATCGACGTCAGACTTCGGCAGAACGCCGGAGCGCGACAGTTCCGTCGCCCGCCGATAGTCCGTCTCGGCACGCCGGTACGATGCTTCCGCCGACTCGACTCGCCGATTGACCTCGGTCTTCTCCAGCGGCGTCGGATCGGCCGCAATTTCGAACAACGGATCGCCGGTCTTGACTGTGTCGCCGACCTGCACGAGGGCGCGGCGCACGATGCCGGAGATCTTCGACTTCACCTGAAATTTCTGCCGCGGCTGAATCTGTCCGACGGCAACGGCCTTCTCGACGATCGCACCGGTCGTGACTTCGACCTGCTTCGTTCCGTTCGCATCCTTCTTGCCGCTGCGCGTCCATGCGTAGACACCCGCACTGATCGCGGCGGCAATGATGAGGATGAGTAGTATGCGTCCGAGTCTGGACATTCCTGTTCTCCTTCGTCCCCAGGAGACGTCAATCCGCTAATACGAAGGACGTCGGAGATGGTTGCCAGGTTAGCTGTTACGGCTTCCGTAGAGAGCGACGACCGTCGGCCCGGCGTACGGCCTCGCCGGCGAGCCGGGGGCTATGGCGACGCCGATCTCGTCGAAGCCCTTCTTGAGAATGTTCGCGCGATGAGCAGGTGAGTGCATCCAGCCGTCGACGACGCCGCTTGCAGTCGGATAGCCGACAGCGAGGTTTTCTCCGATCAGGCGATAGTCGTAACCACGCTTGTCCGCCCACGTGAATGGATCGATTCCATCGGGCGAGATGTGATTGAAGTAGTGCTTCGCGAACATGTCGTTGATGCGATCGCCGGCGGCGAGCGTCAGTTGCTGATTCAGATGAAGCGGCGCGAGACCGTATGCAGCGCGCTCGCGGTTCATGTCGTCGACGAGTGCGCGGATGGCAGGAGTCTCGACTGTGGCTCCGCGGAATTCGGCGGCGCTCGCTCGTCTGACCGGTCTGCCTGTGACCTCGACGTGTCCCGGACCGAGTGCGCGATTCAGATCGCGCGCGAGGTTCTCCAGCGTGCTCTGCGCCGATAACGGCGGAGCTCCCAGCGCGAGCGTTAGGAGCATCGCCAGAAACGTTCGTGGTTTCGCCATTGGACCTTCCGTATAACAACCAGCGAGGATCGTACACTCCTACGATGTGCCTGATCGCGATCGCCCTTGGAGCGTCGAAATTTTCGCTCGTCATTGCGGCAAACCGCGACGAGGACTACGACCGCCCCACGCTCCCCGCTCACTTCTGGGCCGACGCCCCGAACATCCTTGGCGGCCGTGATGCGCTTCACGGCGGGACCTGGCTGGCGATCACGCGCAGCGGGCGCTTTGCTGCGGTGACAAATCTTCGAGGCAGTGTCCGCGAGGCACAGAAGCGCAGCCGCGGCGAGCTCGTCAGCAATTTCGTGCGCGCGGACGTCGCGCCTCTGCCATATATAAAGGATGTCGCGGCCCATGCGGCCGAGTACGCGGGCTTTCACCTGATCGCCGGGACACGAAGCGAAGCAGTCGAGCTTTCCGGCATCGTCTCAAAACTCGGCGACGGCATTCGGGCATTGACGAACGCCCCACCGGGTATCCGCTGGCCGAAGGCGGACACCGCGGAGGATGAGATGCACAAACTATTGAGCACCAGCGGTGCCGATGATCTAGCCTCCGCAATTCTGCAATTCCTGTCGACACCGCTCGGCTCAGGCCGAGTGGAAAGCGAAGTGTTCATCGCCGGAGAACGCTACGGAACGCGCTCGTCGACTGCGATTGTCGCGACGAGCGAGCACATCATCTTCGCGGAACAGGCATACGCGCGCGGTGGTGCTCGCGATGGAGCGCCTCGTCAATTTCGCTTTCTGATCAGCGCGCCGTAGCCTTGGAGTGCGGCGGCAAGCTGCCGCACTCCAAGGCCTACTCGCTGGCTTTTCCGATCGTGAGACGATTCTGCACGTCGTGAACGCATAAACAGTTCGCCACGACGTCCTCAGCGTGTCGCTTGGCCCAGCGGCTGCTCACGGTTCCTGTGAGCGTGACCTCACCATTTTCGACGCGGAGGTCGATGTTCGTCGCGTCGAGATCTTCATCATCAGTCAACCGCTGATGAATCTCCTCGGCGATCCGCTCGTCGGAACGTGTGTAATTTTTCGGGAATCGAATGGGACGCTCGCGAGCGTAATCATCTCCGAATCCGCCGCGGTGCGTATCCCGTGCGTAATAGCCGCCGAGGTCGGCATCGCGATCGTCGAATCGTGTGGACATGAGCAATCTCCTCCAACTGCAGAGAGAGCTGCAAGGCTGGTGCGCGTGTTGCTCCGCTTGTTACAGAAGGAGGACGCATGGCGAACGACTATCGTGACGAGAACCAGAATCGCGGCATGTTCGGCTATGAAGGGGAGGGATACATGCGCGACGAATACGATCGCGAACGCGGCCGGGGCCGCGATGCCGGCTATCGCGGCAGCGGCTACCTCGGCGGCGACTGGCCGCGTGATCGAAGCAGTGGGTTCCGCGCCAATGACTACAGCGACTTCAACCGCGGCGATTACAGCCGGCCCGGCGGCTACGGCTACGGTCAGACGAACGAGAGCGACGTCGGTCCGCGCCGTCAGTCGTTCCGCGGTCGCGGTCCCAAGAATTATCAGCGGTCGGATGAACGGATTCGCGAAGATGTGTGCGAGCGACTGTCGTACGACGATGACGTCGACGCGTCCGAGATCGAAGTCAACGTCAGCGGTGCGACAGTGACACTGACCGGCGCGGTGCATGACCGCCGTGAAAAACGCCGCGCCGAAGACATCGCCGAGGCGGTGATGGGCGTGAAGGATGTGCAGAATCAGATTCGCCTGATCCGCGAGAACGGCTAATCAGTGCCCTCTCCCGCTTGCGGGAGAGGGCGAGGGCCGCAGCAACACGGCGGCGTGCGCCGGCACTTTCCAGTTCTCCTCCGATTCGAGAGGCGCGATCCCGCCGCCTCCATATCGCGGCGACTCACTCGACCAGAGAATTTCCCATCCATGATTGGAAGGAGGCGCGAGCAGCGGCTCCGGCGCCGGATCGAGATGCAGATCGCGACCGAGGTTCACGACGAGCAGGCGATCGTCTTTGCCGCCGGTGAGCCAGCGCAGAACGAGTGCCGCTTCGCCGATCACCGCGCCCTCGAGGATGTCCGATCTCTGTTGCGAGATCGTCGCATCATCGCGCCGTAAGGCGATGAGATCGCGATGGAGATCGATGAACGCGCGGTGGCGCGTTCGTTCATCGACTTTCAGTTTCGAGCGCTCGAACGTCTTGACGTCGTCGGGACGCGCGAGCTGCGTCTCGACCGACTCGATGGATGGAAACTGCCGGAGAAATTCGCGACGGCCTTTCGCCACCATTTCCGCCAGCTCCCGGTTGTGGTCGGCGAAATAGAGGAATGGTGATGACGACCCGAATTCCTGTCCCTGAAAGAGCATCGGGGTCTGCGGTTGCAGCAGAAGGAGGCCAGTCATCGCGCGGAAAACGCCGGCGGAGGTGAGCTGATGGAGCCGTTCGCCGAATGCGGAGTTCGCAACCTGATCGTGATTCTCCAGATAGCAGACGAGCTTCTCCGGCGAAAGATGAAATGACGGCGTGCCGCGGCGTTTCTTCTGCCACTTGTACCGCTGTCCCTGATAGAGAAAACCGAACTTCGCCATCGAGACGAACTCCTGCGGTCTGCCTCGATAGTCTGTGTAGTAGGCCTCGATGCGACCGGTCGTAGCGACGCACGCGGCGTGGTGCCAGTCATCGTTCCACAGCGCGTCAACGCCCAGATCATCGATGAGTTTCACGTCTTGTTCCTCGTTCTCGGCGATCACAACGATGTCCCGGCCGTGCGCGGCCGACTGCGCACGTTCGGTGATGTCGCGCAGCACGTGGCGTTGGCTCAAGTCGACGATCGATTGCGTCGCATCGAGGCGCAGGCCGTCGAGATGAAACTCGTCGATCCAGTACGCCGCATTCTCGGCCACGAACTCACGCACGCCTTCCGAATTGTCGTCGTCGAAGTTGATCGACTCGCCCCAGTCATTCGGATACTTCTTCGTGAAGTAATCGGGTGTGAACCTGGAGAGATAACACCCGTCCGGTCCGAAATGGTTGTAGACGACATCGAGGATGACGCCGAGGCTGAGGTCGTGCGCGGCGTCGACGAAACGCCGGAAGTCATCAGGCGTTCCGTAAAGTCGCGTCGGCGCCCAGAGATCGACGCCGTCATAGCCCCATCCGAATCGGCCCGGGAACTCGTGCACCGGCATCACTTCGATCAGATTGACGCCGACGCCGGCAACTTGCGGCATGCACTCGATCGCCGATGCGAATGTTCCGTCGGTCGTGAAAGTCCCGATGTGCATCTCGTAGATGACGAGACCTTTCTTCGATACGCCGCGCCATTTCGTGTTGCGCCAGCGATACGCGCTCGGATCGATGACCACGGATGCTCCGTGAGGGCCGTCGGGTTGGTAGCGCGACGCGGGATCGGGATACGTCTCCTTCTCATCGTCGAGACGAAAGCGATATTGCGTGCCGGCGTGCGCGGCGGAGATCGTCGCGGAGAAATAACCGTTCTTCTCGCGGTCGAGAACAAACTCGGCGGCATCGAGCACGACGGAGACGCGCGATCGCGCTGGCGCCCACACGCGGAAGTCGACTCCGCCGGCGACGAGCTCGGCGCCGACGCGGCGTCGGCGGCTGGGGGACATCGATAGGGGAGGCGTGCCGATTCAGTGCCGGTAGGCGCGCCCCCTCACCTCCGGTAAGGACAGGGATTATTGGTTCGCGCTCGGCGCGATTCCGCCTGACCTGAGGTCTTTGAGGCCTTTCCCACGATAGAGCGCCTCATCACATTGCGACAGGAGATCGGAGAAGGTGCTGCCTGGAATCGATGTCGCCAGGCCCGATTGGGCGTTGACGGTCAACTCCCGGTCGGATATGGCCCAGCTCAGTTGACGAATTTTGTCCAGAATTCGTTCCGAAATTTGGCGGGCCTCATCCAGTCCGGTATCAGGAAGAAGTAGCACAAACTCGTCGCCGCCATAGCGGCCGATGATGTCGCCGTACCGCGTATTCGCCTTGAATGTCGCGGCGACGTCGGCAAGGATGTGATCGCCGGTGAGGTGGCCAAACGTATCGTTGATCTGCTTGAAACGATCGAGATCAAAAAGAACAACGCTCAAGCCGCGGCCGGAGCTCAACACTTCCTGACCCGCGCGGAAAAGTGCACGCCGGTTCGCGACGCCCGTCAACTCATCGGTCAGCGCAAGGAGCTGCCATTCTTCGTTCTGCAGATGGAGCCGTCGCTCCATTTCCAATCGGCGCGCGGCGCTGCGGATCTTGGCCAGGATCTCCGATTCGGACGAGTGTTTCGGGAGGAAATCGTCCAATCCGCTGTTGAGAGCGCGCAGTTTTGTCTCGGTTCCCTCGCTGGCAGTGAGGAGGATCGTGTACAAACCGGGCACACGACATTCGTTCTGAATCCGGCGCACGGTCTCGATGCCGTCGATGCCCGGCATCGTCAGATCGATGAGCAGCAGATCGATGTCGCAGCCATCGCTCACGCGCTCGATTGCTTCTGCGCCGTCGCTGGCCACATCGACTTCAAAGCCAGCGCGCATCAGGACGATTTTCACGTAGCGGAGATAGATTGGATCGTCGTCGACGGCGAGAATGCGCAGCTTCGGGCCGATCGCCTGCGGTTCGAAGTCGCTCCTTCGCCGGCTTGGTTGTTCGTCGCGCGTGGCCACCGCCGCCATCCTCCTCAAATCCAGACGGGACGGAGCAATCGTAATGCCGAATAAATATTGTCAGGTGACCCCGATCACGATCAGGCCGCAAAAATGACAGCTCGAGCGAGAAACCCGCTTGTCTGAATTCCATAAATAAGCGGATCCTCACTGCCGACGATGGTCCGGCGGTACGCGCCGTCGGGCATTTCCTCGAGAAGATCGACCGTCTGCGTGCGCTGATGCTTCTCATCGAGAAGGAGGACGACCGGACGGCTCACGCGTTTTCCTTCCCCGCCGCCCCGGACGACCACACCCATCTCCCCGGTGTCGAGGCGAACGAGCGTACCGACCGGATAGAGTCCGATGAGATTCACGAACGCGCTGAGCAGCGAGGGATCGAAACGCTGTCCCGAATCGCGCAGCATCATGCCGAGGGCGACGTCCGGCCGGAAGGCTTTGCGCCACGGTCGCCGCGTGGTCAGCGCATCGTAGACGTCGGCGATGCTGACGATGCGGGAGAAGAGATCGGGCTTGCGGCTGCCGGGCGGATAACCGGTGCCGCTCGGAGTGCGGTGATGTTCGAATGCGACGACGATGCGCGACAGCGCCGACTTCGTGAAGCGTCGCTCGCCGAGAAGAAACTCGACCGAGCGGATCGGATGCTGATTGATGACCGCGCGCTCGCTGCTATCGAGTGCTCCTCCTTTTTCCAGCAGCTCGGCCGGACATGTCCGCAGACCGATGTCGTGGAACACCGCGGCCACTCCGAGATCGGCGAGGTCGATCTTCCCCACGCCGACTTTCCTGCCGAGGGCAATGGAGAGGAGTGCGACGTTGGAAGCGTGATGGGGCGCATAGTTCTCGGCGTCCTTGACCGACGCCGCAGCAACCAGCAGCTCGTCTTCGACGACGGCGATATCGACGAGCGCCTGAATGGAGCGGACGATCTTGCGAACGAATCTCTGCCGGTTCGATCCATCGATTTTTTCTTCGTTCATCAGCGCGCGATACAGCACGAGCAGTTTCGAGTACGTGTAGAACGTCAGCTCGCGACGATCGGTGATCTGCTCATGAATCGGCGTCGCCGCTTCGCCGGCCTTGATGACGTTGAAGCCGATCTGAGCGGCTTTCAACGCGGCATCGATTTTTTCGAAGGTGCGCTCCGGCGGAGCGGCGTAGACGAGAATCTGCAGGACTTTGCGAATGCTGTCCGGAGTCAGCGCGGCGTCGATGTCGAAGCCGGCCATACCGCGCTCCCGAAACAATTCGAACACCCGATTCGCGAACTCATACTCCTCGGTCGACAGCTTCAGTCTGACGCCGTTCAGGAAAAGGACGCGGTCGCCCATCTGCAGAGAGACGCGGCCGTCGCGCTTGAAGATCGCCGACGACAATTCGAACATCGTCTGGATCGGACGAAGGAGCGCCTGGTTGTCGATGGCATGCATCTGGGCCGTCTTGAAGAGCTGATAGAAAGCGAAGAGGATCGCGTTCGGTCCTTTCGAAAAGACGTCCGCGTCGGCAATCGGCAGCGGAAGCGGCTGGGAGAGAGTCGGTCGCTTCTCGGTCGGGTCGCTCAATGATTCTTCTCCTCGACCTTCGGCAGCGGCACTTCCTGACCGCCGACGGTGAGACCGGAGATCTCGGATCGCGAGATCGTGTCGAGCACTTTGCGCGCGACTTCACCCGGCTTGCCGCTTTGCTTCGACATCTCCTGCACCTTTTCGTATCCGCTGTCGCCGCACGCGCACAGTCCGCGCAGCGCGAGCTCGAGCGTCTCGAGATCCTTCTTGTTCCAGATGCGCCGTTTCGGGATCCACGACTCGAACAAGGGCTCGCCACTGACGCCCGCGACCGTGCCGAGGAGGCGGATGTATTTTTCGCGCTCCCAGACGGGACGATTCTCGAAATCGGGACTGGCCACGAGAGCCTCCAGTCGCGTGGCCAGGCCGGGGAGATTCGAGCTGGCGATGCTGCGAAACGCATAGAGGCGAACCGCTTTCGAAGGATCGCTCTCCATCGCTTTCCACAGCACTTCGAGCGCCATCGGTCCGCCTGTCGCGGCCGCGGCCTTCAGTCCTCGAAGTCGAATCGCCTCGTCGGGATGTGAGGCCAGGCCGATGATCTCTGGCGCGTACGCTGTCTCGTCGATCAGCATCAATGCAGTACGGATGCGCGCGGCGTCGAACGATGCGAACGTCGAGGTCAGGAGCTCACGATTCGCTTCGAGTCTTTTCTTCAGCGTCGACATTGCCACAAGACGTTTCTCCGGATCGCTCAGGTGCGGAAGAACATCGAGCAGCGGCTGCCACAGCTTCGCATCCGGCACAACATCGAACACGGCTGATGCGATCCTGGGCGAGATCACGCCGCGTTCGAACTCCGCGACGATGGTGAGGATCTTCTCATCGGTGAGGAAGCGGTCGATGACGTCGCGCATCGTCCTGCGACTGACGGGACTGGGCGCCTGACGGGACGCTGCATTCACATGCGTCAGAAGCACCGATGCTCGCTCGTGTTCGTGCGTCGACCAATAGCTGTCGATGAGCTGCGCCAGGATCGGCGCGATCAGGGCGGGATCGATCGACTTGAATGGTACCCAGACCGTGACGAGGAGGATCTCGATGAATCGCTCCACGAGAGTCTGCACGCGGCCATCGCCCAGCTCTGCGCGCATCTCGCCCGTCTGTTCAGCCATCCGGCGCAGCTCGTCGAGCCCATCTTCGAATGCGCGACGGATGATGGCGTAGTCGTAGCCGATGTCGCGCGCGTTCGAGTCCTCCGCCGGAATCTGCGGCTGCTCGACTTCCACCGTGGTCATGGCGATCTGCGCGTTTGTCTCTCTGACGAGATCGCGCAGATCGTCACCGGCTTCGATCGCGAGGTCCTGCAACTCGTCGATCGCCTGGTAGTGGATCGTCGAAAAATCACAACGCCAGAGAGCGTTCACGGTGTCATCGGCTTCGCCGAGGTCGCGATCCTTGAGCTCGAAGACGGCGAGGAGAGTGTTGAGATCGGCGAGTGAAACGCCGGACGAGAACGTCAGCTCGCGCAGGCCGTCACGAAAGAGCGGGAAGAAGAAGGCCTCTTCGCGGCGCGCCTTGCTGAGGAGCGGTTGCCGATCGCAGGAGAGCTCGGTCGGCCCGAAGGCGAGGGTGAAGTCGCCGCCCTCCGCGGCGCGGCGGCACTTTCGATACAGCGTCTCCGTCGCCTCCATGTGCGGCGCGCTGTTCGGCGCGTATAGACGCCGGGCAGACAGCGTCTTATCGAGCTGCAACACGAAGTCGCGCACGTTCTCCAGACCGCTCAGCATGTTCGAGACACCGGTACCGACTGCCCGATTCTAGTGCAGCGGCGGTCATGCTGAGGATGGAAGTCCCGCTACGAGGTCTTCCGGAACTTGATCGAGCAGCCGAACGCTCGCGTCGCGGTCTGCTGCACCTCGCGCCCGGCGAGCAGCGCGTCCAGCGCGTCCTGCAGTCCGGTGTGCTGGCGTTCACCAGGCTTCGCGCTGTCGTCAACGTAGCCGCGATAGCGAACGACGCCTTTCCCGTCGACCACGAAGACATGCGGCGTCACGCGCGCCCCGTAGGCGCGGGCGATCGCGCTGTCACCGTCTTTGAGATAAGGAAATGGATAGTTCCTGGTCGTGGCGCGCTCTTTCATCTCGCTGAGTCTCTCGACCGGATAGGCATCATCGTCGTTCGGATCGATCGCATAAAACCGGACACCTTTTTTCGCGAACACGCGGCCCAATGCCACGATGCGGTCCTCGAACGCTTTCGCGTACGGACACTGATTGCACGTGAAGATCACGACCGAGAGCCTGCCGTCGCCCGGCGCGAACGCGACGCGCTCGTTGTTGACGGCGTTCACCAGCGCGAATGCCGGCGCTTTCGCGCCGACGGCCAGCTCGTCGCCTGCGGCGATGAGCGCGAATGCGCCCACGATGATTGCGATGAGAATCCTCTTCATGTCTTACCTCCGCTTTCCTTTCAGAAACGTGTTCAGCCGGGCGGCGAGATCCTTCCGATCGATCATCCCCTGGATGCGCGCCAGCTCTTTTTTATTCGCGTCGTAGATGAAGGTGATCGGCAGCTCGCCTTCGAAGTTCAATGCCGTAGCGAGATCGTTCGTGCTCCCGGTGAAATAAAAGTTGCGATAACGGATCTGCCGCTGCTGGAGAAATCGTGCGACCTTCTTCTTAGTCTCGTTGCGGTCGCCGGGAATCGCGTCGTCGAGCGACACGCCGATCAGCTCTATCTCCGCGAACTGCTCGCTGATGGTCCGGAGATCGGCCATCTCCGCGACGCACGGCGCGCACCACGTCGCCCAGAGATTGAGCACGCGCAACGTTCGGGGCGATTCCCGCACGACACGCTTGACGGCATCGGCGTTCTTGAGCTCCGGAAGCTCGGCTGCGGTGAGCGACGTACCGAGCAGCAGAGCTCCGAAGAGGGCAACCGCTTTCACGGCCCAAACTATAACTACTTCGGCGTCGCCATGTACCACCGGTTTCCGAACGGATCGGTGACGCCTCCGCTGCGCTCGCCGTAGGGTTGATCGACGACGGCGAAAATCGATGTCGCCCCGGCGTCGATCGCCTTTCGATAAACCGCATCGGCATCGCCAACATAAAGATGGATATTGCCGGGCATCGGCTGCCACTGGCCGTGTGCTTCTCCCATCTCGATGACCGAATCGCCGATGCGCATCGTTGCATGCATGATCGTTCCGTCCTTCGCCGGTGTGCGTTCGAGCTCCTGCGCATCGAACGCGCGCTTCAGAAAATCGATCAGGCGGTCCGTGCCGTGCGGATGCAGGAAGGGAGTGACGGCGCGGAACCCCGGCGGTTTGCCTTTCGTCGCGATATGCGTGGCGATGTACCAGTGATTCCCGAACGGGTCGCGCAACGACGCTTCGCGATCGCCATAGAACTGATCGGTGATTCCCATCAGCGTCGTCGCTCCGGCACGCACGGCGCGCTCGAATACCGCGTCGACATCATCGACATAGACATGCATGGCCATCTGCAGCGGCTGGTATTGCTGCGTCGCGTCGCCCATCTCGATGTTCGAGTCGCCCAACTGCACCGCGGCGTGCATGATCGAGCCGTCCGGTCGCGGATAGCGCGCGAGCTCCTTCGCGCCAAAAGCTTGTTCCAGGAACGTGATGAATTTCGCGACTCCATCGATGACGAAATACGGTGTGATCGTCTGCAGGCCGGGTTTGACTGACACGAAGAATCTCCTTCCGAGCTCCTCTTTGAAGGCGGGATCGGGCAAGTCGCGCAGATCGACTGCGATCGAAGCGAGCATGGCCACGTCGGCATCGATGACCGGCGCCGATCGTCCGGCGAGGATCGCATCCACCACTTCGTCGAGACGTTCGATCACGCTTCGCTCAGGCATGGCTCTTGTTCATCTGCGCGCGTAACGACTGCAGACCTCTCCATTGAAGCTGCTTGACCGCTCCCTCGCTCTTCCCGATCTCATCGGCAATCTCGCGGATCCTCTTTCCTTCGGCGAAGCGCATGACGATCACGCGCCGCTGATCGCGTGGCAGCCGATCGACGGAGCGGAAGAGCGATGCGCGCTGTTCGATGCCGGTGATGCCGTCGGTGGCCATCTCTTCAGCCGACGGTCCAACCTCGCGTGACCGTTTGCGGAAGTGATCGGCAATGGCGTTTGCGGCGATCCGGTACAGCCACGCGGCGAACGGCACGCCGCGCCACTCGAATCGACCCAGGTTCGCCAGCGCCTGATGGAACACCTCGGAAGTCAGATCCTGTGCATCCTGCCGGTCGCGCACGCGACGGACCACGAACGCGTACACGCGCTCGAAGTTCTCCTCATAGAGCTCGGCGAAGCGGCTCGGGTCCTTCTGGGCGGCCTCGATCAGACTTCGTTCGGGCTCCATCGTCCATAAGATATAAACCCGATGGAGCGCGAAAGGTTACGTGAGCGGGAGGGCCTTTGCCCTCACCCGGCGCTTCGCGCCACCCTCTCCCGCAGAGCGGGAGAGGGACACTCAGGGATGATTCCGCCCGGTCCGCGTAATTCTTCGACCGCTTCCTTCGTCGTCAGCGCGAGATGATCCAGATTCGCGCCGCTCAGGAAGGTGGCAATATCCGCCGCATTGGCGTGCGGTCCGCTTCCAGACGACGTGATCCGCCCACAATTTCCGCATCGCCTTCGTCAAAGAGTCGCGTTGATCGCCTGAGTATGCAGCCGCCGGTATCGGCATCGTGCTCGACAGTGCCGAGGTGCAAGGAACTTACGTATCGTGTCCTCCTTCACAAGGACTTCAGGTACTCGATGAGATCGTTTTTCTCCTGCTCTGTGAGTCCGAGCCGGAGGTGCTGGTCGTAGTGATCGACGACGGCGCGGTAGTCCGCAAAACGCCCGTCGTGATAGAAGCCTGGTTTCGCGCGGACGAATAGTCCATGCAGGGGAGTGGTGCGGTACATCTTGTCGGGCGAGCGATCAGCCTGGAAGCTGTCGATTCCGATCTCGACGGCGCTGTGCATTCCCCAGCCGGGTTCGGTCATGAGCGGAGGAACGTGGCAGCGTGCGCACGTCGCCTTCCCGTTGAAGAGTGCCTCTCCGCGAGACGCTGCCTGGTGATTGTAGGAATCATCCTTCGGCGTTGGAGCGGGAATGGACAGTTGGTAATAGTGGAGTGCAGCCAGTTTGGGCGTCACACGATCGGGCGTTCGCCGCACATTGTTGAATCCAGCCTTTTCACCGACGGGAAATCCACGCGCCGCATTGATCCTCGGATCGAAGAACGTGCCGTTTCCCTGCATCTGCGTGTTGGCAACGTAGGCGTTCCAGTACGTGACTGAGCCCCAACCCGTATATGTATGGAGGTGAATGCCGGCGAGACCGAACGCCGCAGGAATCACCGTCGCCGCCGGCTTCCCGTCAGGTCGAAAGGCCTTGCCGTCCTGATTCAGCTCCGCGTCGTATTTGCCAGGGCCCCAGCTCTTGAGAACCTTCTCGACGGTGGCGCGATCGACGCCGAGAAGTTGCTGGTAAAAAGAGAGGTCGGGGGCGAGGGAGACGATCGCGCCGACGTCGAGATCGCGGTTCGGCCACCCGTCGAGACGCCGCCCGATCCCCTTCATGAGTGAGTCATCGACTGTCGAGTGGCAGATCGCGCACGTGATCCCGACCGACACGAGTTTGTCGCCCTGGAACTTCGCCTGTAGACCGACCACCGCGTCGGCCTTGAGCAGCTCCATCGTCGTTTTCACATCGCCGAGATCGACCGAACCGCCTTTGATCGCCTCGCCGAGAATCTTGCTCAGCACGCCGGTGTCGACTTTGAGACCGAGCTTGAGCGCGTCCTTCGGTTCGAGTCCGTGACCGACGCCGCCGAAGCGCTCTCCGGCGATCGCTTCGTTGAGGCGCAGTTTGCCGGTCCAGAAATCCTCGCTGCCGAACGTGTCGTGACGGAAGATCTGCCGGCCTTCATCGAACATCCGTCGGGAGTTCTTTTCGATCTCGCTGCCGAACTCGCCCGATCCGTGCATTTCGTTTTTCACGGCAGGGTTGCTTTGCACGTAACTCGGCGAGCCGATACAGCTCAGAAGCGCTGACAAACCGATTGCGGCTAGGGCCGCGACGAGACAGAAACCAGATCGTTTCGACATCAGGCTGATCTCCTTTCGAGAGAGAAGTAGGCTTGCAATGTGCTTTTGCGTGAGATGCAAGACGAGCGCCGTTTTCGAAGGTACAGCTTTGATTATTCATGAGCCAGCCAAATGAACCCAACGCCATTGAGCTGATCCCCGAATCTCGAAAGGCACTGCTCACCGAGCTCAAAAGGGCGGGACGGGCCACGATTCCTCAGCTCGCCGCGGCGCTTTCCCTTTCGACAGAGGCGGTGCGCCAGCAGTTGTCGCAATTGGAGCGAGACGGATGGATCATTTCGGACTGCGGCCCCGATGAGACAATTCGCGCGCCTGGCCGTCCCGCGGCGATCTATTGTCTTTCCCTGGCGGGGGACGATCTCTTCTTGAAACGATACGCCGCGCTCGCGGTGACCTGGTTCGACCAAATCGCCGATTCCGACAGCACACTCGCCGACCTCACCGACCGCCGCGTGAATGAGCTCGATGGCAAGTTACCGGTCGCGCCTCTCGGAAAGCGCATCGCCGGTCTGCGCTCGATCTATATCGATGATGATCCTCATACCGATCTCGAGAAGAGCGACCGCGGGTTTCGACTCATCGAACGAAATTGTCCCTATCTTCGTTTCGCGATGGAACGTCCCGCGTTCTGCAGCACGACAGTCAGCACGCTGCGTCGCCTGAGCGGCTGCGAGGTGGTTCGCGAAGAGCGTTTTCAGGACGACGATGGCAAATGCGTCTTTCACATCTACGCCGATGCTCCCTCGCCGAGGAAGCGGCGCTTTGAAAGGGAGCCGGAGAAGAGTTACCGCCCGGCGGTCGCGCGGCCTTTGGGCCGTTCCCTGCTTCTGGTGTTGATCTTCCTCTTCATTGCCAGCGCGGCGAGCGCTGACGTCTTCCGCATCCTCGACGATCCACGCGACGCCGCGCAGGCGAGGGTCGATCTCATCCAGCAGGCCAGAAGCGAGATCAATGCGCTCTACTTTCTCGCGCGCAACGACCACATCACGCTCGCCGCGCTCGCGCTACTGCGTGATGCGCGGCAGCGCGGTGTGACGGTCCGCCTGATCGTCGATGCGAACTTCCAGCACATTCCGAAAGCCGTGCTCGCGGGTCTTCGCGACGAAGGCGTGCAGATCAGGGTCTATCACCCCTTGACGATTCGTCATCCCAGTTGGTTGTTCCGGCGTATGCACGAGAAGGTCGTCGTCGTCGACGCGGAGCGCTACATCGCCGGCGGCCGCAACCTGGCCGAGTCTTATTTCGGTCTGGCGAAGACGAATTATGTCGATCGCGACGTCTACG
The DNA here is from genome assembly GCA_036506455.1 of Thermoanaerobaculia bacterium. Classification (GTDB taxonomy): domain Bacteria; phylum Acidobacteriota; class Thermoanaerobaculia; order Gp7-AA8; family Gp7-AA8; genus DASVHS01. Next base: position 33,677 of record DASXRT010000047.1, read on the forward strand.
TCGAAGGTCCCTCGGCGGCGGAAGCGGATCGGCATTTCGAAAATCTCTGGTCGAGCGCGCACGTGGCGGATCTCTCCGTTCACGTCTCCGTCGATGAGAAACGTCGCGCCGCGCAATGGCTCGACGACGCCGTGGACCAGTTGGAGTGCCGCGCATTCATCCAGAGATTTACAAAGCGGGACTGGTCAGCAGGACAGAGGACTGTCGCTGCCGTCGGTTTCCTGCACGACGACGGCGGAGCGCGCGTGGGCGCCCGCTTCGCAGACATCCTGAACAGCGCCGCGCGATCGATCGTCATCGAATCGCCGTATCTGGTGCCGTCCCGGTCTCTGCTCCACCTGCTCGAGAAGAAGGTCGCCGAAGGGGTTTCTGTGGAGATCGTGACGAATTCGCTGCGTTCGAGCGACGGCGTGCTCGTTCACGCGGCGTACCTCAAGTACCGGCGGCGCCTGGCTCGCACGGGCATCGACGTTCATGAATACAAAGGCCCGGATACGTTGCACGCGAAGAGCGCCGTCGTGGACGGCAGGATCGTTCTGATCGGCTCGTACAACATCGATCCGCGATCGCAGAACCTGAACTCAGAATTCATCTGTGTCGTCGATGACGAAGAGATCGCGCGCGAGCTTCTCGACTCGATCGACCTGCACGTCTTGAACGCGTGGAAAATCGATCGCGAAGGCCACCCCGAATGCAGCGAAGCCGGCCGGATCGCTCCACGATCGAAATCCTTCCGCGCGTGGGCGGCGCGATTGCTCTTACCGCTGATCGAAGGTCAGTTGTGACGGCTCATCGTCCCGCACAGCAGGCTTTGACGCTCGCGCTCAGTTTCTGGGGTGTCATCATGGGCTTTCGCAGAA
>DASXRT010000048.1:0-6237 GCA_036506455.1 Thermoanaerobaculia bacterium
ATCACAACGCCGCGATGAAGCGGTGGTACGAGCTCGAGCCGTTGCTGAAGGACGACGTCCGTTACGGCATGATCGCGGCGATCGCCGATCTCGATCGCGCCGAGGAGTGGCTGGAACGAAAAGCGCCGGCGAATGATCCCGATCTCGCCGAGCAGTATTACTTCGTACTGCTCTGGAAAGGCGCATTCAGCCGCGCCGCACGATTCGCAGAGAAGATGCGATGGCCGGAGCGCGCCGGCGATGCGTTGTTCCTGTCAGGCTCGCCGTCGGCGGCCCGGCCGCTGTACGAGGAAGCGCTGCGTCGCGAACCGAAATCCTACTGGCCCACCGTCAAGCTCTCCGACGTCTTTCACCTCCTCGGCGACACCGCGAGCGAGAGGATCTACCGACAGCGCATCTACGGACAGTTGGTAGAGTGAAAAAGAGACGTCGTCACGTCGCGCGCGAGCCGCGCGAGCGGCACGTGGGCAAGTGCGGCGATCTCGAGGTCCGGATCTACGAATCCATTCCGCCGGACGAGGTGTGGATCGAACAACGACATCCATCCGGATGAGCGGGGTTATGTCCTCTTCCATGAGTTACGCGAACGCAACCTGATGTCGCAGGGGATGGATTACGATACCGCGCACGCAGAGGCCAGCCGGCTGGAGCGTTACTACCGGAAGCATCCGGCAGAGCTCCATGAAGCGCTGTCCGAGGAAGGTTGGGAATGATCGAGGCAGCGCTCAATGAGAGGGTCGAAGAACATAAGCGGTCGGCGACGGTACGCGCAATCGAAGCGGCGGACCGTCAGCGGCTCGAAGGAATCGTCCGACGAGCCGGCAACTTCAACGCCGAGGAAGTCGCCACGGCGATGGAGCTGATCGATGACGCGCTGGCGACGAAGAATCGCGGCGATTATCTGGTCTACGTCGTCGAGGACGCGATCGTTCACGGATTCATCTGCATCGGACCGACGCCGCTGACCAAAGGCGTCTTCGATCTCTACTGGATCGCTGTCGACACCGACACTCACCGGCGAGGGCATGGCCGGACGCTGCTCAAATTCGCCGAGGAGGAAGTACGCCGGAGAGGAGGTCGCATGCTGCTGATCGAGACCTCTTCGCTCGAGTCGTATCGCACGACGCGTGAGTTCTACGCGCGGAGCGGTTACGAAGAGGTCGCGCGCGTTCCAAACTTTTACAACGCCGGCGACGACAAGATCATCTACTCGAAGTCGCTGTAGCTGACCCCCTTCATCCGCTCCTCCAGCACATCCAGCGGCAACGCCCCTGCGCCTAACACCTGATCGTGAAACTCGCGGATGTCGAACTTGTCGCCCAGCTCTTTCTTCGCGCGCTCGCGTAACTCGATGATCTTCAGTTGTCCGATCTTGTAACCGAGAGCCTGTCCCGGCCAGACGATGTAGCGATCGGTCTCGGACTGCACCTCGACTTCATCGGTTGCGGAATGATCGTGGAAGTACTGTACGACCTGATCGCGCGTCCATTTTTTGTAATGCAGGCCCGTGTCGACGACGAGGCGGATGGCACGCAGCATCTCGTCATTGAGCCGTCCATAGTCGATGAATGGATTCTGATAGAAGCCGATCTCTTTGCCCAGGCGTTCGGAGTAGAGGGCCCAACCTTCGGCGAAGGCGTTGTAGTTACCCTGACGGCGGAACTCGGGAATGTCGGGTAGCTCCTGCGCGATGGCGATCTGCATGTGATGGCCGGGCACCCCTTCGTGATACGCGGTCGATTCCATGAAGATGATCTTTCGCGACGGCGCATCGTACGTGTTTACGTAAACGCGGCCGGGCCGCGAGCCATCGGGCGCCGGGGACTCGTAGTTCGCGCTCGCCGCTTCCTTCTCACGGAACGGCTCGACGGGCACGACTTCCATCTTCGCCTTCGGCAGTCTTCCGAAGAGCTTCGGCAATTGCGCGTACATCTGATCGATGTAGCCGCGATAGATCGACAGGATCTGATCCGCCGATTTCGCGCGCAGATCAGGATTCTTATCGACCGCGGCGTTGAACGATTTCAGATCGTCGAAGCCCTGCTTCTTCGCGATCGCGAGCATTTCCCCTTCGATGCGCGCGACCTCGCGCAATCCGATCCGATGAATCTCGGCCGGCGAGAGATTCGTCGTCGTCGATTGGCGAACGCTCTTCGCGTAGCGCGCGGCGCCGTTGGGCAGCGACCAGATTCCGAAGGCGGTCCGGCCGGCTGGCGCATATTCGTCGCGGACAAATGCAGCAAACTTCTGATACGCGGGGATCACCGACGTGCGGATCGCATCGAGAAACTGCGAGCGGATCCGAGCGCGATTGCTCTCGTCGATCGACGAGGGCAACTGCTGCAGCGGCAGCGCCCACGGCGATTGCTCCGGCGGTGAAGCCGCCAGGCCGGCGGCCTGGTCCGCTACTTTGGCAAGCAGAAACTTCGGCGGCATCAGCTTGTCGCGCATGCCCCGGCGCATCGCCGCGATCGTGTCGTCGACCTGCTTCGGGAAGTTGCGCATCCGCCTGATGTAATCGTCGTAGTCTTTCGCGGCAGTGAACGAGAGCATCGATGGGAACTGCGCGGCGAAGATGTGCAGGCCGCCCATCTGATTGACGGGCATCTCCCGCTCTTTGAATTCCCAGTCGTCGACGGCATCGCGCAGGTTGTGCACGAAGAGAGTTCTGTTGATTTTTTCCTGATCGGAGAAACCGGTCGTGTCGATCGCCAGAGCGCGTTTGAGGAACTTGCGCGTCGCTTCGATATTGCGGCGCTGCGCCTCCTCGGAAAAATCGCTCGACTGATCGTTGTAACGCTTGTCGCCGAGGATCGAGGCGTATTCGGGATTCGCTCGCAGCGCGAATTGCCATTGCTCTTCGATCACATCGGCGAGAGCCTTGCGGCGTTTGTCGAGATCGGCGGCGGTGATCTCCGCCGCGGATACGGAGGAGGTGATGACGAGAAGAATCGCGAAAAATCGATTACGCATGGGGGCGAAAGTGTATCGCCCTTGGAGTGCGGCGCCTTGCCTCCGCCTGGAAGGGTCACTGCGTGACGCGCGCCTCCGAAACCCAAATGTTTGCCTTCGGCGTATCCGACTCGTAGACGATCCGGTCGCCCGACGGTGACCACGCCGGCGATCGAAGCCAGATCGTCGTCGACGCCGTATCGGTCAGACGGCGTGGTTCACCGCCGGCGGCCGGAACGGTCCAGATGTTCCAGACGCCGTCGCGCCGTGCAGCGAACGCAATCTGCTTTTCGTCGGGTGACCACGAGTACGGCCAGCTTTCGCCGCGTGCCGCGGTGACGATGCGCAACCGTCCTCCCGCCGCCGGCATCACGGCGACTGCGGAGCTGCCATCCGGCCGCTGAACCTGCATCGCGATCTGCCTTCCGCTCGGCGACCAGACCGGAAAGCGCGCGAGATCGCCGTCTTCGGTCAAGCGGCGCCGGCCGTCTCCGCTCACGGCAGAGATCCATACACTGGTCACGCCGTCGATCGTGCGGTTGAAGGCGACCTGCGATTCATCGGGTGAGAGAACCGGCGCGGAGGCGCCGTGCGGAAGGCTCGTGACGAGCGACGCGCGACCGGTGATCAGCGACGCCTTGAACACTGCCGGTCCACTTCCGTACCAGATGGCGTAGGAGACGTCCCATCCGCCACGCGACCACTGCGTGTATTGTTTCAGACCCGACTCGACGGCGAGCGCCTTCGCATTTCTGCCGTCGGCGTCCGCGATCCACACCCCGCTATCTTCGCCGGCTGCGAAAACGGAATACGCGATCTTCGTTCCATCGGGAGAGAACGCCGGGAACGTGGTGCGCAGCGTCGGATTGTTCGTCAGACGAACCGGAGTGCCGGGTTTCTCGACACCGATGGCGAAGAGATCGCTCGCCTCTTCTGTCAGGGTCCATGCCAGGCGGAACCCATCGCGCGAGATCGCCAGGTGTTGCATCACGCCGGTGTCCGATTGCCGTAGCCGTTTCGGAACGCCGGTGCGTGCGCCGTCGCTGTCGATCGGCACCGACAGCAGAAGGGAGTTGTTGTAGCGGACGAGCACGTAGTGAAGGGCGCGGCCGTCGCGCGCGAACACGGGCGACTGAAGCTTCCGCGAGTCGGTGACGATCTCGGTGAGACCTGATCCGTCGCGCGCGATCGTGTAGACGGCGCAACGCTCGAGATCACAGCTCGAGAAGGCGAGCCGCTTTCCGTCCGCTCGCCACGACGGCGCGGCATGACCGCCGGCCGGTTCTCGCGGCCGCGTGAGCGGAACCGCGCGGCGCGTGTTCACGTTCACGATGGAGATCGTCGACGGAGGCTGCGCCTCGAATGCCGTCCACCCGTACGCGATCAGATCTCCCGATTGAAATGCGATCTCGGAAGCATCGGGCGACCAGGCTGGACGCGATCCCATGGTCGTGAGCTGCACGGCTTCGCCTCCCGCAACGGGAACGATCCAGATTCCGCCGTGCCGGACCGAAACGAACGCGATCGATTTTCCGTCGGGCGACCACGAAGGCTGATCCTCACCGTTGCCGTCGGTCACCTGCATTTCGTCGCCGCCGCCAATCGCCCTCCTATAGATATGTGTCGTGCCGCCCGCGTCAGAGCTATACGCGAGCACGCTGCCGTCTGGTGAGAAGGCGGGAAATGACTGTAGCCGGGACGATGGGGCGAGCGGGCGCGCCGGAATGGGTGGTTGCTCTTGCGACTCGCCGGTGAACGTTGGCCGCCGCCCTTTGAGGAGACCGGCCAGTAGGGACGCGATGACCAATGCAATGATGATCGCGATCGAGCGAGAGACCACGCGGGCGAAGGGACGCGATGGCCGCGGCGGCTCTTCGACCGCATCTCGCAACTCCGCCACGAATCGATAACCTCGAGTCGGCACCGTCTGGACGTATCGCGCCACTTCCGCGTCGTCGCCGAGGACTTTGCGGATCTGGGCGATGGCGCGCGTGAGGGCGTTCTCGGTGACCGTCGTCCCCTTCCAGATCTGATCGAGGAGCTCCTGCTTCGGTACAACGCGTTCACGCTGTTCGATGAGATAGATCAGGACCTCGAGCGCCTTCGGCTCGATGTGAAGAGGCACGCCCCCTCTCGAGAGACGAAACGTCGCCTTCTCGACCGTCACATCGCCGAACCGGTACGTCTCACTCGCGATCATCACGGAATCCCGTCAAAACATCAGTCCCTCATCACGGTTCTCTCGCGCCACCGCCCGACGTTGGGCCCATGCGAACACTGCCCGGAATCGCCGTCACGATCGCATTATCAGTTCTGTTACGTCAGACACCAGCGCAGGGTTGCTCGATTCCCCTGGAACGGACGAGGACGTCGTCCGTGACGACCGTGCAGATCGGTACGGCCGGCCCGTTCCGATTTCTGTTCGACACCGGAACGTCCGTCACGGTCATCACTCCCGAGGTCGCGCGGCGACTCGGCATCACGGCATCAGAAACGATGCAGGCGATGACTGCGACCGGTGCCGTCGACGTGCAACGAGCGGTCCTCGACGATCTTCTGATCGGCACTGTCGCGATACGGCGACTCGAGGTCCTGATCGCCCCTCTCCCCCATTTCCAGAGTCACGGCCGCCTCGACGGCATCCTCGGCATGGACTTCCTGGCGGGGAGAAGCTTTCTGCTGGATGTTGCGCACCGATGTGTTGACGTTGATGCGCCGGTTCCGGCTCGAGGGAGTCTGATTCAGTCGTCCGACGTTGTGGGGCGGGTCGCGCTGCATGTAGGAGAGCTCAACTTCGTGCTCGATTCGGCAGCGTCGTTCACGGTCCTGATGTCGCAGCGCGCCGCGAGCCTGGCATCGGTTGACGATACCGTGGAAGTCACGAGCGCTGCCGGACGCCGCCGCGTCGTGTCGGGAGTGATTCCTCGACTTCGTCTCGGCGACCTCACGCTGCTCGACGTGCCCTCCGCGATCGTGTCGAAGAATACCGGCGGCCGCGAGGACGCACTTCTGCCAGTGATGTTTTTCTCGTCGGTCTACGTCGCTGCCGATCGGCGGAGTGTGATCCTCGCTCGATGATGGCGTAGGTCTTTGCTTTTCGCTTATTTCCACTCGGCGTAGAAAAAACCGAAAACCAAAGACCTGACCCCTTAGCGAGGAGCGTCGGCCTCCGGCCGGCCCTCGGATCCGCTGCGACCGCGACTCGTCACGACTTCGGTGACTTCGCGCACGAGCCGGTCGATGTCGAACGGCTTCTCCAGGAATCGGCTCACCGATGGAGTGACC
>DASXRT010000049.1:0-8775 GCA_036506455.1 Thermoanaerobaculia bacterium
CTGGTTCTTGGGATGGCTTGGCGTCTTCTGGGTCCTCTATTTCGGCTACTTCCTGTTTGTGCTCCGCTATTTGAAGCCGGCTGCGAAGGCATAGAACGGCGCGGCGCGCGGGTCGATGGCGGCGTCGTTCGTGCAATCAGTGAATGCCCTTCCTCCTCCTTCACGGCGCAGGCCTCGGACGCTGGATCTGGGATGACGTTCTGCCTCACCTGGAAGAGGAGGCGCGTGCGGTCGATCTCCCCGGTCGATCGAACGGGACGAATCCCGGGGAGGTGACTCTCGAGCAGTGTATCGACTTTGTCGCTGGCCAGACTCGAGCGATGAAGATGACGCCGGTTCTCGTCGGTCACTCGTTCAGCGGCCAGATCGCACTCGCGGTTGCCGCGCGCTTTCCTGAGACGGTGGCCTCCATCGTTCTGATCGCATCAGTGGTACCGGAAAGTGGCAAACCGTTCATTTCATTGATGCCACTGCCGCAGCGGATCATCATGTCGTTGCTCCTCAAGCGCGCGGATCACGGCATCAAGATCCCTGCGTCACAGGTGAAGCACGGCTATTGCAACGATCTGCGCGAAGCGAAGACTACTCTCGTGCTCGGGAAAATGACACGCGAGGCACCGCATCTTTACCTCGACGCAGTCGATCGGCCGGCGCTGCCCGCTACGATGCCGCGTCTCTACGTGAAGCTGCTCGAGGACAAGAGCGTTTCGCTGAAACAGCAGGACCGCACGATTGACCGCGTGCACGCGACGGCCGTGGAGACGATTCCCAGCGGACATCTCCCGATGCTGGCGCGGCCGGAAGACCTCGCGGAGACTCTCAATCGCTGGGCAAGGAGGAAAACAATTGAGCACGTTGGGAAATAAGGACGCTATCGCCACGATCGCAGTCAAAGACCTGAAGGTCGCGAAGAAATTCTATGAAGGTACGCTCGGCCTGAAGCCGGCCGGCAACGATGAAGAGGGAGGGATCAGTTACAAGAGCGGCAAATCCAGCGTGCTGGTTTACGAGTCACGCTACGCCGGAACGAACAAGGCTACATCCGCGACGTGGGCCGTCGACGACGCGGAGAAAGTCGTGAAGGAGCTCAAAGCGAAGGGAGTTCGCTTCGAGCATTACGACGACTTGCCCGGTCTGACTCGAAAGGGCGATCTGCACATAGCGGGAACGTTCAAAGGCGCCTGGTTCAAAGATCCTGACGGAAACATCGTGCACGTCTTCAGCCGATAGGCATCGGCCAAAAGGACGATCTTTCTCCCTGTCCATTCGGGCAGCATTTCCTGTCCCTTGCGTACGATGTACGCGGCGGCCGCGGCGCGCGATCATCGCGTGTCATGGTTGCTCTCGGAGTCTTCGCATTTCTCCTGCTGATTTTCAGCTTCGCCGCCAGCAATCCGGATGAACGCGGCTGATCTGTCCGGCGCTTGCACATGACGAATCGGGCATGAGAAGCGGCTGCAGGGACGCCGAGGCGGCGTTCAAGAGTGAGCAGACGAGCACACTCAGTCAATCGCCGGGGAGCAGACCCACAAATTCGACCAGGCGCGCATGGAGCTCACCCGCGCCATCGATCTCTCGCGATGCGAATCCTCGACGAGATCAACGCTCGTTCCCGCGATCGATACGTCTCCGCTTTTTTTCCCGCCGCGATCCATGCAGGCCTCGGCCGCAAAGCGGAGGCCCTCGACGGGCTGGAGCGCGCGTCGCGCGAGCGCGCGTACTGGCTGATCTCGATCCAGGTGAATCCGTGGTTCGACGAGCTCCGCCAGGAACCGCGATTCGTCGAGCTCGAGCGCAGTCTCGGGTTTCAGGTGTACCGGCTCCGCATCAGCCGATGAAGGCGCTCAACGAGTGATCGTCACACCGTACTTCTTGCCGAGATAGTCCTCGACCTGCATGCGCTCCTGATCAGGGAGGGCTCGACCGTACACGATGATCTCGGCGAGATCTCCCTGCCAGGGCTCGTGATACGACGTGCCGGTGCCGCCGAGATAGAGGTTCGGCAACGCCTCGGTCCACGTCGCCGGGACTTTCGTCAACGTCGCTTTTCCATCGACCCAGCCGGAGAAATCGCTCTTCGTGAATTGATCGGCGGTGACGTACGTCTCATTCGTCTTCGGTGCGAAGTATCCGGTGACACCATTGCCGGTGAAGACGGTGTAGTTCTTCCCTTCGCCGGCGCGGCCATCGAGACCCACCGCACGGTCATAACCGCCGTCATCATCGCCGTAAAGTTTGCGCAGCGGCTCCGCCGCATCCGTCTTGCTGTTGAAGACTGCGAAGACGGTCGCCACCGGCATGCGTGCCGGGCTGATGTCGACGTTCGTCACCAGCATGTTGTCGACACCGTCGAAGCGCACGACCGCGTGACTGTTGATCGCGTTCGCGACGACGTCCGGCTGGAGCTCCGGTTTGTCGGCCGAAGCGGTGACGCCCGCGACAGACGCGTTGCTCCACGTGACGAGTTTTCCACCGGCAGCGGGCTTGACGTCATCGGCGACGAGCCACAGCGCGACCCCATTTGCCGGGATCGGAGCGCCGGCCGGAAGATTGACCGTCGGCTGCGGCGTAGTAGCAGGTGCGGTGTTCGTCGCCACAGCGTGCGTTTGAGTGCTCGCCGGTGGCGGAGGCGCTTCCTCTTTTTTCCTGCAAGCGATCACGGCGAGAAGGCAGAGCGCGGCAACGACGTTCTTTCTCATGCGTGCAATTTACTGCAACACGTCGGTCGTGTAGAGCTCGAGAGTTGTCGCCTGACCTCGAACGAACAGCACGCCGGCGGCGTGATCGCTGAGCGCGACGTCGAGCACCATGCCGTTCGTGCAGGCGAGACGCATCGCTTTGCCGGTCGCGAGATTCCAGACGAACGCAGCGGTCGGCGTATGCATCGCGATCCGCGATCCCCGTCCCGGTTTCACGCTCGCGCCGTGTCCTTCGATCGCCCCCGACGCGTGAATGGATTTCCCGTTCTCCTCGATCGTGCCGACGTACGTCGAGCTGTTGTCGTATGCGACGACCGCCCATCGTTGTGAATCGGGCAACCACAGTGTGGCGCCGGGACGCAACACGCTGCGCCCGATGGACTCGCGCTCCGTTCCACTTGCGCGCCAGAACTCACTTCCGAGACCGGCCTGGCTGAGCATCAGCAGCCACGGCGACATGATGCCGCGTCCCGAAACTCCCGTCATCGTCGCGTAAACGACGGCCTTCGTCCCCACCGCCGGAGGTGTCACCGCCGGCACGGCATCGCCCTTGATCAACTCGGACCTGTAAGCAGCCTCTCCAATCCGCCCACTCAACCGCGTCACCCTGTACCTCGGAAGCGTGCGACCCGATACGAGCCATTCGCCGTTGCCTTCCGCGATCAATTGCGGCTCCCACATTGGCGGGAGATCGACTTTCCAGCCGTCCGATCTCCCCTCGAGATCGATCGCGTCGAGCTGCAAGCGCGTCTCGGAATTGTCGAGACGCAGCAGTCGATCATCGCCGGCGAAGGCAACATCCGTTGCTGTGATCTCATGAACCGGCGCAGCGAGAGTCGCAATACCGAACGTCGTGCGATCTTCATCTTCGTCATTGGACAGGCGCACGGCGAACGCTTTCCCCTCCGGGGAGATACGAAGTTGACTGGCCATCTCGTCGAGCTTCTGCACGATCGAAGGCCTCGGCGGCGCGATCCACGTCGGCTCGCGACTGGTCAGGAGCGGATCGCCTCCGCTGATCATCGCGAACATCCGCGTACCGCAGATGAAGAACGCGAGCGCTACGATCGCTGGAACGGTCGCGACGCGGCGACGGCCGGCAACCGCAAGCGCCGCGGCGATGCCCATCAGAAGAATCGGCGCGCTCGGCCTGTCGCGCGCGACGAGAAACAGTCGCAGCATCGGTTGACCTGATGCAATTGTGATCAACGATGGAACGATCACGATCGCGGTCATCACGCCGAGGGTGATCAAGGTCGCGCGCAGATGCCGCGTGCGTTCCGCGGACGGGATCTTTCTGATCAACAGAAGACACATGACGCCGAACAACGCTTCCGCCGCCGCGATCGCGGGGATCACGTTTTCGAGAAAGGGCATCGACGGATGGGTGAAGGCCATGAGACCGGCACCAATCGCGGTGATGCCGAGGGCGGCGAGGGACGGCGCACTGGCGGAGAAAAGAGTGATGAGGGACGCGATGATTGGCGGAAATGCGATTCCGGGAAACAGCGACATCAGCAAAACGAGCAGGGCCGTGAGTCGGGCGCTGCGTGCGATCCGCGGCTGAACTGGCACGTGCGCGAATCGGCTGTCGATCGAGTCGAGCACGCTCTGCACCTCGACCGCGGTGACGGCCGCAATCGGCAGACGGATGCGCTCCTTGCCGGCGCGGCCTATGAGCTCCCAGCCGCCCAGTGTCTTGCGGAGCACGAGCGACTGAAGCGATTCGTAGCGATACGCGCGCGCCGGTTGGGCCGATTCCTCGGGCGCGCGATCGAAAATCTCCAGAGCGGCGGCGGTGAATCTCACGAACGTTGCCGGCTTGCGCGCAGCGACGACTCGCGGCAACGCCGGCGGCGCCGCCACCTCGAGGCCCGCCGCGCGGCGAATCGCCTGGATTCTTCGCGCGAGACTGGGATGGGTCATGCGCTGTTCGCGCGGGGCGTCGAATCGGCGCGGCGTTCCCTGAAATCGATGGATCTTCTCCAGTCCGCTGATCAGCGCGAGCGGATCGGCGCCAAGCTGCAGCGCGCGTAGATCGGCCTCACTCTCATGGACCTGCCGCCGGATCAGCGCGGCCACGATCACGCAGATGAAGAGCAGCGGCCAGATCAGCGAGAGCCACGTTGCTTCCTGGGGATTCGTCGTCACGAACAACGCTTGCGGAGCCACCGCGAGCAGCGGCATGAGCACGCGTCCGATCCAGACGCGGATGCGCATGCTTTTCTTCGCGTACTGCTCGAGATGCGCGGCCTCATGCGCGAAGATCGCGGTGATTTCGCCCGGCTCGAGCGTGCGCAGCAGCGCGCGCGTGAGCACGACGCGCGAGCGCTTGCCATTCGGCAGAGCAAAGGCCTTGGTCGCGCGACCGGTCTCCGAGCCTCCCACGAAAATCGCCGGACGCGGCGCCTGCGTCTTCGCGAGGATCGGTTCGAGCCGCGCGGTCAATGCTTCGTCGCGTAGCGGCTCTCCCCGGACGCCGAACAGCAGAAGCCTTTGTTGAAAGAGGAACAACGCGAAGATGACGACGAGCACGGGCGGTGCCCATCGCGCGCCGGTGTGCTGGATGACATACGGCGCGAGCATGATCGCCATCCATGGTCCGCCGGCGAACGCGATCAATCGGATGCGGCTGCCGAGGTATTGAGGAAGCGTCCAGGTTTCGGCATAGAGAGTTTTGCGCGCGGAGAATCCGCCGATCGCAATCGATAGCAAAGCGACAGACGCGAGCCAGAGTCCTGCGTCCGGCGCGAGCACCGCTGTGACGAGGATCAGCAGAAAATAGATGCGGATCATCGCTGTGCGATGCGCAAACAGAAGGTCGACGAACAGCGGATCGTCGGTCTGCTTCAGCATGCGCCGCCCGCCCAGCCAGGCGATCACGCCGGCAGAGAGCGACAGCGCGATCGCGATCGTCAGTCGAAGCGTCATGGACCCACCGCATTCTAGGAGGAGGCCGGTCAGCAGTTTGTGTCCGCCGCCACACTCGATAAGATGACAACCTCGACAGGGAGGTTCCATGCGTCAGTCTCTGATCCTTCTCGCTTCGCTGATGGCCGTCTCCGCGTTTGCTGACGAGAAGATCGATCTCGTGGCATCCGATCTCCGCGCGCTGTCGCGGATCGCGGCGCTGGCCGACAATCTGAACAACACGCGTCAGGTGATGCTCGCCATCGTCGACAACGACATCGAGAATCTGCGTGAAAAGCGCGATGACGGGACGTATCGCTGGGCATCGCTGCAGCGCGAGGAAGCGGCGCGGGTCAAGGACCAGAAATCGATCGAGCGCGTGCAGACGGAGAAGGAGCTGCGTGAAGTCACACTCAGCGCGCCGAATGCGTATCGCCTCGAAGTCTCCGTCCCGACGAAGCAGAGCCTTCTCTCGAAGAACAATCGCGTCTATATCCGGAACGTGATCGTCGATTCCACCGGCTTCGACGGAAAGACGGTTCATCAGGAGATTCCGGTCAACGCGTGGGTGAATCCGGGCGATGCGAACGGCGTCGCGCTGCCGGAGATCGGCAAGAACGTGAAGGTGACGGTGGAGCTGGGCGTGGAGAGCGGCGACAAGAAGGCCGTCGCCGACGTGGCGTTGCTGCAGGCCAAGCTCGCCGACGATCCGACGAGCCCGTATTTTCCCGCAGTCCAGCGACTCCTCCGCATCCGCGAGGTTCTCACGCAGAAGGATGTCAATCGCGGTTTTCTGAAGACGACAGTCGACGAAGCGTTGCTGTCGATGCCGGGCGAGTTGGAGAAGCGTGCCGCGGAACAGACCGCCGCGGCCGATCGGCGAAAGGCGTCGACCGGCACGATCACCGCCGGCGATGCCAGCCCCGACGTCGCCGCCGCGCTCCAGGAAATCTCCCGGCTCCTCGGCGGCACGTTGCAGGATCAGACCGACGCTCGCACGAAGCTGCAGTCGCTCATCGATTCACTGCAGCCGAAGGCCGCCGCTGCGAAACCGTAAACCGTCTACGATGCCACGCGCGCAAGCGCGCGCTCCGCTCGCTCTACGAGCTCCGGTGCCGCAATCGCTTTCGCGAACGCAGCGAAATCGGCGGTCGGTCCTCGCCAGCGCAATTCATCGACGGATTCGAACAACCGCGCGTCGGTGCGCAATGTGGCCAGGGTGCGAAACAGCAGCGCCAGGTCTCGCTGCGCGTCGAGGACGCGAGCCAGGCGTCTGGTGTTCAGCAGACCGGCTCGCCACTCCGCGCCGTCGACAGGGATCGCCTCGATGTGAGCGAAGCTCCGCAACACCGCCGCCGCCGACTTCGCTCCGAAGCCGGCGAGACCTGGATATCCATCCGCGGCATCGCCGACCAGCGCGAGGTAATCGGGAATTGACGATGGCAGGACACCAAATCTGTTTTGCACGCCCGACGCGTCGCGGATCTCGCCCTTGCGCCGATCGATCTGCACCACCCGCGTATCGACGACGCATTGAGAGAGATCCTTGTCCGGCGTCCAGATGCAGACCTTTTCGACGCTCGCGTCCGCACTGGCGAGCACGGCCGCGGAAGCCAACGCGTCGTCCGCTTCCAGCTCCACCATCGGCCAGACCGCAACACCCATCGCCGCGAGCCCATCCTCGAGCGGATGGAACTGGTTCCAGAGTACGGGATCGATGCCCAGTCCTGTCTTGTAGCCCGGCCAGAGCAGGTTACGGAACGACTCGATGATGTGATCGGTCGCGACACCCATATGCGTGCTGCCCTTCTCGAACATCTCGAGCACGCCGTGCAACACGCCGCGCACGCCCCCGAACGGAGTGTCTTCGCCGTTACGTCCGCGCCGCGCGCCGTAGAAGTGGCGAAACAGTTCGTAGGTGCCGTCGATCAGGTGAACGATCATTTTGCTGCTCGCTCGGGAAGCGGGAACAAGGTCAGGAAGCGCTTCGCCGCCGATTTGTCTCCCTCCACTTTCAGATCGCCGGAGCGTAACGCATCGGCGAATTTGCGACCTCCGTAGACAATGCTCGCCAATGTATCCGAGTCCGCCTCGATGATGACATCGGCCTGATCTGAGCTTCCGCGGACCAGCTCCATCTGACCGCGCGTGACTCTGGCGTGAAAGCGCTGCTCACCGATTCTCAATTCGATGCTCGCGGTGAACCCTTCGGCCGCGAGCGGATCGAACATCGTCCGGAACGAGAGAATCAGCGAGTCGGCATTCAACTCGCCCTCGGGCAGGAACGGAGATCGAGCCGCCCAGCGTCCGAGGGCGATGATCACGGGCTCGAGTTGCAGACCCCACTCGGTCAGCTCGTACACCCACGCGGCGGCCGGTGGAGACAGCTTGCGGCGGCGGACGATGGCCGCGCGTTCGAGCTCCTCCAATCGCTGGGTGAGGACATTCGGACTGATGCCCGGCAGTCCCGCGCGCAAGTCGGTGAAGCGCTTCGGGCCCAGCATCAGCTCGCGGACCACGAGCAGCGCCCATCGCTCGCCGATGAGACTGAGTCCGTGAGCCATGGCGCATCCGTCTCCGTAGTTTCTGCTGCTCATGGCGACAGTTTACACGATTTTGTCCTAGTTTAGATCTTTATAGTTGCTTTTTAGGACTAATGAGTATTAGATTGCAATCGGAAGGGAGTTGCACGATGCCTGATCTCAACACTTACCTCTTCTTCAACGGAAACTGCGCCGAAGCCATGCGCTTCTACGAAAAGACGCTGGGCGGCAAGCTCGAAGTCCTGATGACCCACGCTGAATCCCCGGTGGCGGACCAGACCCCTCCCGGCCAGGCTGACAAGATCATGCATGCGCGCCTCGTCATCGACGGCAACGTCCTGATGGCGTCGGACGGGATGGCCACGGACCGATACAAGGGAATGAACGGCTTCTCGGTGTCCATCGTCTATCCCACGGCCGCCGAGGCGAAGCGTGTGTTCGAGGCGCTGGCGAAAGGTGGCCAGGTGATCATGCCTCTGGACAAGAGCTTCTGGGCCGAAGCCTTCGGGATGCTCGTCGACCGCTTCGGCACGCCGTGGATGATCAACGGCGCCATGACCACCGCATGATGGAGGAAGCAATGTTCACTCTCGCGATCATCGTCACCGTTCTCCTCGCCGCTG
>DASXRT010000050.1:0-5523 GCA_036506455.1 Thermoanaerobaculia bacterium
CCGAGTCGCATGGGAAGAGCTTACCGGACTCAATCGTTGAAAACGATCTCGTGATCACTCGTTTCTTCAAGGCGCACAGACTCGCGCTCGGCGTTGCCGCGGCGGTGCTCATCGTTCTGGCCATCGTGCTCGTGTCGTATCGCAACACACGCGCGGCGCTCAGCGCCAGCCATTGGGTCGCGCACACGCATCAGGTGCTCAGCAAGCTGGCCGACCTGCAGAAGAATCTCGAAGAGGCAGACCTCGCGAGGCGTGCGTTCGCAGCCACCGGCCGGCGCGCCTATGCAGCGGAGGAACGAACCAGGCGCAGCGCGATTGCGTCCGACATCAGATCGTTGCGCGAGCTGCTCTCCGACAACTCCGATCAGGAGCGGCGTCTCTCGGAATTGCAGAACGCTCTCGATCGCAAGCTTCCCTACGCCGAGGTGGTGGGCAAGATCAACGGGTTGCGGGTCGTCGAGCTTCACCTGCTCGCCGATCGCAGCCGTCGGTCCGAGGCGCAGGCGCAGAGGACAATGCTCATTCTCGGCGTCGGCACTGCGGTCGATCTGCTCCTCATCGCCGCCATCGTGTTCCTCGGTATCCGCGATCGGCGCCGCCGTGAAGAGCTCAGCCGCGCGGTCGCTGTCGCGCGCGATACCGCATTGCACGCCGCCGATATGCGCTCGCAGTTTCTGGCCAACATGAGCCACGAGATCCGCACGCCGATGAACGCGATCATCGGCATGAGCGGCCTTCTCATGGAGACCAACCTCGATGACGATCAGCGTGAGATCGCGCAGACGGTGCGCACGAGCGCCGACGCGCTGCTGACGATCATCAACGATATCCTCGACTTCTCGAAGATCGAAGCGGGCAAGCTGCTGATCGAGTCGGTCGATTTCGATGTTCGTAAAGTCGTCGAGTCGGCGATCGACCTCTTCAGCGACACCGCGGAGGCGAAGAAGCTCGTGATCGGTGCGCTCTTCGATCATGCCATCCCGGCGACGCTCCGCGGCGACGCCGGGCGCATTCGTCAGGTGCTGACGAACCTCGTCGGTAACGCGGTGAAGTTCACCAGCTCCGGCGAAGTCATCGTCCATCTCAACTCTGTGCGCGGCGATGACGACACCGTCGATGTTCGTTTCGCCGTGACCGACACCGGTATCGGGATGACCGAAGAGGTGCTGAGCCGTCTCTTCCAGCCGTTTTCGCAGGCCGATGCGTCGATGACGCGGCAGTACGGCGGAACAGGCCTCGGCCTGGCGATCTCGAAGCAGCTCGTCGAGTTGATGGGCGGCACGATCAACGTGGAGTCGGCGCCGCGGAAAGGTTCGACATTCTGGTTCACGCTTCCGCTCCGCCGCGCGGAAGCGCAAGTGCGGGCCGATCACATCGACGTCGAAGGCGTGCGCGCACTCATCGTCGACAACAGCGGTACGAGCCGCCGCTTGCTATCGCACAACCTTCAGGCCTGGAAGATGGTGAGCGACGAAGTGACGAGCGGCGTGCAGGCGCTGGCGCGGATGCGCGATGCCGCGGCCAATGGCACACCGTACGCGATCGCCATCATCGACATGTTCATGCCCGAGCTGGACGGCATGACCCTCGCTCGTCTGATCAGGTCAGATCGTTCGATCTCCGGCACTCGCGTGATCGTTCTGACCACGTTGGGCGGCCGTATCGATCCAACGGCAATGCGCGACGCCGGCATCGACTCGTCGCTCACCAAACCCGTCAAGCAGTCGGCGCTTTTCGATGCGATTGCGAACGCGCTCGCGGGACGTAAACAACGTCCGCAACCTCCCGCCCCACGGCCCGCCATCGCACCGAGGCATGACGTTCGCGTGTTGGTTGCGGAAGACAATCCGGTGAATCAGAAGCTCGCGATCCGGCAACTCGCGCGACGCGGCATCGAAGCCGATGCCGTTGCGAATGGTACCGAAGCGATCGAAGCCTTCATTCGCGAGACGTATGACCTGGTGCTGATGGATTGTCAGATGCCGCAGATGGATGGCTTCGAGGCCACGCGACGGATTCGCGAGCGCGAAGGTCATCAGCGACGCACGCCGGTCGTCGCGTTGACGGCCAACGCGCTCGAAGGCGATCGGCAGCGCTGTCTCGACGCGGGCATGGACGACTATCTCAGCAAGCCGGTGTCGGAGAGTGAGCTGACACGCGTGCTGGAGCGATGGTTACCGCAGGGGCCCGACGGAGATCGTGAAGCGATCGATTCGGCGACGATCGATCACCTGCGCCAGCTCGGCGGATCCGATCCGGCGTTCTTTCGCGAGCTCGTCGTCATCTACAGCGACGACAGCGAGGAGAGACTGGCGGCGATCCGCGCCGCGATCGGTGGGAAGAACGCCTCAGCGCTCGCCACAGCCGCGCACGCGCTGAAGAGCAGCTCTGCGCACATCGGCGCGACGACTGTGGCCGAGATCTGCGAAACGCTCGAGAAGATCGGACGCAGCGGATCGCTCGATGACTCGGCCGCCGACATGGTGGCCCGCCTGGAAGCGGAGCAGGCGAGAGCGATCGAGCACCTCCGCGAGATCACGGATCAATCGGTGTCGACGTAAGTCGACCGCGCCAGCACGATCGCGCCGCGCTTGTTCACCTCGACCTCGATCGTGTGAGTGCCGCGGCGGTTGATCTGCGGCTTGCGTACTTCCAGCTCGTAATGTCCGACGAGCGTTTTCTGCAATCGGTTCACGACCAGTTGCGGAAAGCGAAATGCTCGCGAGTAGTAGCCACCCGTGTCGCCTGCCGCCTTCGCCAATCCCACCTCCAACGAATGCCAATCCGCCTCGGTCGTATCGACGGCGAAGACCGTCACGCGCGAAGTCTCGAGCGCGTAACGCGCGATCGGGTACTTTCTGTCCATCACCACTGCGCCGCCCGCGAGTCGTCCCAGTCCCCAACCGAACAGGATCATCGACTTCGGCCCGGGGATGCCACGCACAGCGTTGGCGACGAGGATGAACGCCTCGTCGGAGCTCTTGCAGCTCTTCATCTGATCGCGATCGAGGCGCCGAGCGACCGATGGATTCGGAACGATCGGCGGCGGAGGTGGCTCGTCGATCAGGAGCGACTGGCGGATCGCGTCTTTCAAAGCGCGTTTGTCGTCGGTGAAATCGAGGCGGAACTTCAAGTGCGAATCGAACTGGAACACGCAGACGCGATCGCCCGGTTCCAGATCGTCGATCATCTGATCGGCGTACGAGAGAAAACTCATCTGGCCGCCGACGCGTGAGGCGTTGCGCGCGAAGTCCGTCTGGAAAAAGTAAATGAACAGGCGGCCCTTGGGCGCCGGCAGATCCGCGTTCGGAGTCTGCGGTGATTCATCGATGCCGGCGATCTCGCGTTGTGCTGCGGTCTCCGGAATCCAATCCACCGACTCGACGGTTGCGAGCTTGCCGTCGATCTTCACTGTGAAATCTGCGGCGGTGAGGCCGAGGATCGGTTCGCCCATCGAGTCGGTGACGCGGGCGTCGACGAGGATGCGCTCCACGGTGATCTGCTCGCGCACCTGGGCGAACAACAACACGAGCGCCATCAACCAGGGCATGAGGGCAAGGATACCCCTGCACTAGAATGCCGCGCCGAAAGGAACTGTCACATGCGTTTTCGCACGATGATCGTCCTCGTTCTCTGTGTGGCCGCGGCCGCATCGGCCGCCACTTTCGATGAGCGATTCCTGGACAAGACGATGCGCGTCGACTACTTCCATACGGGGAACCGGGGCGAGGAGATCGTCGCGCTCGATCGAGTCGTCTCCGACGGTCCATGGCCGGGCAGCCGCACCCGTCTCGTCGACACCACGAACCTCGGCAAGTACTACTTCGAAGTCATCGATCGCGAAACGAATCAGGTGATCTATTCGCGCGGCTTCGCTTCGGTTTTCGGCGAATGGGAGACGACCGACGAAGCGAAGGATCATGCCGGGACGTTTCACGAGTCGCTGCGCTTCCCGTGGCCGAAGAAGGCCGTCCAGATCGTATTGAAGAAGCGCGACAAGGAGAACGCGTTTCAGCAGATCTGGTCGACGCTCGTCGATCCGAGCTCGCGATTCGTGAACACTGCTGATATTCAATCATCAGGCAAACTGTTCACAGTATTCGAGAATGGTCCGGCTTCGGAGAAAGTCGATCTCCTGGTGATCGGCGAGGGCTACACGGATGCCGAGCAGCCGAAATTTCAATCCGACCTGAAGCGCCTCCTCGGAAAATTGTTCGATACGGAGCCGTTCAAGAGCCGCAAGCGCGATTTCAATGTTCGCGGCTTACAACTACCCGTCGCGCAGAGCGGCGTGCATCGCCCGCGCACGCGCGACGATCGCCGCACCGCGATCAGCACGCAGTACAACATCTTCGATTCGGAGCGGTACGTGCTCACACTCGATAACCGGGCGCTGCGCGATGCGGCGTCGGCGGCGCCGTACGACTTCCTGGAGATCCTCGTCAACGAGAAGCAGTATGGAGGCGGCGGCATCTTCATGGATCAGGCGACGGCCGCGGTGGACACCGGCTTCGCGGAGTACATATTCGTTCACGAGTTCGGCCACCACTTCGCCGGTCTCGGGGACGAGTACTACACGTCGGATGTCGCGTACGCGACCGGCGGGGCCGAGCATCCCGAACCGTGGGAGCCGAATCTCACCGCCAACGGTGCGCAGCCGAAATGGTCCGGGCTTGTCGACAAAGACACGCCGCTTCCCACGCCATGGGACAAAGAACCGTTCGAAGCGCATCAACGTGAGTACCAGGCCGAGCGCCGGCGTCTGCGCAACGCGAACGTTCCCGAGAGTCAGATGGACGAGCTCTTCCGCCGCGAGCAGGTCTGGGAGACGAAGTTCCTCGGCTCACAGAAGTACACCGGCAAAGTCGGCGCGTTCGAAGGAGCGGGCTACGAGGCGAAGGGACTGTATCGACCGCAAGTCGACTGCATCATGTTCACGCGCGATGAAGTCGGATTCTGCCGCGTCTGTCGTCGCGCGATCGAGAGAATCATTGATCAGTATTCGAAGTAGTGTAGCGGCGCCCGCCGCTACACCTGTCGCGCGGGCTCGAGCAATGACTTGTTCACCGCGATCGCGGCGACCGCTCCATCGGCAGCCGATGTAATCGCGAGCTGTGCGCCCGGCACCAGATCCCCGATCGCGTAAACACCTTCGACGGTCGTCTGCTTGTAGTCATCGACAGCGATGCAATCCTCGACCAGCGCGCATCCGAGGTCTTCGGCGATCCGGCAGGATCGCTCGGTGCCGATGACGAAGAAGAGCGCATCGACTGCCACGCGCTCGCCGGTGGAGAGCACCGCCGATTTCACGTTCGGTGGGTCGCCGGTCAACGCGACGATCTTTTCGTCTTTGACGTCGATGCCGAACGAAAGCAGCTTGCTCGTGTGCTCTTTCGTCCATTCGCGCTCGTGGCCGTCCGTGAGAATCGTGAGTTGATCCGTCCACTGCAACAGTTTGAGCGCAAGGCCGACGACCTTCTTCCCCCAACCGATCACGCCGATGCGTTTGTCGCTGGTTTCGTA
>DASXRT010000051.1:0-7031 GCA_036506455.1 Thermoanaerobaculia bacterium
GCCAAGATGCAGCCGACGGCCGTCGATCTCCGCTTCGTGGCTACGGCGATGAAGATCACGCCGGAGCTCGAGCGGATCGCCGATCTCGCCGTCGATGTCTGCGAGCGCGCCGTGGAGCTGAATCGCGAGCCGCTGCTCAAGCCGCTCATCGACATCCCGCGCCTGGCGCGCATGGCCCAGGACATGGTCCGGCAAGCCCTCGACTCCTTCGTCCGGCGCGACGCGGCGCTGGCGCGCCAGGTCATCGCTCGCGACGATGAAGTGGATATGCTCACGGAACAATCGTTCCGCGAGCTGCTCACGTACATGCTGGAGGATTCCCGGAACATCTCGCGCGCCATCCGCCTGACATTCGTCGGCAAGTATTTCGAGCGGATGGCCGATGCGGCGACCAACATCTGCGAGATGGTCGTTTACCTCGTCGAGGGTAAAGTCATCAAACATAGCAATGAAGCCCCGTAGCTCCGCCGGCCCGCGCGTCGCTCTGATCGAGGACGACGCCGATCTCTCCTACACGATCCGCCTCAACCTCGAACGCGAAGGCTATCGGCTCAGCAGCTTCGACAATGGTCATGAAGGGCTCATGGCCGTACAGCACCGCGGCTTCGATTTCCTGATCCTCGATCTCAACCTTCCCGACCTCGACGGCTTCACGATCTGCCGCGAGCTGCGCCGGACGCCGGCCACGGCCACGCTTCCGATTCTGATGCTGACCGCGCGAGCGTCGGAGCAGGATCGCATCACTGGCCTCGAGCTGGGCGCCGACGACTATCTGGTCAAACCGTTCAGCGTCCGTGAGCTGCTGGCGCGGGTTGCCGCGATCCTGCGCCGCGCCAAATCCGCCGAGCCCGACGCCTCGGTGTACGACGACGGGAACCTGCGCATCGACAGCCGCACATTGCGCGTCTACGTCGAGGGCGATGAAGTGAAGCTGGCGAAGAAGGAGCTGGAACTGCTATGGATGCTCGTCCGTAACCGCCCCGCGGTTGTCTCGCGCGATCGCATTCTGTCCGAAGTCTGGCAGATGGCCGATGACGTGGAAACGCGCACCGTCGACGCACATATCCGCAACCTCAGGAAGAAGATCGGGAAGGAGAGGATTCACACCGTCATTGGTTATGGTTACCGCTTCGAGTAGCTCTTAGCTGTTAGCTCTTAGCTCTTAGGAGGCCGCCGCCCAGCCACGGTCTCCTAAGAGCTAAGAGCTAAGAGCTAAGAGCTAACAGCTAGCCAAAATGCACCCCCTTCGAATCACGCTCTTCGTTTCGCTCGCGATCGCGCTCGTCATCAGCGCCGCGTTCGGCTATGTGCTGCACCGGATGGCTGTGCGTGATACCGAAGTGTTGATTCTCGCGGCCGGCGTGTTCGGCGCGTTTCTCATCCCCTGGACGGCCGTCTTTCTCTGGGCGCTCCGCCGCGCGTCCGGTCTCAACGAGCTGAGCGATCGCACGCGCGCGGTCGTCTCCGGCAGCTACGATCGCGCCATCGCCGATCATCCGTTCCACGGGGAGCTTGACGAAATCGCCCGGAACGCCGAGGAGTTACGGGCGCTGCTGATCCGGCAGAAGGCGTCGTATGAGGAACAGGGTGCTGCGCTGCAGAAGATCGTGGGTGCGATCGGCGAAGGATTGATGGCGCTGAATCGTAAGGGACGGGTCGTCTTCAGCAACGCCAAGGTCGGAGAGATGTTCGGCTTCGACGACACAATGGCCGGCCGGCCGTTTTTGGAGATCGTGCGCAAACAACCGCTCGTCGAGGCGTTCGGGCGCGCGCTGCGCGGCGAAGAGTCGACGACGCACGTTGCCGTTTTCACCGATCGCGGAGAGCGCCAGGTCGAGATCCGCGTCTTTCCGGTTCCGTCATCGGACATCGCCGCGGTGGCGCTCTTCATCGACATGACCGAAGTGATGCGGCTGCAGAGGATGAAGAAGGATTTCCTCGATGACTTCTCCCACGAAGTTCGCACGCCGCTCGCCGGTCTCCAGTCCGCGGCGGAGAGCTTCGACGGACATCTCACCCGTGAGCAGGAGGAACAGCTCCGCGCGATCATGTTGCGCCAGCTCGAAAGAATTCGCAGACTGGTGAGCGATCTCTCGGAGCTGAATCAGATCGAGTCCGGCTCGCTCATTCTCGAGCGACGCGACATCGATCTGCTCGGCCTGGCCTCCGATGTCTGCGAGGAGTTCCGCCGCCGTCCTCCCGGCCAACAGGTCACGTTTCGTGTTCGCGGCGTGGCGACATTCGTCAATGTCGATTCATCGCGAGTGCAGCAGATCCTGACGAATCTGCTCGACAACGCTTCGAAGCACGCCGGTCGTGGAGAAGTGCTCGTCGAAGTGATCGCCGATGCGGGCGATGCCGTGCTGCGCGTGTCCGATGAGGGCGAAGGAATCCCTCCCGATGACATCGAGCGCATCTTCAATCGTTTTTATCGCGTCGATCGCAGTCGCTCCGTTCCCGGCGCCGGACTCGGCCTGGCCATCGCCAAACATCTCGTCGGGCTGCACGGCGGAAGTATTCGCGCCTATAACCGCCGCGGCGGCGGCGCCGTGTTCGAGGTACGCCTTCCACGCTCTGTCGAAATGAAAGAGGTCGTCGGTCGTCGGTCGTAGGTACCGGGGGCCTCGTCGTTTCTGCGCTGCAGCCCCCGGTGCCCACGACCTACGACCGACGACCTTCATATAGAATCCGCGCGCCTCGGAGGGAGAGAAAGCATGGCGAATTTCCGCCTCATCCCGCGCGAAGAGAAGTTCTATGACAACTTCATCACCATGGCCGACCAGGTGAAGGTCGCCGCCGCATTGCTGATCGAGATGCTCGCCGGCGATCGCCCGGTGGCAGGAAAGGCGCAGGAGATCAAGGAAATCGAGCACAAGTGCGATTTCCTGACTCACGAGATCATTCAACGGCTCAACAAGACCTTTGTCACGCCCATCGATCGCGAGGACATTCACTCGCTGGCGACGAGAATCGACGACGTGATGGATGCGATCGACATGGCCGCCGGTCTCATCCCTCTCTACCGCATCGACACAGTCCGATTCGGCGCGCGCGAGCTGGCGAAACTCGTCGCCGACCAGGCCGAGGTGCTTGGCCGCGCCTTCAAGGCGCTGGAGCGGCGGTCGGGCGTCCTCGATCTGACCGTGGAGATCAACCGGCTCGAGAACGATGCCGACAAGGTCTACAAAGACGCGCTCGGACGTCTGTTCGACGAAGAGCGCGATCCGATCGCGGTCATCAAATGGAAGGAAATCCTCAGTCTCCTCGAGCAGGCCACCGACCGTTGTGAAGACGTCGCCAATCTGCTCGAGAACGTGGTCGTCAAACACGGCTGACGCGGATGCTGCTCGTCACCGTCATCGGCCTGATCGCGGTCGCGTTAGCGTTCGACTACATCAACGGCTTTCACGACGCTGCAAACTCGATCGCTACCGTGGTCTCCACACGGGTGCTTTCACCGGGGCAGGCGGTGGTGTGGGCGGCGTTTTTCAATTTCGTCGCGGCGTTCACATTCGGTACGGCGGTGGCGAAGACGATCGGCAAAGGGATGATCGACATCTCGCAGGTGACGTTCGCCGTCATCTTCGCGGGACTTGTCGGCGCGATCGTGTGGGATCTGATCACCTGGTTTTACGGTCTGCCGACGAGCTCCTCGCACGCTCTCATCGGCGGGTACGCGGGAGCGGCGGTGGCGAAGGCAGGTTTTCTCGTCATCATTCCCTCGGGATGGACCAAGACGCTGATCTACATCATCCTCGCGCCCATGATCGGACTGATCCTCGGGCTGTTGATCACGGTGGCGATCTTCTGGATCTTCCAGAGCTGGTCCCCACGTCGTGTCGATCGAGTCTTTCGCCGAGCGCAATTGGTCTCCGCCGCCGCATACAGCCTCGGCCACGGAACCAACGATGCCCAGAAGACGATGGGTATCATCTCCGGCGTGCTCTTCACGGCCGGATATATGAAGACGTTCACGATTCCAGTCTGGGTCGTGCTCGCTGCGCACACCGCCATCGGCTTGGGCACTCTCAGCGGCGGATGGCGAATCATCCATACGATGGGTGCAAAGATTACGCGCCTGCAACCGGTGGGCGGGTTCGCGGCGGAGACCGCCGGCGCGATCACGCTGTTCCTGGCGACCTCGCTCGGTATCCCCGTATCGACGACGCACACGATCACCGGCGCGATCGTCGGTGTGGGCGCAACGCGTCGTCTCTCGGCCGTTCGTTGGGGCGTGGCGCAGCGGATCGTGTGGGCATGGGTGCTGACGATTCCGATGTCGGCGCTGATCGGGGCGTCCACATACTGGATCGTCCGCCTGTCTGGCGGGCGTTAGCCGAATATGAAGAAAACGTAGCCCGCCGTCAGGACCCATAGCGCGAAAGCAGCCAGATACAACCGGAGCGGGATCGTCGTGCGCGTGAGCAGCCACATCATGATCGAGGCCGTGGCGAGAATCGTGAGCGGGATGGTCCATTTCACCGCAGGCACCTGAGCGCCGTTCATGAGATCGATGACCACCGACCCGATCGGTACGAGCATGGCGATACTGATCAGGAGCAGGATGATCGACAGCAGGCGCGGCAGGAAGTTCTCCATCAGAATTTTTACCTTATACTGGCCGTTCTTTCTCTGCCAGTAATAGACTCGAGGCAAGGTAAATTCATGAAACCAGAGATTCATCCGCAGTATCAACAGGTCGATGTGCATTGCGCGTGCGGGGAGTCGTGGAAGACCGGCTCCACGAGAAAAGACCTTCGCATCGAGATTTGCTCGAAGTGTCATCCGTTCTTCACGGGCAAGCAGAAGCTGGTCGACTCGGCCGGCCGCATCGATCGCTTCCAACAGCGTTACGCCAAGAAGGCGAAGTAATGTTACGACGCGCGTGGGCAGGTTCAGCGCGACTGATCGCGGGGGCCTTCGGGGCCTTCACGAATGGTCTGACGTCGGCAATGCCCACCGAGCGCAACGTCGACATGCTCATCGGCGGTCAGGCCGTCATCGAGGGAGTGATGATGCGTTCGCTGACCGGCTATTCGGTGGCGGTGCGTCAACCGGACGGCGGCGTCGCGATCAAGAAGGACAAGCTCTCTTCGATCACGGCGAGATATCGCTTTCTCAAGACGCCGGTGCTCCGCGGCTCCATCGTCCTCATCCAATCCCTGATCCTCGGCATCCGCGCGCTGAATTACTCGGCGGCGGTTTCGACCGAAGGTTCGGAAGGGGAAGAGGAGATGTCGACGTGGGCCGTCGCGGGATCGATTGGCTTCGCGCTTCTGCTCGCGGTCGGTCTGTTCATCCTCGCTCCGCTCGGGATCACGAATCTGATCCGCAAGTTCCTCCTCCCGGCGATGAGCAACTTCGAATACAACCTGATTGACGGCGTAATCCGCGCAGTATTCTTTTTCGTCTATATATTTTCGATCTCATTTATGGATGAGATCCGGCGTGTGTTCCAGTATCACGGCGCCGAGCACAAGACGGTTTACACGTACGAGGCCGAAGAGGATCTGACGGTCGAGAACGCGCGCGGCAAGTCGACGCTCCATCCGCGCTGCGGGACGAGCTTCCTGCTGTTCGTCATGGCCATCTCGATTCTCGTGTTCTCGCTGATTCCGTCGAGTGCGCCCTTCCTCGTGAAGTTCGGTGCGCGCGTCGTGCTGATCCCATTGATCGCCGGCCTCGCCTACGAGGTCATCCGCTTCTCGGCGCGTCATCTCAAGAATCGTTTCTGCCGCATGCTGATCGCGCCGGGCCTGTGGCTCCAGCGCATCACCACCAAAGAGCCCGACGACAAGCAGCTCGAGATCGCGCTCATCGCTCTCCGCGAAGCGCTGCTCTATGACGCGGTCGAAGACGGCAAGCAGGCGGCGGTAGCCTAGCTTTGGAGTGCGGCGGCTTGCCGCCGCTTTTCTATACTCCGATTCGAAAGCGGTGGCGAGCCACCGCACTCCAAAATGTTCGAGAAACTCAACGACATCGAGAAGAGATACGACGAGCTTCAGCGCAAGATCGCTGATCCGTCGATCGTCACGGACGTCAAGGTGTATCGCGAGACGATGAAGGCGATCTCCGAGATCGAGGAGGTCGTCAGGAAGTATCGCGAGCTGAAAGACGTCAAGAAGCGTCTCGCCGACGCGCGCGAGATGATGAAATCGGACGACGAGATGCGCGAGCTCGCCCAGGTCGAGATCGCCGAGCTCGAGCCGCGCGAGCCGCAGCTCGAGAACGACATCCGCCTCCTGCTCCAGCCCAAAGATCCAAACGATGAGAAGAACGTCTTCGTGGAGATCCGCGCCGGCACGGGCGGTGACGAAGCATCGCTCTTCGCCGCCGAGATCATGCGTATGTACACGCGCTACGCGGAGGCGAAACGCTGGAGAGTCGACATCACCGACGCGAACTATTCATCGGTCAACGGCATCAAGGACGCGACGCTTCTCATCGAAGGGGACAAAGTCTATTCGCGCCTGAAGTTCGAATCAGGTGTGCATCGCGTACAGCGCGTCCCGCAGACCGAGACGCAGGGCCGCATTCATACGTCGGCGATCACGGTGGCGGTATTGCCCGAAGCGGAAGACATCGACATCCAGATCAACGAGAAAGACATTCGTGTCGATACGTTCTGCTCATCCGGTCCGGGTGGACAGTCTGTGAACACGACTTACTCGGCCGTGCGCATGACACATATTCCGACCGGCGTCGTCGTCTCGTGTCAGGACGAGAAGTCGCAGATCAAGAATCGCGCGAAGGCGTTGAAGGTCCTGAAAGCGCGTCTCTACGACATCGAGCGGCAGAAGCGCGAAGCGGAGCTGTCGGCGACGCGCAAAAGCATGATCGGCTCCGGCGATCGCTCCGAGAAGATCCGCACGTACAACTTCCCGCAGGACCGCGTCACGGACCATCGCATCGGTCTTACCGTGCACAACCTGCCGAGCATCATGAACGGCGCGCTCGATGGGATCATCGAGCCGTTGATTCAGCACTTCCAGGCGGAGAAGTTGAAAGAGGCGGTGGAAGCCAAGTGACGT
>DASXRT010000052.1:0-7497 GCA_036506455.1 Thermoanaerobaculia bacterium
CAGTACTCCGTCGTCGTCGTCGATCCACAACAGAACGCGCTCTACGAGTTCCAGGAAGCGGACAACGACGCGTTCAACAATCCGCTGACGCAAACGACGCCACAGACGTCCGTTTCGTACATGCACAGCACCACGAGTAATGCGCTCGTCTTTTTCTATCGCGTGCGCGCGTTCAGCTCGTGCACGAACACACCGGGGCCGTTCTCGAAGACGGTCCGCGTCGTGATCCTGCCGATCACCGTCAATCTGAGAAATCCGTCGGTCAACGTTCCCGCGGGGAGCAAGGATCTCGTCGTGCAGCAGGTCTTCATCCCGGGTGAAAGCGCTCCGGTCGCATTCACCGCGACTGCCGATCGTCCATGGATCGTGAAGATCGAACCGTCGAGCGGCATTCTGCCGACGGCGGGCATCATCCTCAACGTGACGATCGATCCGGCGCTCTTGCCCAATGGCACGTTCACAGCGACGGTGATCATCACCTTCCCGTCGTCATCGACGAGAATCGAGCCGAACGGCAATACGAGCAAGTCGGTTCCGGTGACGATCAACCTCGTCACGCCCGTCGTGCCGAACGATCGCAATGCGCCGACAGCCGACTCGCTGATCATTCCGGCGGTCGGACGCCTGATCGGTTTGAACTCGCAATGGCGCTCCGACGTCCGCATCTTCAATGCGTCACCGCAGAAGCTCAAATATCTCCTCAACTTCGTGGCGCAGGGATCGTCGGACGTGAAGCAAACGACGATCGAGACCGAGATCGGAGCGACCACGGCGCTCGACGACATCATTCACAACTGGTATGGCTTCGGCGAGGTCGGCGACAGCGCCACCGGCGTTCTGGAGATCCGGCCGCTGCCGCCCGATTCCGGGCCGGCGAGCGCGCTCACCACGATCCTTTCGAGCCGCACTTACAGTCTGTCGGGCGACGGAACGCTCGGCCAGTTCATTCCGGCAGTGCCGTTCAAGAACTTTAGCGGCGCAGGCACGCGTCTGAGCATGCAGCAGATCGCGCAGTCCTCTGCGTATCGCACGAACTTCGCCGTGATCGAAGCGTCAGGCTCGCCGGTGTCGGTCTTGTTGTCGATGTTCAACAGCGCTGGGACGAAACTGTTCGACTTACCCGTCAATCTCGCCGGTGGCGAGCAGAAGCTGCTCAATGGTCTGCTCGCGCAGCAAGGCGTGTCAGTCACCGACGGCCGGATGGAAGTCAGCGTCACCGGCGGCGACGGCAAGATCACCGCGTACGCCTCGGTCGTCGACAACGCCAATGCCGATCCGCTCTTCGTCCCGGGCAAGCCGCTCGGCAAGGACACGGCCCGGTCGTATGTGGTTCCCGGCGTCGCAGACCTCAACAATGGCGCTGCCAACTGGCGCACCGACATGCGCATCTTCAACAGCGGCAGCGTCGCGCAGGCCGTGAACCTGACGTTCTATCAGGCCGACAACGCGGCCGCTCCGCGCGTGACGACAGTGACCGTGAATCCGAATGAAGTGAAGGTACTCGACAGTGTGGTGGCGTCCGTCTTTTCGGCGACCAACGTCGGAGGAGCCGTGCACGCGGACACCGCCGTCGACTCACAGCTCGTCGTCACGGGACGCACGTACAACCAGACCGCGAGCGGAACCCTCGGCCAGTTCATTCCAGCGGCGACGCTGGCCGACGGAATCGATCGCAGCGGTCGCGCGCTCAACATCCTGCAGGTCGAGGATTCATCTCGCTATCGAACAAACGTCGGCCTGGCGGAGATGAGCGGTAAGCCATCGACGGTGGAGATTTCGGTGACTCTTCCCGACTCGAAGGTGACGCCGATCATCCAGGTGCCGCTCGCCGCGAATGAGTTCCGTCAGTTCGGCCTGGCCGAGTTCGGTCTCGGAAACGTCTACAACGCTCGCGTGAGTGTGAAAGTGATCGACGGAGACGGTCGCGTCACCGCCTACGGCTCGGTCATCGATCAGATCACAACGGCGCCGACGTACGTAGCCGCGCAATAGTCTTGGAGTGCGGCGGCTTGCCGCCGCCTTAGCTGCCGCACTCCCAGTCGTTGTATGTCCCCACCAGTCGTTCTTCGCGGCGATCGGGGCCACCGGGCTCTCACCGAGCGCAGGCATATCGAAATTGTGGAAGTCGAACATGCCTGTGCCGCCGCCATTGTTGAAGAACTGATTGCCGCCCAAGACGCCCGGCTCTCCACTCAGTAGATCTTCACGACGACGACGGTCACATCATCCTGCTGCGCAGCGTTCCCACGAAACTGCTCGACGCTGCGCAGCACGGCGTCGCGTACTTCGGCCGCCGAACCGTCGCTCGATTCGACGACGCGCGCCAGTCGATCGAGTCCGTATTGCTCGCCCGCCTCGTTGGTCGCTTCGTAGATTCCATCACTGTGCAGCAGAAAGACATCGCCACGGCTGAACGAAACCTCTCGTTGGCCGATTCGCTCCACTCGGCGCGCGCCGAGGGGAGGGCCAAACAGCTCGATCGTCTCGACGGTTCCGTTACTGCGACGCACGATCACCGGTGGGTGTCCCGCGCTGGCGATCGTTGCGCGCCGTCGGTGCGGATCGAATAGTGCGGCAGTAAGCGTCACGAGCGTCCTCTTTCTGCTGCTCTTGGCCACGACGTCGTGAAGTCGCTCGAGCACGGCCGACGGATTCGTGAGCGACTGGCTGAGCAGGATGATGCCGCCGCGCAGCGCGGACAGCGTAATTCCGCTGGCGAGACCGTGGCCGGCGACGTCGCCGCAGATGACCGCCAGCGAGCCGTCGACGTCGATGTAGTCAAAGTAGTCGCCGCCCACTTCGGTCGCCGGAATCGAGATGGCGGCGATGTCGGCCCACGAGAGCGAAGGCGGCTCATCGGGCAGCATGCTGAGTTGCAGCTCGCGCGCGTAACGCAATTCGTCGCGCATGCGGAGTTGCTCGCGCGCCGATTCCCTCCGTTCTGACGACTCCTGGATCGTCTTGCGGCGCACGCGGCGGCTGTTCATCGCGCCGATCGCCAGTGCGATCGCGTATGTGATCGCCAGCCCGCCAAGATCCTTCGCCCCAAACCTGACGTTGCGCGCGTATAAGAAAACGAGCGCGGTCGCGTAGAGCGTCACGAGAAAGGCGAGCCGTCGGGCGAACGAGAGTCGAAGACCGAGGAGCAACCATGGGAAGAGCGTGCCCCAGACCTCAGTTCCCTTCGGACCTCCGATGTAAGCGAACACCGCGTACTGAACGAGGAAGTAGGCGAAAATCCAATCGGTGAGATGGCGCGAAACCAATCGCGTTGGTGCGCGCATCCGCTTTCCCGGCTTCGCGTTCGCCAGCTCCATGGCCATCGCGGCTGCGGCGGCGGCGACGATCATCTGCAAGGCTGCGATCCATGACGAGAGCTTCGGCGCCTGGCCGGATGCAAATGCGTAGATGAGCAGACCCGCGTCGAACAGCGCGAAGACGGTAGCGAAGATCGCCGTCCACACCGCGTTGTGTGCGTCGAACACTCGCCGCACCGCCTCGGCGTCGGTCAACTGCGCTGCCTGTTCCAGCTCGTCGGGAACCACGGAATTGGTTTACCCTTCGAGACGACCGTATGGCAACCAAAAAGAGTCGTAGCACACAGGAATCGCTCCTCCCGCCGCCCCCGACCATCCCCGAAATCGAGCAGCAGCCGGTCTCGCTCTTCACCCGCAAGGCGTACCTCGATTACTCGATGTACGTCATCCTCGATCGCGCGCTGCCGCACATCGCCGACGGACTCAAGCCGGTGCAGCGGCGGATCATCTACGCGATGTCAGAGCTTGGCCTTTCCAACAACGCCAAGTTCAAGAAGTCGGCGCGCACGGTCGGCGACGTCATCGGCAAGTTCCATCCCCACGGCGACAGCGCATGCTACGAAGCGATGGTGCTGATGGCCCAGCCGTTCTCCATGCGCTATCCGCTCGTGGAAGGACAGGGGAACTGGGGCTCGCCGGACGACCCGAAGTCCTTCGCGGCCATGCGGTACACCGAGGCGCGGCTGACGCGGTTTTCCCAGACGCTGCTGAGCGAGCTTGACCAGGGGACGACGGAATGGGGCCAGAACTTCGATGGCACGCTCCGCGAGCCGAAGCTTCTCCCGTCGCGATTGCCGCACGTGCTGCTCAACGGCGCGTCGGGTATTGCCGTCGGTATGGCCACCGACATCCCGTCGCACAATTTGCGCGAAGTCGTGAGCGCATGCATCGAGCTGCTCGATGATCCGACGCTCAACATCGCTCAGATCACGAAGCACATCAAAGGTCCCGACTTTCCGACCGAGGCGGAGATCATCACGCCGCTGTCGGAGATCCGCGAGATGTACAAGACCGGCAACGGCTCGATCCGCCAGCGCGCAAGGTGGGAGCGTGAGGAGGGCGACGTCGTCATCACCGCGCTCCCGTTCCAGGTCTCCGGCAGCAAAGTCATGCAGCAGATCGCCCAGCAGATGCAGGCCAAAAAGTTGCCGATGGTCGACGACATCCGCGACGAATCCGATCACGAGAATCCGACGCGTATCGTGCTCGTGCCGCGATCGAATCGCGTCGATGCCGGCGAGCTGATGACGCATCTGTTCGCCACGACGGATCTCGAGCGCACATATCGCGTGAACATGAACATGATCGGCCTCGACGGCCGGCCGCGTCTGTACTCGATCAAGGACCTGCTGCTGGAGTGGCTCGACTTCCGGATCGACACGGTGCGCCGCCGGCTGCAGTACCGGTACGACCAGGTCAACTCGCGGCTGCACATCCTCGACGGATATCTAGTCGCCTATCTGAACATCGATGAAGTCATCAAGATCATCCGGCGCGAGGACGAGCCGAAGCCGGTGCTGATGAAGCGCTTCAAGCTTTCCGACCCGCAGGCCGAAGCGATCCTCGAGCTGAAGCTGCGATATCTGAACCGGCTCGAGGAGACGGAGATCCGCGGCGAGCAGGCGAGATTGTCCGAAGAGCGCACGAACCTCGAAAAGATCCTCGGATCGAAGAAGCTGCTGCGCAAGCAGGTGCGCGAGGAGCTCATTCGCGACGGCGAGGAGTTCGGCGACAAGCGCCGCTCGCCGATCGTCGAACGCGAGGCGGCGAAGGCGATGGACGCGGCGGCACTGATTCCGTCCGAGCCGGTGACGATCGTGTTGTCGGAGAAAGGCTGGGTGCGCGCCGGCAAGGGCTACGACATCGATCCCCAGGCGCTGCAATACAAGAGCGGCGATGCCTTCATGCACGCGGCGAAGGGCCGCAGCAATCAGCTCGCGATCTTCATCGATTCGACCGGTCGCACCTACTCGCTTCCCGCGCACGAGCTGCCGTCGGCGAAAGGTCATGGCGAGCCCCTCAGCTCATCGCTGCAGCCGCCGCCCGGCGCTTCGTTCGTCGGCGTGATGATGGGCGAGCCCGACGATCTGTGGCTGATGACGACCGACGACGGCTATGGGTTCATCGTCCGCTTCGAAGAACTGATGACGGATCGCAAAGCGGGGAAGGCGGTCGTCAACGTGAATGAGAATGCGTCGCTGCTGCGCCCGCAGCGCGTCATGTCACCGTCTGATTTCATCGCCGCTGCGACTTCGGAGGGGAAGCTTCTGCTGTTTCCGTCGGCCGACCTTCCGCAACTCGCCAGAGGCAAAGGCGTGCAGACGATCAAGATCCACCGCACGCCGATCGCGCCGGAGAAGGTCGTCGCGACGGCGGTCATCGCCGAAGACGGCACTCTCGTCGTCCACGCCGGCAAGCGTTTCACGAATCTGAAAGGCGATGACCTGAACAACTACATCGGTAAGCGCGCGCAACGCGGCCTGAAACTGCCTCGCGGATTCCAGAATGTCGACACGATCCACGCATTCGTCGAGCGCGAGCCGCGCGTGCAGGGCGAGATGGTGATGTGACCGCGCGGAGCCTCGGGACGATGCCCGAGCCACCGCGCCTTCTCGATCGGGTTCGCGCTGCCGTGCGGACGCGCCACTACAGCCGGCGCACCGAAGAGGCGTACCTCGGCTGGACGAAGCGTTTCATTCTCTTTCATCGAAAGCGTCACCCGGCCGCCATGGGAGCTGACGAGGTCAACGCGTTTCTCTCGCATCTGGCTGTCGTTGGCAAGGTCAGCGCATCAACGCAGGCGCAGGCACTCAGTGCTCTGGTGTTTCTTTATGGCATGTTCTCGACGATCCGCTGCCGTGGATCGACGACATCGTTCGGGCACGGCGGTCAAGGAAGCTTCCCGTCGTTCTGACGCGAGAAGAAGTGCGGTCACTGCTTGCGGCGATGAAGGGCACGCCCCGACTGGTGACCGCAATTCTTTACGGAGGAGGTCTACGCCTGCTGGAGGCGCTGCGATTGCGGATCAAGGACATCGACTTCGCGGCGCGGCTCCTCGTCGTTCGCGAGGGGAAGGGGGCGAAGGCCGCCGCACCATGCTTCCCGACAGTCTCCAGCAGCCGTTGCATGCTCCGATCGAGTGCGTGCGTCGAATTCACCGGAAGGATCTCGCCGCCGGCCGGGGTGAGATCTGGTTGCCGGACGCGCTCGAGAGAAAGTACGCGAATGCCGCACGCGAGTTCGGCTGGCAGTATCTCTTCCCCGCGTCGCGGCTGGCCGTCGATCCCCGGAGCGGGATCGAGCGACGGCATCATCTCGATGAGTCGGCGGTTCAGCGGGCGGTGAAACAGGCGGTGCGGGAGGTAGGCATCCACAAGCACGCGGGCTGTCACAGCCTGAGGGACTCGTTCGCCACGCACCTTCTGGAAGATGGCTACGACATCCGGACGGTCCAGGAGCTCCTCGGGCACGCGGACGTGAAGACAACCATGATCTGCACTCACGTGCTCCAGCGCGCCGGCGGTCGCGGCGTACGAAGTCCACTGGACGTCATGGAAGGAAATTCCGCATGACGCCACGGCGAGGGGTTGATACGCTGCGACCGCCGCCGCCCTTCCCTCGAGTGATACGCTGCGAACCGCGCAGTTCATCACGCCCATCGATTCGGCACCGCGCGTGCGTAACCCTCGCGTCCCCGGGCGCTTGCACTGCCACCGCGCGCCGTGCCACGATGCGATACGCTGCCCAGCGGATGACTACGCTGCTGCAGCCCAATGCAACTGAGCGATGAGTTAGGCACACCGAAGCACGCTCTGGGGTATGCCAGGCGTGTAAGATACGAATATGGCTCGAAAGCTTGATGAGATCACTGCTGAGGCTCTCGAACTCGCGAGAGAGTCACGGGCGGCCTTAGCCAAACGTCTTCTCGACAGCCTCGATCAACCATCTGCGGATGAGGTGGGACAAGGCTGGGTCGCGGAAGCTCAACGTCGGTACGAGGAGCTCAAGGCAGGCCGAGCGCGAACGATAGCGTCGGACGACGTTTTCGCGGAGTTGCAGAACCGAAACGGCAAGTGAACTCGCGGTTCCACGAAGGAGCCGCCAAAGACCTCGCGGATGCTGTGCGCTATTACAACGAGGCCACGCCAGGCCTCGGTGATCGGCTGGTGGCTGAAGTACG
>DASXRT010000053.1:0-5294 GCA_036506455.1 Thermoanaerobaculia bacterium
TGCGCATCACGCAACACGGTGCGATCGTCCGCCTCGGCGGCAACCTGCAGAAGCCGCCCGCGGGCGAGATGTATCCCTTCCGCGTCATCGCGAATGATGGCGTCTTCCAGCATTTCGCGGGCGAGCGTCAGCTCGCGATCCGCGGCGTGGACGGGAAGGGCAAGAACGAGCAGAACGAGTATGAGAATGTTTCGCATACCCGCAATGTGGCGCCGCCTCGCGTTCGGGGCCTGAGGACGAGCTGAGTGTTTGTTGAGGATCGAGGGGCAAGATCTCCTTCAACCGAAATAGCCGTTGATCTCGGCGAAAGGAATGGCGCGGCCGAGAGCCGAGAACGTTCCCTTCTCGGCGATCTCTCTCGCCGCTGCGAGAAATCCCGTCCAGGCCGTGCGCGCGAGCGCTCCGCCGACACTGATCCGCCGCACGCCCGCGGCAGCGAGCTCGGCGACGGTCGTGAAGTCGCTGCCTGCTAGAACATTCACCGGTTTCGGCGCCACCGCTTCGACGACCGCCTTGATGTCGCTCATCATGCGCAGTCCCGGCGCATAGAGGCAGTCGGCACCGGCCGCGGCGTACGCCGTCAGGCGGCGGATCGTTCCTGCGAGGTCGGGGCGGCCGACGAGAAACCCTTCCGCTCGGGCGGTGAGGAGAACGCCTGTGCCGCTCTGATCGATTGCGGCGCGAGCGGCCTCGACTCGCGCCACCGAAAGATCGAAATCGAACAGCGGATGGGTTGCGTCGCCCGTCGAATCTTCGATCGACAGGCCGGCGATGCCTGTCGCAGTCGCCGCGGTCACGTTTGCCGCGACGCCGTGCGGCTCGACAGCGAAGCCGCCTTCGAAGTCGGCGTTGATCGGAAGGTCGACCGCGCCGCTGATGGCGCGGAAGTGGGCGAGCGCTTCTTCGAGCGAGATTCCGTTGTCGCGACGCCCCAGCGTCCACGCGAACCCCGAGCTGGTCGTCGCCAGTGCAGGAAACCCGATTTGCGCGAGAAGCCGCGCGCTGCCCGCATCCCACGGGTTCGGCAGGACGAAACAACCCGACTCGTGAAGCTTGCGGAAGCGATCGGTTGCTGTACTCATCGCGTGATGAAACGGCGGCGCGCGTATTCTACGACCGCTGAGCCTCGACCATTTCGCGCAGCGGCCCGAGCCTCGTCGTCTCCAGATCGTCCCGGTAGAACAGGTTGTACGTGTCGAAAGGAATCAGCCGTCCATCAGGATGCACGATGTGGATGCACGTCTTCTTGATGGAGCGTACGTCGAATGACTGCGCGTCGATGAACTGCACGATCAGCACGCGAAAGACGTTTCGATAGCTGATCGACTCCGGAGCGCTCACTCGAGGCAGGCAACAGAGCAGGTCGCGCAGACTGCGCGCCGATGATTCCGGCGAGTGGTTCGTCGCGAACAACTTGAAGAGTCCGGTCTGCACCGCCGGATCTCGTTCGAACAAGATCGTGTTGCGTCCGCCCTCGATCAGAATCTGCGGATCGATCAACCCTGTCAGCGGCACGAGCTTTCCGTCCAGCTTGAGCGCGTACGCCATCGCCAGGGAGTCGGGATGACACGGCACGGGCACGATGTCCGCCGCGGTGAAGAGCGAGGTCTGCTCGAGAATGCGGCGCCGGACTTCCGTCAGCGTGAGCCGGTCGGTCGAAGGATCGAAATCCTCGAGGCGGCCGGCGGCCTGAATCGGCTGCAGCGTCACGCCGCGCACGGCGGGTTGCGTCACGGCGAAATCGAGAATCCGGCCGATCTCTCCGTCATTGAGGCCCTTCTTGAGCGTGACGACGAGCGTCGTGGAGATGTCGAGTGCGTTCAGCCGCTCGAGGGCACGCTCCCGAACGCCGCGCAAATCCGCTCCGCGCAACTCCAGGAGCGCGTCGCGCTCCAACGAGTCGAACTGAAGATAAATCTCGAAGTACTGGCGATACTTCGCGAGCTGCTCCGCGAATCCGTCCTCCATCGCGATGCGGATGCCATTCGTGTTGACCATCAAGTGGCGGATCGGCCTTCTCTTCGCGGCGTCGAGGATGCGAAAGAAATCGGGGTGAATGGTCGGCTCACCGCCGGAGATCTGCACGACGTCGGGCTCGCCTTCATTCGTAACGATCGCGTCGAGCATCGCTTCAATCTGAGCGAGGCTGCGATAGGACTGCCGGTGCGTACCGCTCGACGCATAGCAGATCGGACAGTCGAGATTGCAGTGATCGGTGACCTCGACGAGCGACAGACACGAATGCTGCTCGTGATCGGGGCAGAGTCCGCAATCGTAAGGACAGCCCCACTTGATCGCTGTGTTGAACCGGTTCGGCATCTCCGGAGGCTTGATGAAGACTTCGCGACATCTCCGGTAATAGTCGACGTCATCCGCGACGAGGACCTTCTCGGCGCCGTGCACCGGGCAGCGCTTCAACATCAGGACCTTATCGTCCTGGAACACGATCTTCCCTTCGACCTTCCGATAGCACTCGGAGCAGATCGAGACGACAGCGTCGTAATAGATGTACGGCCGTACACGATCAGCCATGAGCGTGGACCTCCTCGGCGCGCGCAGGACAGCCGGCGGCCTGCAGTCGCGCCAGCGCGTCGTCGAAGTCGCCCTCGAGCGCATGTCCGGCCGGAACGCGGCAGAAGGGACATGGATGCAGTGCGCCGTCAGTGTCGATGTAGATGTACCGGTCGCCCGCGCCGAAGCATCCGATGCTCCGCTTTGTGAAGTCAGCGTAGGCGACGGCTGGAAAGTCGCGGTACGCCGGATCGATGTTCAGCCGGTCGGCAAACTGCTCGAGCATTCTTTGTTGCGGCGTCGTCAAGGCGACGTCAGCACCTGCGTACCGGCCGACCGCTTTCGGCTCGAGGATCTGGATGAAGCTCGCGCCGAGATGGCGCGCCGTTTCCGCGTATCGCTCGAGGTTGTCGGAGGAAACGAACGCACGCGTTGGACAGAGTGACAGAGCGACAACCAGACCGGCGTCGCGCGCACTGTTTGCCGCATGCTCGACCGACGCGTACGCTCCTTCGAGGCCGCGGAAGCGGTCGTGACTCTCCGCATCCCAATGATCGAGGCTCAGCGCCACGCCGGTCAGGCCGGACGAGCGAAGGCGCCGCGCCCGATCCTCCGACAAGCCATGACCCGAAGTCAGGATCCAGACATCCGCGTCGGACGACGCCAATTCGATCACCGAGAGCAGATCGTGAAAACGCCGGAGCGGCTCGCCGCCGCTGAGAAAGAGCTGAGCCACACCGCGAATGCGCACGCGCTGGACGATCGCATGGAGGTCGGCATCGGAAAGACTCTCGAGATCATTGAGTACGGCCCATTCGCAGCAGTGCTCGCATTGCAGCGGACAGCGTTTCGTGATCGCGAAGATCGCGCTCTGCAGCGCCGGCGGCGCGCCACGGAACGGCTCGATGCGGTCGAGCTCACATTCGACGAAGCGATCGAACGCGCGCGACGGAAAGCCGGGCGAGTAGAAATTCCAGAAGTATCGGCCATCCGACTGCGCGTATTTACCGGTGATGAACCGCTGCGACTTCGCGCGCTCCGCGATCATGCGCTGCACCACCGACATCGCTCGGCGCGGGTTTCTGTATGCGCGCAGAGCAAGCCAGGCGATTCGCATCCATAGAAGCGTCTTGATGACTCGCTTGCGAGCGCCGAAGACCATCGGCGAAGTCATCGCGAGACTCGGGACTTAGCGCTTTTTGCGCCGGCTTGCTTTCGCGCGTACTCACGCGCGAGATCGCGGCTGAATCGGGACAATGCCCCCGGCTCGTCGCGGATCGCTTTCAACGTGCCGGGCTGCCACTGCGCCTGCACGGGCAGATGGACGTTGTAGTAACCGCTCGTGAAGAGAAACGCCGTTCGAGTGAGACCGTTCGCCGGCGGCGGAACGTTGAACGTCATCTCCAGGCTTTCGTTCCATTCGCTCAGCGTGTCGTAATCACCATCGGTCGCGGAGATCGCCGCGAGTCT
Organism: Thermoanaerobaculia bacterium; assembly: GCA_036506455.1. Classification (GTDB taxonomy): domain Bacteria; phylum Acidobacteriota; class Thermoanaerobaculia; order Gp7-AA8; family Gp7-AA8; genus DASVHS01. The sequence goes on from DASXRT010000053.1 coordinate 3,982, forward strand.
GTCGCCAGAAGTCGTTGCCTGCGCGCGCGTGGCCTGCACACGACGGACTGCGGCCTGCGTCTCATCTTCGACGGACAAGGCCAGACGATCGATTCTCCAGAAACCGAGGCCACCGCGGACGCGCACGATTACCTGTGCAGGTGTGCGCGAGTCTTCGAGGGGAAGAGGGATTGCGACTTCGCGCAACGCCGCGCCTCCGACAGTCGGCACGATGGCGACGCGCCGCCAGGAATCGCCGGTCTTCAATTCGACGATGAGGTCGACACCTTCACGCTCCCGCCACCGTTGAATGCGCGGTCCCGCCGCCGAATCATTTCCTCGGGCGAGATAGACGGGAAGCCGCTCGCCCATCGCCGCGAAGAATCGGCCGAAGACGAGGTCGAGCCACGCGGTGTTTCCTGCGACCAGTTCGAGAACGGGCGTTCCCTGCGACGGCACGCTGAATTCGGCAGTGAGCTGGTCCTCCAAAGCATCGTCACGGGTTGTCGCCGCGGCCTCGGGATCAGTCACCATGAGACGCTCGTCGCGGTCGGACACGATGCTCATCACATCCTGGCCATATCGATCGTGAGCCGCGACCGGTGAGCGCGCATTGCCCACGAGCACGACGCGCCCATCGAATGTCGAGAGCGCACGAAGCTGCGGCGCATGCTCCACGATCACGAGCTCGGCGTGATCGGTGTACTGCGTCTCACGCGCTTCATTCCGCAATCGAATGCGGATCGAGCTCGCGGAGCCGAGATCGGGCAGCGGAAGCAGATCGTCGCGTTGTGTCGACCGGAACGCAGCGCCCGCGTACGACTCTCCGACAAGCTCCCACCCATTTCCGCGATCGATGTAAGCGATCGGACAAGACGACTTCGTCAGCGAAACGAGGATTGCCGCGACGGCGACGATCCCTGCGGCAAGGCCGACGCTCTTCATGATCGAGCGCGACCGGTCGAGCTCACGAATTTCAACGGCGTTGACCTGCCGAAGATCGACCCGGATCGGCCCGTCACCGTCCTCGAGCTGCCCGGTGACCCAACCCTGCTCGACTCGGCTGATGTCGCGAAGCGTCACGTCCCCTTTCTTCGTCTCGAAACGGACGCGCGCGCCCTTGAGCATGTCAGAGTTCTGGCGAATCCTCTCCAGAGGAAGAACCTCGACGCGTTTCGGAGCGGTCAAAAGCTCGATCCGTGTTGCGCCGCTGAGATTGAGCTCCACGATGCCGTGGCCGCTTTCCGCAGTACCGGTGACGTACGGGAAATCAACGGAGGAGATCTCCATCTCGACCAGTCCCGAATCGGACTGGAGACGGATGAGTTGTCCGC
>DASXRT010000054.1:0-8395 GCA_036506455.1 Thermoanaerobaculia bacterium
ATGACAAAAGCGCGGAGATCGTCACCGACTCTCTGCCGATGGACATCGCGGCGATCGAGAAGATCATGAAAGAAGAAGGGATGCTGCAGCGCTATCCGCGGATGGTGGAATGAGTCTTCTCGCCGCCGTTCTTGCACCCTACGTGATGGTGCTCGGCATCGCCCAGGACGGTGGCTATCCGCAGGCGGGATGCAATCGTCCCGACTGCGTTGCCGCATGGCGCAATCCGAAACTCCGCCGCCATGTCGCGTCGCTGGCGATTGTCGATCCGGTGTCGCATCAGCGCTGGATCATTGATGCGACGCCTGATTTTGCGGAGCAGTTGGCGATGTTGGATGGCGCGACACCCGAAGGAATCCTTCTCACTCACGCCCACATCGGCCATTACCTCGGTCTGGCGCAGCTCGGCCGTGAGGTGATGGGCACGCGCGGCGTGCGCGTCTATGCGATGCCGCGCATGCGTGCCTTCCTCGAGCACAACGGACCGTGGGACCAGCTCGTGCGCCTGGGCAACATCACGATCGAGCCGCTCGAAGATGGACGCGAGCTGCCTCTCAGTGATCGCATCGCGGTGACGCCAATCGTCGTTCCGCATCGCGACGAATACTCGGAGACGGTCGGCTTCATCATTCGCGGGCCGGCGCGATCCATCCTGTGGTTGCCGGATATCGATCGATGGACGGGTGCGGTCGAGTCGGTCATCGGTCGCGTCGACATCGCTTACATCGACGGTACGTTTTATGACGCGACGGAGCTGCCGGGACGCGATCTCAAAGAGATTCCGCATCCTCTGATGGTCGACTCGATGAAGCGCTTCGCCTCCGAGCGCGCGAAGATTCGCTTCATCCATCTCAACCAGTCGAATCCCGCGCTGCGCGATCCGAGGAGAGTCGAGCTCAACGGTTTCCATGTGGCGCGCGAGGGCGAGCGACTCAGATTCTAATGACGCATTCTTCACGCTTTTCTGACGTCCGGCCGGAGAGAATGAACCCCATGTTCCACGCACGAATACCGCTGATCGCGACCCTTGTCGTCCTCTGCACGGTCAATGTCTTCGGTCAGGCGCAGATCGACACCATCGAGATCAACCAGGCCATCGGCGTCCAGAAGAACAACGCCCGCAAATTCGTCGCCGGGAAGGACACGGTCGTCCGTGCCTTCCTGGCCGCTCCGGTCGAGATCGACGGCGCGAAAACCAGCGCGAAGATCACCAGAGATGGCGAGACGGTGACCACGCTCGCGCCGAATTCCTACGACTCCCCGACAGCGATCGTCGACTTTCTCTGCCCGAGCCGCGACGCATGCGGAAACTGGGCGGCCGGCAAATACACGTTCGACGTCAGCGTCAACGGTGTGACGAAGAGTACAGCCGGCACGACGTACGACTTCGTCCCTCGCAGCGCGATCCGCATCCTCGCTCTTCCCGTGAAAGCGAACTTCGGCGGGAACATCGTTTCGGTCCGCGATTCCAAATGGAAGACGTTTGCCGATTACGTCCGCAAAACGTATCCGGTCGGATCGGATCAATTGATCTGGGTCACGCGCGAAGAGCTCGATGCCAGTGACAGCAGCTTCGACCTCGAGACCGAAGATGGACGCCTTCGTCTATGGGAAGCGCTGGCGAAACTGATTCCCGCGGAGTGCGCGGGAACGCCGTCCGCGGATGGTTGTTTCGCGCAGGTTTTCGGATTCATCAACGACCGTCCGATGGGTTACCCCAACGGAAGACTGCAGGGATACACCTACGGCAAGCCCGCGAACATCGGCGTTGCGACCGACGAAGATGCGGCGGCGACCGTCGCGCACGAGATCGGCCACACGTACGGACTCGGCGACACCTACGACGGCGGCAGTCTCGCCTGCGCTGTGAATCCCGCTCCCGATGACTTCACGGGAAAAGACTTCGATGACCCGAGCAAGACCGCGAAGTGCAGTTCGGGCAAAGTGGCGCTCGAAGGCGTCAGCGGCACGAAGATCCCGGCCTCCGATCATCCATACGAAGTCGGCGGACGTGGCGCGCTCGCCGACGCGGCCGAGTACATGGGCTCCGGCGGAAGGCAGGATCAGTTCTGGACGACGCAGGATGCTTATGACTGGCTGTTCGACAAGCTTGCTCCTACGGCGGCCGGAAGCGAACGCCTTCACAAGCTGGCCGCTCCGCAGCGATTCATCCAGTGCTTTGGCTTGATTCGTCAGAACGCCACGAGCGCGAGCGACGTGAAGATGGAGCCGTGCTGGTCGTTCCTCGACACCGATCCGATTCCGAGCACAACGGGCCGCTACATGCTCGCGGCCGTCGATGCCGCCGGGACGAGACTAGCCACCGACGCGCTCACCCTGACCTTCGATCCAGTCGGATCGAAGGGCCAGCCCTCGCAGCACATCGACTTTGCACCATTCGCAAGCGAGATGAGCTTCCCCGAAGCGACGACGAAACTGCAACTGATCCGCGACGGCAATGTCGTGCTGGAGATTCCCGTCAGCGCGCACGCGCCGGTCGTGAGCAACGTGGCGCCGCAGCTCACCGGCAGAGTCGATGGACCGATCACGATCACGTGGGATGCCAGCGACGCCGACGGCAACGCGCTGACGTACGAAGTCGAGTACAACGCCGACGTGACGAGCGAGGACTCGGATTGGGAAGTGCTGATGCGCGATCTGAAGGATCGTCGCTTCACCATCGATTTCTCCGACATGCCGGGCGGTTCGCACAGCAAGATCCGCGTGTGGGCCACCGACGGCATTCACGCCGCGGAGGCCGACAGCCTCGAGTTCTCGGTGCAAGCGAAACCGCCGGAGGTCTTCATCGAGGATCTTCCCAGCCCGGTCGTGCAATCGGGGCACGAGATCGTGCTCGACGGCGATGCTTTCGATCTCCAGGACGACGACATCCCCGAATCGAAGCTGCAGTGGAGATCGAACATCTCCGGCGTGCTCGGCAACGGCACGCCGCTCAAAGTGATCCTGCCGCTCGGGCTGCACACGATCACGCTCGCGGCGACGAACAGCCTCGGCCTTCAGGGCGTGGCCACGATCAAGGTGAACGTGGTCACCGAGACGAAGCGCCGCGCCGTGCGTCGTTAGCTGAGCGTTCCTTCTGGGCCTTGCGCAGTCCCTCGACGGCCGGCATACGTCCCGGAGCTCTTTCGAGGGCTGTCCGATACGCTTTCTCCGCGTCGGCGGCGCGCCCGAGGGCGAGCAGTTCGTCGGCGAGAAGCTCGTAGGTCGGCTTCTCGATCACCGGTGGTCCGAATTCGAACGGCAACACGCTCTCCGCGGCAGCCGCTTTCTGAAGGATGGCGATGGCCTCCTCTTTCTTCCCCTGCGCACTCAACTGCAGCGCCTCGACCTCCTGCACGATGATGCCGGCGCGCTCTCGAACTCCCGGCTTTTTGTAGTCCTGCTCTTTCTGCAATGCACGAAGCCGCGTGGCAGCGTCATTCAACGCATCGGCGTCTCCGCGATGTGAGGCGGCGAGAGCATCGCCGTACGCGATCGTGAACTTCGCCCACGCCGGAGCATCGGGAATCGTGATCGGATCGACGTTGCCGCCGCCGCTGCTGACGTAGAGAAGACGCATCTCCGAGAACGGCTCGCCAGAAGCGGATCCGCCAACCGCCGACGCCTGACACTCATCGAGCATCTTCCGCGCCTCGGCCACGCGTTTCTCCTGCAGGTAAGCGTACTCGAGCCATTGTGAATAGTGACCGCATAGTGCAGGAATCTTCTGCGCCGCGATCGCGCGCCGGTTCGCATCGATCACTTCGTCCCACATACCCATGGCGATGAAGATGTGCGACGTCATGTGCAGCGCGTGCGGGGCATTCGGTGCGACCGAACCGTAAAGGCGCGCCGCGCGCAGACCGAGTGGCGCGTGGATCGGATCATCATACGAGTGGATGAGGTAGTGCAGCACACCGGGATGCTGCTGATGGGTCGGAAAGACTTCTTCGAGCAGCGCCGCGGCGCGCATGTACGTCGCGAAGTCGCGGCCCTCGTGGGCCGTGCCCAGGAGCGAGAGGGCATAGAAGGCGGTGGCATCGACATCGTCGGGATAACGCTCGTGCAGCGCCTGCATCGCGTCCGCGTATTTGAAGTCGCGCTCATCCTTGGTGCCTTCACCGTAGAGCACTTCGACGGCATGAACGTAATCGCGTTCGCGATCTGTCTTCGGTTTGGAGACCAGAGCGAGTCGTTTCAGCACTGCTCGCGCGGCGGCGAGATCCTGCTGCATCCAGATCGGATGCGTGTGCGTCATCGCCTCGCCCCAATACGCCATCGAGAAATCGGGATCGATCTTCTGGGCCTTCTTGAAACTCTCCGCGGCGTCGGCGTACTCGAAGTTATGAAGCAGCGCGAGCCCGTGCAGAAAATCGTATTGCGCGGCCGGCGCGCCAGAGTTCGCGAACGCGACGATGCCGACATCCGCACCGGGTTGTGTGACGCAAGCGACGATCAGCACCAGAACGAATCGCATCGCTATCTCCTCCCTTGCGCAATCTTCGCCGCTTCGGGAATGCCGCGCAAACGTAGCATGGCCGCGATGCCCAGAAACGGACCGATCGCCAGCGCGGCAAAGGCGTAGCTCCAGCCGATGCGAGCGACGAGCGTCGGCATCATGCGGATCGAGATCGTAGTGATCAGAAAGCCGATGCACGTCTGCATCGTCAGAGCCGTGCCGATGTAGCGCGCGTCCGCCAGCTCGGTCACGCACGCCGAGAACTGCGCGGAGTCGGCGACGACCGTCGCGCCCCAGATTGCAGCGACGACCAGCAGCGCGATCGCCGAATGTCCGAAAAGGAATCCGACCGCGATGCAGCAGGCGCCGCTGATCGCCATCGCCGCCGAGGCGATGATCGTGCGGCCGATGCGATCAGCCATCCGGCCCGCCGCCACACACCCGACCGCCCCGCTTCCGATGACCAGAAACGACGCCGCCTCCGCCAGGACCGGCGAGTCGCCGCTTGCCCCGAGGCTGGCGCGAATCATCACGGGCGCCCACGTCCACATCGCGTACAGCTCCCACATGTGGCCGAAGTAACCGAAGTTCGCCAGGCGCACGCCGCGATTGCTGAATACCTGTGTGACCTGCGAGAAATCGAACGGTTGGTTGGGCAGCGCGAACGGACCCTCACGCACGAAGAGGGCCACGATGATCGTACCGAGGATTGCCAGCACTGACGCGAAGCCGACGTTGATGCGCCAGTTCGCCGAGCCGAAGGCATTGACGAGGTACGGAGATGCTTTCCCCAGTGTCAACGCGCCGACGATCGTACCGAGCGCGAAACCGCGGTCTTCCCGGAACCATGTGGCGATCAGCTTCATCCCCGGCGGATACACGCCCGCGAGAAACGCTCCGGTCAGAAAGCGAAGGACCATGGCGGCAGTCACGGTATGAACGAACGCCGCGAAGAGTGCGTTCGCGATGGCGCCGAGGAGCGCGCAGATCGTGAGGAGATGACGGGCGCGGATGACGTCGGGAAGATTCAGCGTCGCGCTCAGCAGCGTGCCGGTCACGAATCCGAGTTGCACCGAGAGCGTCAGCCAGGCTGTCGTGGCGGAATCGAGTCGCCATTCCTTCGCGATCTGCGGCGCGACCGCAGACACGCCGAACCACAGTCCCATGGCCAGCAGGACCGCAATCGACAACAGCGCCAGCGCGCTCGTTTTGGTCAATGTGCGCCGATGTTAGCGCACACGTCTTTGATTACTTCGACTTCCCGAGTTTCGTCTCCAGCTCCTTCGCCCGTTTCAAATGCTCGCGGAGCGTGGGAAGCGTCTTGTCGATGAAGCTCTTCACGTCGGAATCGCCGGCGATCTTCGCTTCGTCCTCGAACATCTTGATCGTGTTCGTGTGGTCCTCGACCATCTGCTTGATGAAGGCCTGGTCGAAGCTCTTTCCCGTGAGCTTCATCAGACGCTCTTTCGCTTCCTTCATCTTTGCCACCATCTCGGTCGGAATCGTGACGCCCTTTGTCGCCGCCAGTTGGGCCAGTTCCTGATTGGCCTTGCCGTGATCGTCGATGAGTTTCTGCGCGAAGGCCTTGACGTCCGCGTTGCTGGCGTGTGAAACGGCGTCCTGCGCGAGCTCGACTTCCCCTTTGCCACCTTTCCCGGCGTCTGTGACGAAGTCCTTGTCCTTGTCCGAGAGCATCGTTCCGGCCACGGTGCCGGTGGTCGTGGTCGTTGTCTCCGTCGCTGTTGCTGACGTTGAAGTCGCGCTGGTGTCGGTCGCTGTCTGATAGTTCTCTTGCTTCTTGCATCCGGCCACGATCACAACGAGGATCGCGATGATGAACATCATCCGTTTCATGACTTGTCTCCTCCTGCGATGAGCCGTGCAAGAACGGTACTCTGTGTCAGACTGCGCCTCCATGAAGACGATTGTCATCACCGGAGCGAGCGGCGGCATCGGTGCCGCGCTGGCCCGACACCTCGGCCGCGAAGGTCACCGGCTGGTGCTGGCGGCGAGGCGCATCAACGAGTTGAACGAGGTCGCCGCCGGCTCGGGAGCGAATACCATCACGCTGAGAGCGGACGTGACGCGCCGCGGCGACGTCATCCGCATTCGCGATGAAGCGATCCGCGCATTCGAGACCGTTGACGTCTGGATCAACAACGCCGGCCGCGGCATCAGCCGCCAGACGCTCGATCTGACCGACGACGATCTCGACGAGATGATGGCGGTCAACGTGAAGTCGGCGCTCTACGGTGCCCAGGCGATCGTGCCGCACTTCCTCGAGCGCGGCCGCGGACATCTGATCAATATCTCGTCATTTCTGGGACGAGTGCCGCTGGCGACGCATCGATCCGCGTACAACGCAGCAAAGGCGGCGCTCAACGCGCTGACGGCAAATCTGCGCGTCGACCTTCATCGGAAAAATCCGAACATTCACGTCTCGCTGGTGATGCCGGGGCTCGTGACGACGGAGTTCGCGAAGAACGTGCGTGGAGAAGCATCCGCCGTCGCGCCGCCATGGGTCAGTGGAGGACAGGCGCCGCCCCCGGTTCAGACGCCCGAGGAAGTCGCCGCGGCGATCTCGAGTGTGATCGAAAACCCTGTCGCCGAGATGTACACGAATCCGGCGAATGCTGCGCTCGCCAGGCGCTACCTCGACGATGTGGGCGCATTCGAAGCGACGCTCTGAACAGCGGTGACGCAGACGCTAACATGGATGTGTGCAACCGCCGATCGTTCGCAAGGGACGCGTGATCGTCTACCGCATTTTCGACCTTGCCGAAGAGATCGATCTCCGCAGCGTCGAGTCGCTGCTTCGAGAGCGCCAGGCGTCGCGACTATCGTTGGCCCGAAGCACAGGTTACGCGCTCGTCGTTCGCAACGCGCCGGTCACTCTGGCGTTGGGCGCTTCCACAATTCGAGTCGGTGCCGCACCGCTGAGCACCGACGTTTACGCGCGCATCTGGGATTACGGAGTCGTTTCGATTCAATTCCATCTGACCCTCCGGAGTGGAATGAGTTGGAATGAGCTCATCGCTCTCGCCGCGGCGGCCGAGGACGACAACGACTTCGATCAAGCGTCGCGCGTTCGAGCGTCCGAGTTGTTGAGCGCGCTGCACGCCGCATTCAAGCAGCCTCACGATCCGCGCGGCCTGGAAGACTACATCGTCTATTTTCTGCAGGAGATCGAGGGCCTTCGCTCCGCGGGCGATCTCGCCGATAGCGCCGACATCCCGGCGTTGATTCTTGGTGAGCCATCGTCGACACTCTCGTTGCGCCTTCGGAAATCGATCCTCGACAGCTCGTTTCAGTACTCGACAGACGATCTGGCCGTCATCGACTGGAACAGCGCCCTGGTCGTCGAGCCGGGTGGCAGCCGCGATGTGCCGGACATGCTCGAATTCGCGGCCACGCATCTGACAGAGTTCCGCTACTTCGACGAACTGCTCGACGACAAGCTGGAGCAGTTGTACGACTCGATCGAGCGTCGCCGGCTCTCGCTGTTCCGCGGCCATTACGAGGAGCTCTCGCGCGAAGCGAGCTCGCTGTACATCGAGTTCTCCGACTTCGTGGAGCGGGTGGAAAATTCGCTGAAATTCGTCGGAGACTTCTATCTGGCGACGATCTTTCGCGCCGCCGTCACACGCTTCAATCTGCGCGAATGGGAAGAAAGCGTCACACGGAAGATGAATGCCCTGGCCCGCGTCTCGGAGTTGCTGAAGGGTCAGGTCGATGTCCAGCGCAGTCACTGGTTGGAGATCATCGTGATCGCGCTGATTCTCTTCGAAATCGTTTCCGCCATCGTACGCATCACATGAATATCCGCACCGAGATCATCGGCGGCACGACCACATTTCTGGCGATGGCCTACATCATCGTCGTCAATCCGGCCATTCTGAGTGCGGCCGGGCTACCCGTCGGCGCGAGTACCGTGGC
>DASXRT010000055.1:0-11510 GCA_036506455.1 Thermoanaerobaculia bacterium
TGCTCGCGTGGCGAGATCGAGCCGCGAGGAGGAGGCGATGTGGTGACATCGCTGACGACGAGTGGCGAAGAGGTCGCCCCGCGAACCCCACCAGCCAATAGGTTGCGGCCGGCGACGGCTCGTCTGCGTCGTTGCCGCTCCTCGCCGATGTCCGGCATCGCCTGCGTCGCGGCGCCTCGCATCCGAGTCGTCGGCGGACGCAACGAAAGATGCGGGATTTCTGACACCACACTAGCCCCGGCTAAATGTCCAGCAGGAACTGATCGGGTTGATCAGCGACGGTGCGATCGTATTCGGCCTGCAGATCCGTCTTGTGTTTCCACTCGATCTCGGCGAGCTCCATGAAGAGACGCCCGAGCTCCGTGTTAGGAACTCTTTCAGCCATGAAGCGGAAGTAGCTCTCCGAGTCCCGCTCCCGCTCGAGTGCGTGCTTGAGCGCATGGCCCATGTCGAGGTTCGTGACATCAGAGGGCAGATCGAACTTCGCCGGTTGCGGATCAGGGGGATTCTTGCCGACCACTTCACGGTATTTGCGCTCCAGCTTCGCGCGGTGGACGAGCTCAGCTTCGGCGAGTTGCAGCATCCGCTGGCGGACCTCGGGTGTCGCCGAGCGCTCGGCCATCTTCTGGTAATAGAAGCGCGTGTCGACTTCCGACTGGATTGCTTTGCGGAGGACTTCTTCGACCGTGGTCTCGAGTGGCTTCATCGCGGGCTACGCACCACGATACACGTCGGGGTTGGGGATCTTCGTTTCATCCTCGTACGGCGGCTCGCCGATCGGCTGGCCGAGGCCGGTTCCTCCGGCGGCGCCCTGCTTTTCGATCGAACCGTAGTACGGACGCCAGCCCATCGGCTCTACGGGGAAGTTCGGCGGAACGACGAGGTCGCGCAGACCGACCACCGCCCGCGAGCGTGTATCGATAGCCATCTCGTAATCGCGCGTCATGTAGATCGCGTCCTCGGGACAAGCGTCGACGCAATATCCGCAAAAGATACAGCGGAGCAGATCGATGTCGTAGCGCACAGGAAACTTCTCGCGCGTGCGCTCGTCTTCGCCGGCTTCGATCGTGATGCATTCGGCCGGACATGCGGTCGAGCACATGTAGCAGGCAACACAGCGCGTCGTGCCATCCTCGCGCGTCGTGAGGATGTGCCGCCCGCGGAAGCGCTCCGAGTAGACCCGCTTCACCTCCGGGTATGAGATCGTCGGCAGCCCTTTGATGTTGAAGAGATTCTTCAGAAAGTGCCGGAGCGTGATGAGCATTCCGGAGATGACCGCGGGCAGATAGGCGCGCTCTCTGAGCGAGAGTGGACGGCGTTCCATTTTGACGATGCCGATGGCCATCAGTGATCCAACTCTCCGGCGATGATATTCAGCGATCCGAGCGCGGCGATCGCATCGGGAATCGTCTGACCGGTGATCATCTGCGTGTAAGCCTCGAAGATCGGAAAACAGGGCGGACGGCAGCGCACGCGATATGGATTCTTCGTTCCATCGGAGACGATGTAGAAGCCGAGCTCACCGTTGCCGCCTTCGACCTGGAAGTACGTCTCGCCGACGGGCGGCTGAATGCCGTGCATGATCAGCTTGAAGTGATAGATCAACGACTCCATCTCGTTGTAGACCTTTGTCTTCGGCGGAAGGGCGACGTAAGGGTTGTCGACCATGACCGGGCCATCAGGCAGTCCGCGATCGATGGCCTGCTGCAGGATGCGCAGCGACTGCCGCATCTCCTCGAAACGCACGAGGAATCGCGCAAACGTATCGCCACCTTCCGCGATCGGCACGTTCCAGTCATAAGTCTCGTAGCCGAGATACGGTGACGCTTTGCGGACGTCATACGGCACACCGCAGGCACGCAGACACGGCCCGGTGAAGCCATAGTTGATCGCGTCTTCCGCAGAGATCGGCGCGACGCCTTCGACGCGATCGCGAAAGATGCGATTGCTCATGATCAGCTTCTCGACATCGCCGATGAACCTGGGAAGCATGTTCACGAGGCGCTGCGAGTTCTCTAGAAAGTCCGACGGCGCATCGACCGCCAGTCCGCCCACCCGCGTGTACGTCGGCAGAAGCCGCGCGCCGCAGCACTGCTCGACGAGTCCGAGGATCTCTTCGCGGGGCTGGAACAGATACCAGAAGTTGGTCAGCGCGCCCATGTCGACGAGGTTCGTGCCGATGCAGATGATGTGATCGGAGAGGCGCATGAACTCCGAGAGCATCAGCCGGATGTGTTGCGCGCGCGCCGGCGCTTCGATGCCCAGGAGTTTCTCGATGGCCATGCAATAGCCGACGTTGTTGATGATCGCCGAACAGTAATTCAGCCGATCGGTGAACGGGATGCCCTGCTGATACGTGTGGGTCTCGCAGCTTTTTTCGAAGCAGCGGTGCAGGTAACCGATCTCGCTTTCGGCGCCGATGATCTTTTCGCCGTCGAGCGTGACGACGATGCGGAGCGTTCCGTGCGTCGCCGGATGCGAGGGTCCCAGGTTCAGGACGACGCGCTCGAAATCGGTGTCGACGTCTTTGAATCGCTCGTCGATCTTCGGGATGATCGTGGCGACGTCCTTCTCGGTGAGGAGCCATCGCTGCGCGGGATCGTAGTCTTTGCGCAGCGCGTGTCCTTGAAACGCTTCGTGCGTGAGGATGCGGCGGAGGTTCGGATGTCCCTCGAACTTCACGCCGTACATGTCGAAGACCTCGCGCTCGTACCAGTCGAAGCCCTGGTAAACGCTCGTGCTCGTGGGAACGCTCTCGTTCTCGGCCACGCGCACTTTGAGGCGAACGCGCTCGTTGTTCTGAAGCGAATAGAGCTGGTACATCACATCGAAGCGTTTTTCGCGTCTTGGATAGTCCACTCCGAAGCAGTCCAGCGGCAGCGTGAATTTCAGATCGGGATGATCGCGAAGCGCGCGCAGAACATCGACGATGCGCGCGCGATCGACGATGAAGGTCGGCAGGTCCTGACCACGCTCCTGCTCGATCCCGGGGACCTTCGCGGCGATCTCTTCGCCCCGCTTGTCCATCTGCGGCGCCGCTGCGGGAACGTACGGCTCTCGATTCGTCGGCGCCGGACCGGTATAAGGGATGGCGGAGAATTTTGTGAGAGTGCTCATCCGCGCCGAATCTCTCCACGCTCGATCTTCTCTTTGAGCTTGAGGATTCCGTACATCAGACCTTCCGGCGTCGGCGGACAGCCGGGAACCCAGATATCGACGGGAATGATCTCGTCGATGCCCTGCACGACGTGGTACATCCGATAGAAGCCGCCGGAAGTCGCGCACGCGCCCATGGAGATCACATACTTCGGCTCCGGCATCTGCTCGTAGATCTTCTTGAGCACCGGCGCGATCTTGTCGACGATCGTTCCAGCGACGATCAGCAGATCCGCCTGGCGCGGCGAAAAGCGAACAACCTCGGCTCCGAATCGCGAGATGTCGTAGTGCGACGACACCATCGACATGAACTCGATCGCGCAACAGGCCGTGCCGAACGGCAGCGGCCACAGCGAGTTGCCCCGCGCCCAATTGACGAGCGTGTCGAGCTTCGTCGTCAGGTACGCGCGGCCGCCGAGATCATCGACCTCGCGTTCGGCTTCCCCCGGGAGCGTGATCAGGCCCTTTTCGGCCTGTTCGCCGGGAGCGACACCGCGCTTGCGCGGGATGATCGATTCGGGACTCTCAATCTTCTGGATCGGCATAGCGAGGTGGGAGCCGAATTCTATGAACTTGAGAAAATTTTCACAAGGCGTGAACCTTCTTCGGCGCGAAGCGGTATCGATGCAAGCGACGCGCTAGAATGCGCCGGCTCAGGAGGACCTATGAACAAAGCGACTCGATGCCTGGCGTCGTCCTTGATCGTCGTCATCGCGCTACTCGCTGGCGTTCAACTGCGCGCCGATCTCCCGCCGCTCATTCCGCGCGAAGTCCTTTTCGGCAATCCGCAGAAAACTTCACCGCAGATCTCGCCGGATGGAACGCGGCTCGCGTGGCTCGCGCCGGACAAGAAGAACGTCCTGCAGGTGTGGGTGAAGACCATCGGGAAAACCGATGACCGCGTGGTGACCGCCGACAAAAAGCGCGGCATTCACGATTACTTCTGGGCACCTGACGACAAGACGCTGCTGTACGTGCAGGACAATGACGGCGACGAGAACTTTCACGTCTACGGTGTCGATCTCGACGCCGGCACGGTTCGCGACTACACGGCGTTCCAAGGCATTCGTGCCGCGGTCATCGCAGTCGAGAACGAGATTCCGAAAGAGATTCTCGTGCAGATGAACGCTCGTGACCGGCGTCTATTTGACGTGTACCGGTTGAATCTCGAGTCGGGTGCGCTGACGCTCGACACGAAGAATCCCGGCGACGTCTTGGGATGGGGAGTCGACAAGAACCTCAACGTTCTCGGCGCCTTCGTCAGGACACCGGAAGGCGGCACTGAGATCCGCATGCGCGACAACCCCCAGTCGGCGTGGCAAACGTGGATGAAGGCGCCCTCGGACGAGAACGTGCAGTTCATCGACTTTACCGGCGATGGCAAAGCCGCCTATGTCGAGACTTCGATCGGCAGCGATACCACGCGTCTGGTAAGGAGGGATTTGGCGACGGGAGCGGAGACCCCGATCGCGAACTCGGATGAGGTCGACGTCGGCATCGAAGTAATCAACCCGAAGACTCGAGTCATCGAAGCGGTGTCATTCGAACCAGGACGCCGCATGTGGAAAGTGATCGATCCGGCGGTACGAGCCGACTTCGACGCGATTGCGAAGCTCGATTCCGGCGACTTCAGGATCATCAACCGCGATCGAGCGGACAAGCATTGGTTGATTTCATTCACGTCGGATCGCGGTCCGTTGAAGTTCTATATGTGGGATCGCGAGACGAAGACCGGCACATTCCTCTTCACGAGCCGGCCGAAGCTCGAGGGCGTGCCGCTCGCAGAGATTCGGCCCGTCGCCATCAAAACGCGCGACGGCTTGAATATGCGCGCGTATCTGACGCTGCCGGCCGGCGTGCCGCCGAGCAATCTGCCGATGGTCCTCTTTCCCCATGGGGGCCCGTGGGCGCGCGACACATGGGGCTACAACCCGTACGCGCAGTGGCTCGCCAATCGTGGGTACGCCGTGCTCATGCCGAATTTCCGCGGTTCAACCGGCTACGGGAAAAAGTTCCTCCACGCCGGCGACAAGCAGTGGGGTCTCAAGATGCACGACGATCTGATCGACGCCGCAAACTGGGCGGTGAAGCAGGGATACGTCGATCCCAAGCGGATCGCAATCTTCGGCGGCTCCTACGGCGGATACGCCACCCTGGCCGGTCTGACGTTCACGCCGGATTTCTTTTCATGCGGTGTCGATCTCTTTGGACCATCAAATCTGAAGACGCTCCTCGCAGCGATCCCGCCATATTGGAAGCCGATGAAGGCGATGTTCGATGTACGAATGGGCAATAGCGAAGATCCGAAGGACGCCGACTTGATTCGCAATGCATCGCCGCTATTCAAGGCGAACGAGATCAAACGTCCGCTGCTCATCGGACAGGGCGCGAACGACCCGCGCGTCAACAAAGCGGAGTCGGAGCAGGTGGTCGATGCGATCGTCAGGAACAATGGCTCCGTCACGTATGTGGTGTACAGCGATGAAGGTCACGGCTTCGCAAGACCGGAGAACTCGATCGACTTCAACGCTCGCGCCGAGAATTTTCTCTCCGGTTGCCTCGGCGGCCGCGCCGAGCCGATCGGCGGCGAGCGTTATCCCGGTTCGACAGCGTCGGTACGGGTGATCGAGAAGGGGAAAGAGGTTACGAAGCCAGCAGCGACTCCAGGCGGCTCACAACGTTAGTGGATCGCCACTGCTCGGCGACTTCGCGCCCACGGGCGCGAAGTCGGTCGCGGAGCGGGGCATTGCTCAGAACCTCGATCAGTTTTTCTCCCAGCTCTACGGCGTTGTCGGGCGGACCAAAGAGCGCGTAATCGGTACCGATGGCCAGATGCTCGGCCGTCGCCGTGACGACGCAGGCGAGCCCTGACGCCAGCGCCTCGAGCGTCATCAGCGACTGCGGATCGTCGCGCCGGTTCGGTGCGATGAGCACATCGCATGAGTGCATGAGGCGCGTCATCTCCTTGTCGTTGAGAGCGACGTGAAACTCCTGCACACCATCGAGTGGCTCTTCGCGGGACGGTGCCCACGGCGACACGCGGACGAGGTCGAATTTCTGATGGAACCACCGCGCGTGCGCGGCCGCGCCGTAGCCCTCGCTCATGCTCGGTGATCCTCCGCAGAGCAAGACGCGCAGCGGCTCGTTCTCTCGGGGAAGACGATCGCGATAGAAATCATCGTCGACGATCGGATTGGCTCGAACGACATGCGCGTCGACAACGATCTCACCGCTATCGGGAACGAATGCACCAAGATCATCGACGTAGACCCACTCGGCAAGCGAACTGCGCCATGTCAGCGGTAGTTCCGTGGTGACGATGCGGACCTGATGATCCTTTGCAATCAGCGCATCGGCCTGTGCGAGGACGATTCGTGCCGTCGCGGAAATGCCGGTATCGCCGAGGAGATAGGCGATTCGCATCAGCGCTTGAGGCACTCGAGAAAGAGGTTGAGACCGAAGTTGCGCAGATCGAGAAAGCGAAGCTCCGGCACGCGCGACCAGTTGTAGCGCACGCGCCGGACGTCGAAGCCGATCTCGCGCAGCAGTGACGTGAGGTGCTCTTCGTCGTAGATGAAACGATGCTCGCCACTCATGCGCATGTGCATGTTCAGCGCTGCGCACGGATCATCCGCTTCGAGATACATGCTGCACCAGCGCAGATGTTGCGGATTGCGGCGGATGTAGATCTCTTCCACGATCGAGCGCAGATCGGGCGTGAGCAGCCGCATCACGCCGCCGGAGCGCAGAACGCGATGACATTCGCGCAGGGCGAGCTTGCCGGCCGCTTCGTCGATGTGCTCGATGAAGTCCTCGGAGTGGATCAGATCGATCGAGCCGGATCGCAGCGGCATCTCGTGAGTCAGATCGGCGACGAGGTCGACCTGCATGGTGACATCGCGGTCGATGTTGATCCAACCCGCGAGGTAGTGGTCGCCCGAGCCGAGGTGGATCTTACGGCCTTCTCCCGGCGCGAGAAGGCTCTGCAGGTACAGCGTCCTCGCCGCCTCCAGCGTCCGAAAATAGTCATCGATCACGTTCTCGTCCGTTTCCGCAGCGTCGTAATACGCGTCCTGCAATTCCCGCAGCCGCCGCTGCAACCGCCAGAGGGCGATCCGCTCGCGCAGCTTCATCGAACATTCCGTGCGATCACGTAGTAGCCGGTCGGCAGCAGGTCGTCTTTCGAGTACTGAATTCCGGTGGCGTTGAGCACTGCCACGAACGCCTCATTCTCGGTTGTGCCGAGGAGCTTCTGCGGCTCGATCGACTCGACGCTCCAGCCGGCGATAGTCAGCATCTCCTCGATCGAGCGTCTCGTGAAGAAGCGCAGATGACCGACGCAGGTGAGGCCCATGTAGACGTAATCGAATCGCCCTCTCAACAGGTCGGCGATGATCGAGGCGTTGGCGATGTTCGGAATGCTCAGCAGGAGGCGGCCACCCGGTGCGGAGATACGACGAAGCTCGGCGAGGAATGACCACGGCTCGTCGAGGTGCTCGATGATGTCGCCGCCGATGATCCAGTCGAAACGTTCGTGAATGAGCGACACGATCTCGCGCGCATCGCCGCAGTAGACATCGTCCATGCGCTTTTTGGCCATCGCGGCGGCGTGACGATCGAGCTCGATTCCCACGACTCGGCACTTCTGTCGTGCCTTCAATGCCTGGGCGAGGGCTCCTTCGCCGCATCCAAACTCGAGGATCGCTTTCGCATCGCTGCCGATGCGATCGAGCAGGTCCTCGCGAACCTGTCCACGCAGCGAAGCCCAGCGGTGGATGAAATCGCCGCGCGAGATCGTGACCTCGCGTCCGGCGATCACGTTTCGCAGAACGATCGATGCGCTCGCGAGACTCGAGGTTGCGCAGAGAAACGCACCGGGATCGGATTCATCCCATGTCACGCGCTCCGTCCCTCGCTCGCGTTCGTGCAGGCCGGCCGCTTCGATCTCGAGCTCGCGCATCGTCATGTACGGCGCGATCTCTGCTCTCTGCCTCGAGTGCTTCGCCTCGTTGGTGACGGGAACCACGGCGAATGTAGCGCTGCTCTCGAAGACTTGAAGAAGATGCTCGGTGAGGTGAGGGGAGGGGAGCAGAAGCGGGTCAGTGACCACGAGGACGTGCGAGGCGCTTACATCCTTTGCGACTTCCGACGCGCGTTCGGCCAAGTCGTAATGGTGGAGCTCCTCGGCGCCGCGGCGGAGAAGCATTTCCGCCTGCCAGCTCGCGTATCTCTCTTCGATGGCCGGGTGGTCATAGCGAGGAAAAAGGATCGCGACCGGCATCGGGCTCGATCTTATCGCGTGCGTCGATCGAGAAAATAGCGCTCGAGGCGGAGCGCGGTGTGATGCGCGCGGAACTGTTCGACGACTTCGCGTCCGCGCAAGGCGATGCGGCGGCGCAGCGAGGCGTCATCGATGAGTCGCATGAGCGCATCGGCCATCGCCGCGGCGTCATTCTCTGGCGCGAAGAGGGCATAGTCGTGCGCGCCGTCGAACGCGAGGAACGACGGGATCGACGACAGGACTGTCGGAATCGCCGAAGCCATCGCCTCGGCCGCCGGGAGGCCGAATCCCTCCTGCGAACGACTCGGGCCAAGAAAGATGTCGCACGTGGTAACGAGCCGCGCCATCTCGTCCGAGTCGAGGCCGACGTGAAACTCCGCGGCGAGATCGACAGGTTCGTCGCCGGCTGCAGGCCATTGCGAGACGCGAACGAGATCGAAGTCCGCGCCGCGCGATCTCGCGTGCCGCACGGTTTCGTATCCGAGGTCGATGCCTTTGAAGTCCGCCTGAATCGGTCCGACGAGCAGCACGCGCCGCGGATCGGCGTCGCGAAACTGCGGTTCGCGATAAAAGACGTCGTCCACGATCTGACCGATGTACGTCACGTCTTCGGTAAACGCGCGGCAGACCTGCACGAGATGCGGCGAGACGGTGATCTTCGGCAGGGGCAGGCGATAGGCGTCGTCGATCTGTGATTTGAGATGCGCGTAAGCGGTGAACGAGCCCTCGTAGCCCTGACACAGATGAATCCCGCGCCGGCCGGCGATCTCGTGGACGAAGGGCAGCGTCCTCCAGAATGTCCCGATGACGAAGTCGAACCGCGTGACATCGATCTTCTCGAACGAAGAGACGAACTCCCATCGCGCGTGCGAATGGCGCCAGGTCAGCGGTTCGCCCTTCGTGATCACCGTCGCCTCGTGTCCGCGGGCCACGAGCGCATCGGCCTGGGCGACCGCGACACGAATCCCGCCGGCCAGGCCGGTGTCTTCGAGAAGATAAGCGATGCGCAGCGGCTTCATGCGCGAACGGGTCACGCATTCTACGAGTTTAGAATGCGGCTCGTGAACCGTCGCGTCGCAGACATCGTCGTGGCGGTCGTGCTCGCGATCGGTGCGGTATTGCTCTACAGGAAGATTACGCGCCTGTGGTGGATGTACGACGACGCGTACCTTCTGCATGTCGCTTTCGTACATTCCGCACGGGATCACTTCGTGGGCGGCTCGATCTGGCGATCGATGCCGCAGAACCTCTTCACGCCTCTGCTCACCGCGTCATACGACGCCGAGCTCTCTCTGTTCGGAATCGACGCGAAGAGTTTTTACTGCGTTCATCTCGCACTGATGGCCATTCTCTCTGTCGTGATCTTCATGACAGCACGCTTGTGGTTGGGCACTGCCGGCGCCGGGTCCGCGGCGCTCATCTTTATCGCCGGTGCTCCGATCTGCTCCGTGGCAACGGAATTGATGCTCGTGCATTATGTCGAGAGCATCGGTCTCGCCGCTGCGTCCACCGCGCTGCTCGTCATCGCACTGAGACGCCGCGCGATTGCTCTATCGGTGTTCTCGGCGGCGCTCTACCTGCTGGCGATGCTGGCGAAAGAGATCGCCGTTCCGCTGATCGCGGTGCTGCTGTTGTTGCCCGACGCCAATCTTCGACAGCGCGCACGATTGGCGACGCCGCATCTGCTGGCGCTGGCCCTGTACTTGTTGTGGCGGCGCGCTGCGCTTGGCCAGTGGATCGGCGGATACGGGTGGACCATTCGCGCGAGCGACTTGCCGCAAATCGCCGCGACCTTTCCGGTTGAGCTTCTGCGGCATCTTGGTGGCGCTTCGATCGCCGGTGCAATCCTGCTGATTGCGATCGGTGTCGGAATCGCACTGCGGATGCGGTCGGTCCGCGACGCGATCCTGATCGGAGCACTCCTCGTGGTGAGCATTGCCCCGACGCTTCCGATGGCGAAGAAGTTCGAGAGCCGGTTTGCCATCGCGATCTGGCTCTGCTGCGCGCTGATCGCCACGGCCGGTTTGATGACGATTCCGAACGCCAGACTTCGCAACGCGTTGCTCATCGCGATCCCTCTGCTCACGATCATCGTCAATCGACAGACCTGGTCTCGCGAATATGCGCTGTCGCGACGAATGAGCGATGAGGCTCGTGCCTTTATCGAGCTCGGCGCAGGCGACGCACTCCGGATGCCGGCCGTACCCCCCGCGGCCATGGGCGAGCTGAATTGGCTAAAAGAAACGTGTCTGGGTAGAGCTTCCGGTGCGGAGTGGTTCTACGACGATATCTTCCTGTGTTCGGGCCGCGCGATGCCGCGAAGAGTGTTCACGTGGTCAGAGGCGCGACGCGATGTTGTCGCAATCACGGAAATCTCCACGTTACGCGACCGCTACTGTGCATCGATTCGAACCGATGCCCCTTTGGCGGCGTCATTTCATCATGAGGGCGATTCATTGTTCTGGCACTTGGGCCCTTACGATCGCGGCACGTACGCAGTGGTCATGGGCGGCGGCACCGAGGTGTTCGAGATTCCGCGCAGCGATGGCTTTCGGTTGCCGGGTGTCACCGTGCTCCGTCTACGAGTGCGCTACCGCGCGCCCGAGCGATGGGTGACATATTCTCCGGAGCTACAGCTCGACTTTTCGCGCGGATCTGACTTCGCATGGCGGCGGTGAAACTACATTACGATCCGACCACACTGCGCGAGCGCTACCTCGGCGCTGATCCGTTTCCACACATCGTCCTCGACGGCTTATTCGAGGACGACGATCTCGATGCAATCCTTCACGACTTTCCCGCGCCGGAAGCGATGCGTTGGACGCGCTTCGACAACCCGCAGGAGAAGAAGCTTGGCTTCTTCCACGAGTCCAGCACGATCAGCGATATGGTGCGTCGGTTTCTCGATGCGATGAATGGCTTCGAGATGCTCCTCTTCCTCGAACAGCTCACAGGCATTGAAGGGTTGATTCCCGATCCGTACTTCGGTGGCGGTGGCCTCCATCAGATCGAGCCCGGCGGTTTTCTGAAAGTGCACGCCGACTTCAACATCCATCCAAAACTACATCTGGAT
>DASXRT010000056.1:0-6732 GCA_036506455.1 Thermoanaerobaculia bacterium
AGCAGATGGGACTGCGCGTCGTCTACTACATCTCTCCTCAGATCTGGGCGTGGCGGCGCGGGCGGGTGAAACACATCGCGAAGTACGTCGATCACATGATCGTGATCTTTCCGTTCGAGGAAGACTTCTATCGCGAGCATCGCGTGCCGGTGACGTACGTCGGTCATCCGCTCATTGATGAGTTGAGTGTCCCTCTCCCGCTTGCGGGAGAGGGTGGCGCACAGCGCCGGGTGAGGGTACTGAGGGTCGCGCTTCTTCCGGGCTCCCGACGCATGGAAGTGAACGCGCTTCTCCCGCCGATGCTCGAAGCCGTTTCGATTTTGAAGCGGGAACGCGACATCGACGCTTTCATCATCCGGGCGCCGACGATCGATCTCTCACCAATCGACGGAGTGCGCATCGTCCCGCACGACCGGGGAGAGGCGTTATCGAGCGCCGACATCGCCTTGTCCTCCTCCGGAACGGCAACGCTCGAATGCGCGATCGTCGGCACGCCGGTGGTCGTCATGTACCGGCTCTCGCCGATGACATATCAACTGGCGAAGTGGCTCGTGAAGTTGCCGCACTTCAGCCTCGTCAACATCGTGGCCGGCAGGAGAATCGTCCCTGAGCTGCTTCAGCACGATGTCACGGGCGAGAAGATCGCCGCGGCTGTGCGCGAAGTACTCGCCAGTTACGATCGCGTTCGTGACGATCTGGCGGCGGTGAAGGCGAAGCTCGGCGAGAAGGGCGCGAGCCGTCGAGCCGCAGAGGCGATAATGAGTGTGGTGAGAGGATGAACGTTCTCGGGCGGCTGTACCGATATCTGCATCGCTACAAGGCGTGGGCGCTCGTTGCCTTCGGCTCGATGATCATCTTTGCCGCGACGCAGACGATGCTTATGGCGCTGATTCAGCCTCTTTTCGACGAGGTGCTGACGCCGCCGGGCCAGCACGTCGTCGTGAAGAAACACGACACCTCGACGAGGCAGCGCGTGATCGATGCCGTGCTCCACCGCGATCAACCGGAAGGAAAACGCGGCTGGTTCATCAACTCCGTCGATCGCGCCACCAGGAATCTCGATCACTGGTGGAACGACGAGCCCGCCGAAAAGTGGAAGAAGGTTCTCACCGCGCTCCTGCTGGTCTTCGTCATCCGCGCGTTCACGTCGTTCTTCTCGGAGTATGCGTTCCAGAAAGTAGGACTCTCGACTGTGCGCGATCTGCGCAACGAGTTGTACGAGAGCATCATCCACCAGAGCCACCGATTCTTCTCCGAGCGATCGACGGGCGAGATGGTCAGCCGCGTCGTCTCCGATGCCGACGCGATTCAGGCTGCAGTGTCGACGCGGATGGGCGATCTCTTCCAGGAGTCGATCACCCTCATCGGTCTCATCCTCTACGTGTTCATTTCGAACACCGAGCTGGCGTTGATCAGTCTCATCGTCGCGCCGGTGATCGTGATGCCGGTGATTCATTTCGGGCGTCGCCTGCGCGGGACGACGCATCGCTCGCAGGAACGCATGGCCGACATCGCCACGCTGCTTGAGGAAACGATCCGCGGCGTGCGCATCGTGAAAGCCTTTACGATGGAGCCGTTCGAGATCGGCCGCTTTCGTGAAGCGACGCTGCGGCACCTGAAATCGAATCTCAAAGCGCAGCGGATCCAGGCACTCACTTCGCCCGTCATGGAGCTTCTGGCCGGGTCGATGATGCTGCTCCTGTTTCTGTATGCGCATCGCCGCATCGCCGCCGGCACGCTCACGCTCGGACAGTTCGTCAGCTTTCTCGCGGCGCTGGCGGCGATGTACGCGCCGATCAAGAAGCTCAACAAGGTCAATCTGTCCGTGAACACCGCGCTGTCGGCGGCCGAGCGCGTCTTCCGGATGCTCGATGTCGACAACGAAGTGAAGGAGAAGCCGAACGCGATCGAGCTGACCGGCGTCGGCCGCGGTGTACGTTACGAAAACGTCAGCTTCGCCTATGGCACTGAGCCTGTCCTGCGCAACGTCGATCTGCCGATCGCGCCGGGCGAGATCGTCGCGCTCGTCGGCAGCAGCGGAGCGGGAAAGTCCACTCTCGTCAATCTACTGCCGCGTTTCTACGACGTGAACGATGGCCGCATCACGGTCGATGGCAAAGACGTCCGCGATGTGACTCTGAAATCGTTACGCAGCCTGATGGGCTTCGTCACGCAGGAAGTCGTCCTCTTCAACGACAGCGTCCGCAACAACATCGCCTACGGACGCGGCGACGCCGATGAGCAACGCGTCGTCGAAGCGGCAAAGGCGGCCCATGCCCACGACTTCATCTCCAACCTTCCGTTGGGTTACGACACCTTGATCGGGGAGAGCGGCGTGCTCCTCTCCGGTGGTCAGCGCCAGCGCCTGGCGATCGCGCGCGCCCTCTTCAAAGATCCGCCGATTCTGATTCTCGATGAGGCCACCTCCGCTCTCGACACCGAATCCGAGCGTCTCGTGCAGCAGGCGCTCAACAATCTGATGCGCGGCCGAACGACGCTCGTCATCGCCCATCGTCTCTCGACCATTCGCAGTGCGCACAAGATCGTCGTCCTGGAAAAGGGCGAGATCGCCGAAGTCGGCCGCCACGAAGAGCTCCTGGGCTTCCGCGGCATCTATCGCAAGCTCTACGACATGCAGTTCGCCACCGAGGAGCAGGTGTTGGCGTGAGGCGGTTCCTGCCGTTCCTTGGATCGCTCTTCATCCGCGCTCTGCATGCGACGTTGCGCGTGCGTCATGTCGGCGTCGAGAACATCGCCGATGTGCCGCAATACATCATCGCCTTCTGGCACGCGCATCTGCTGATGATGTTGCATTCGCGGTATCGGCGGCCGATCTCCGTTCTGATCTCGCAGTCGCGCGATGGCGAGATCATCGCCCGCGTCTTCGATTACTACGACGTGGAGAGCTCGCGCGGCTCGTCGACGCGCGGCGGCACCGCGGCACTGCGCGATCTGCTGCGCGCGGCGCGCGACGGAAAGAACATCGTCTTCACACCCGATGGGCCGAAAGGACCGCCACGCGTGGCGAAGGAAGGAGTGGTCGTGGCCGCGCAGGCCACCGGTCTGCCGATCGTTCCCATCGCCTTCGCCGCGAAAAAAAAAAGTTGCTCGGCTCGTGGGATCGCATGGTCGTCCCGCTGCCGTTCTCGCGCGCGGTCTTTGTCTACGGCGCGCCGATCCATGTACCGCGCGACGGAGACGTCGAGGAGTGGCGCGGGCGGGTGGAGGAGGCGATGAACGAGCTGGCTGACGCGGCTGAAAAATACGCCAGTGAATGAAGAATTTCGAAATTCATCATGATTACTTCCATGACGGGCTTTGGTCGCGCTGCCGGGGCTATCTCACCCCGTTTCTTCGTCGCCGTGACCGCGAAAAGCGTTAATCATCGTTTCCTCGAGACATCGGTCCGCCTTCCGGAGTACCTGTGGGAATTGGAGCCAATGCTCCGGCAACTGGCGACTGACACTTTCTCGCGCGGAAAGGTCGACATCTCCGTTCGCGTCCAGCGCACGCAGCAGCCCGACTACAACGTCCGCATCAACCAGCAGATCGCCAACAACGTCATCCCTCAGCTTCGCACCATCGCCGACGAGCTCGGCCTCGGCCACGCCTTCACGGCGAGCGATCTCCTGCGCATCCCCGATCTACTGCAGGTGGAACCTGTTGACAGCGAGGTGCAAGACGAGGAACGTGAGGCATTGGCAGCGCTGACGCGCGAGGCTTTCGCGCAGATGACCGCCATGCGGCAGAAAGAAGGAGAGTCACTGCAGACCGACATCATCGCCCGCCTGAAAACGATTCGCGATCTGCAGGAGCGGCTCGCCGCGCATCGCGAGGAGATGCGCACCGAGGTGCTGACCTCATATCAGCAGCGCGTGCAGGAGATCGCCGTCGCGGCGGGCGTGGACGTGGCGCAGGACCGCATCGCGCAGGAAGTCGTCATCATGGTCGAAAAGGGCGATATCGCCGAGGAGCTGACGCGGTTGACACATCACATCGAACAGATGGAGAAGGCGATCGAAGGCCGCGAGCCGGCCGGGAAGAAGCTCGACTTCATCACGCAGGAGATGGTGCGCGAGATCAACACCATGGGATCGAAGTCTCGCGCGGCGTCGATCAGAACCGTGGTTGTAGAATTAAAAACCGAAGTCGAGCGCATCCGCGAGCAGGTTCAGAATGTCGAGTAACTTCCACTCGGATGGGACCTTATTCATCATCTCCGGCCCCTCCGGCGCGGGGAAGACCACGCTGATCAACGAGGTCCGCAAGCAGCTCGAGCCGATCGGCATCAGCCTCTACTTTTCGGTCTCCCATACGACGCGCCGGCCGCGGGCCGGAGAGATCGAGGGCAAGAACTACTATTTCGTTTCCCATGAGAAGTTTCGCTCCATGATCGACGGAGGGGAATTTCTCGAATCGGCTTTCGTTCATGAGCAACTGTACGGGACATCCAAAGCCGAGGTGGTCGGTCGGCTGCTGCGCGGCGAGGATGTCGTACTGGATATCGATTATCAGGGTGCCCGGCAGATCGCGAACGACCATGAGCTGAGCGAGCGGTCACTCAACGTCTTCATCTTTCCGCCGTCGTTCGAAGTTCTGGAGCAGCGCCTTCGGGACCGCGGCCTCAACAGCGAGCAGGAGATCGAGACGCGGCTGCAGAAAGCGATGGACGAGATCGATGCCGGCAAAGAGTTTTACGAGTACGTCATCATCAACGATGATCTCCGCGAAGCGGCCGAATGTCTGAAGGCGGCGATCATCGCGAAGAAGTTGCAGACGAAAACGGCGCTCGAGTCCATCGCCCGGATGGCCGCGCGCTTCAAGGAGGAACGGGATGGAAGGTTTGCCCGAAGGCGTTGATAGCCGCTTCCGGTACGTGCTGCTCGTCTCCAAGCGAGCGGAGCAGCTCATTCAGGGAGCGCAGCCGAAGATGAAGACCAAGCACGCGAAACCGACTCGCGTAGCCATGGAAGAGATCGAGAAGAAGCAGGTGAAGTGGCAGTTGACCGCGCCGGAAGAGGAAGTCACGGCGCTGACGGAGTAGTCGTGGAGTGCGGCGGCTCGCCGCCGCCCTTATGAAGATCATACTGGGAGTGAGTGGCGGCATCGCGGCCTACAAGGCACCGGAGCTGGTGCGCCGCCTTCAGGATGCGGACGCGGATGTCCGCGTCGTGCTCACTCCCAACGCCACGCGTTTCGTCTCGCCGCTCGCTCTGGCGGCGGTGTCGAAGCACGGCGTAATCGTCGATCAGTGGGGTGATCCGCAGAAGGGCGGCGTCGATCACATCGAGATGGCGCGCTGGGCCGAATTGCTGCTCATCGCGCCGGCCACGGCCAACATCCTCGCGAAACTCGCAGTCGGAATCGCTGATGACGCGCTCTCGACGTACGCGATCGCGCATCGCGCGCATCTCATGGTCGCGCCGGCGATGAACTCGTACATGCTGCAGCACGCGACGGTCACGCAGAACCTCGAGACGCTTCGCGCGCGCGGCGTCGAGATCATCGATCCCGAAACAGGCTACCTTGCCGAAGGGGAAGAGGGCCCCGGCCGCCTGGCGGACATCCCGGTGATCGTCGAGCGCGTGAAGCTTCACTTCGCGTCGCGCGATCTCGACGGCCGCCGTGTTCTGGTCACTGCCGGCCCGACGCGCGAGCCGATCGATCCTGTTCGTTACATCTCGAATCGCTCGTCGGGAAAGATGGGCTACGCGCTCGCCGAGGCGGCGAAGCGCCGCGGCGCGGCGGTGACGCTGGTCTCAGGACCGACGTCGTTGCCGTTGCCAGCGGGTGTCGACGTCAAACAGATCACCACGGCGAGCGAGATGTATGACGTGGTCATGCAGCGCGCGCCGCAGCATCAGATCATCATCAAGGCCGCGGCAGTCGCCGATTTCGCGCCCGCCGTCGCTGCGGATCAGAAGATCAAGAAGTCCGATCGCGACGAGCTGACGATCACGCTGAAGAAAAACCCCGACATCCTGCAATCGCTGGCCAACATCAAACCGCGGCCGTTCGTGGTCGCTTTTGCCGCCGAGACCGACTCGGTGGAGCGCCATGCGCGCGAGAAGCTCGAACGCAAGAACGCGGACCTCGTCGTCGCGAACGATGTCTCCGACCAATCGATCGGCTTCGATTCCGACCAGAACGAAGTTCTCGTCATCGCCCGCGACGGCACGACGACGCGCCTGGAGAAAGCGCCGAAGTTCGTCATCGCCAACCGCATCCTCGATCTCGTGGTACAACGGATCAATGGATCTGCGCAGTGAACTCGCGCTCTTGCGAGATCTTGGTTTCACTCACCTCGACATCACCACTCAGCACTCAGCACCCGGCACCGGTGAGCTCGAAGAGCTCGGCCGCGAAGCGAGCATCTGCACGAAATGCCGCCTCGCCGGAACGCGAACGCAGGTCGTATGGGGTACCGGCAATCCGAATGCTGATCTGATGTTCATCGGCGAGGCGCCGGGCCGCGATGAGGATCTGCAGGGGCAGCCGTTCGTTGGTCGCGCCGGCCAGCTCCTGACCGACATCATCAAGGCCATGAAGCTCTCGCGAAACGACGTCTACATCGCGAACGTGATCAAGTGTCGCCCGCCGGAGAACCGCAATCCCGAGCCCGATGAGCTCGAGGCCTGCCGGCCGTTCATCCGCAGACAGATCGAGCTGATCAAACCAAAGGTCATCGTCACCCTCGGCAAGTTCGCGCTGCAGAGCCTCACCGGAAAGGCA
>DASXRT010000057.1:0-10792 GCA_036506455.1 Thermoanaerobaculia bacterium
CGCTGCGGCACTGATGCATCGCCCGCGCGTGCTCTTCCTCGATGAGCCGACAGCGGGGATCGATCCTGTCGCGCGCCGCGAGCTGTGGGATCTTCTGTTCGGCCTCGCTGCCGAGGGCGTGACGATGTTCGTCACGACGCATTACATGGATGAAGCGGAGCGCTGCGGCACGGTGGCGTATCTCTACATGTCTCGTCTGATCGTCAGTGGACACCCCGATGAGTTGAAGAAGCTCGAGGAAGTCACGCCTGCCGGATCGCGACGCATCCAGGCGGCATGCCGCGAAGGAGTGGCGATGCTGATGACTTCCGCGCGCACGCTGCCGTATGTCCGCGCTGCGACGATCTTTGGAACTTCACTTCACCTGCTGATCGATGCG
Source organism: Thermoanaerobaculia bacterium (assembly GCA_036506455.1). Taxonomy (GTDB): domain Bacteria; phylum Acidobacteriota; class Thermoanaerobaculia; order Gp7-AA8; family Gp7-AA8; genus DASVHS01. The sequence continues at coordinate 380 of DASXRT010000057.1, forward strand.
AACGTCTCCGACGAACAGGTCGAGCGCGACCTCGAATCATTTGGAATCAGCGACGTGACGGTGACGCCCATCGAGCCGACGCTCGAAGACGTCTTCGTGCAGCTCACAGAAACGCGCGGCAAGGAAGTGGAGGAGTCGATGCGCGCAGCAGCGGGAGGCCGAGTATGAATGGATTTGTCGCCGTCTTTCGAAAAGAGTTAACGCAGATGATGCGCGATCGCGCCACGCTCATGTTTTCGATCCTCGTTCCGGTGTTCGAGCTGATCCTCTTCGGCGTGATCGACATGAACGCGAAGAACATCCCGACGGTGATCTTCGATCAGAGCCGGTCCCAGGAGAGCCGTAAACTGCAGGAACAGCTCGTAGCGACCTCGCTCCTTCGCATCGTCGGCGAGGCGCACTCGCGCGCCGAGCTGCAGCACGCCATCGTCGCCGGCTCGGCTCAGGTCGCGATCGAGATCCCGCCCGATTACGCGCGCAACCTCGCGGCCGGCCGGCAAGCCGATGTGCTGGTGCTCATCGACGGTTCGGATTCCAGCGTGGCCAATCAGGCGCTCGCTGCGGCGAACGGTGTCGTACCGCAGGAAGCCATCCGCAGGTTCATGGAAAAGACCGGACTGAGACCGAGCATCGAGGCGCATCCGATCATGATGTTCAACCCCGATATGCGCAGCGCGAACCTGCTCATCCCCGGACTCATCGCCATCCTGCTGACGTTTTCGGGCACGATCCTCTCGGCGTTCGCCATCGTGAAAGAGCGCGAGCGCGGAACGCTCGAGCAATTGATGGTCACGCCGGTCTCGCCGCTGGCCGTCGTCCTCGGCAAAATTCTGCCGTATTTAGGAGTTGCTTATACGACACTGATTATCGTGCTCATTCTGATGAATGTTCTTTTCCAGGTGCCCGTGCACGGAAACCTCCTCCTTCTTCTGGCGCTCTCCTCGGTCTATCTGCTCGCCCTCTTGTCGTTCGGCCTGCTCATCTCGTCGCGCGCGAACTCGCAGATGGAGGCGATGCAGATGGCCATGGGCATCATGCTTCCGTCGGTTCTGCTCTCGGGTTACATCCTGCCGTTGTCGTCGCTTCCGGCGCCGCTGCGCGTGATCTCGTCGATTCTCCCGGCGACGCATTTCATCAAGATCGCGCGCGGCATCGTGATCCGCGGCGCGAGCTTCGGCGACTTGTGGCAGCCGGTGATCTCCCTGCTGGCGATCTCCGCGGTGCTGATCGCGGCGAGCGCACGCGCGTTCCAGAAGACGATCAGTTAGAGCACGTAGCGCGAGAGGTCTTCGTTCTTCACGATGTCGGCGAGGACGCGCTGCACATACGCGGCATCAATCGTCAGCTCCACGCCGCGCATCTCGCTGGCTTCGAAGGAGACTTCGTCGAGAAGCCGCTCGAGGATCGTGTGCAAGCGACGCGCGCCGATGTTCTCGGTCTTCTCGTTCACGATCGCCGCATAGCGAGCGATCTCGTTCACCGCATCCTCGCTGAAGTGCAACGTCACGCCTTCGGTTTCGAGCAGCGCCGTGTACTGCATCGTCAGCGCGTTCTTCGGCTCGCGGAGGATGCGGACGAAATCCGCCTCGGTGAGTGACTCGAGCTCGACGCGGATCGGGAAGCGGCCTTGCAGCTCGGGGATCAGATCGGAAGGCTTCGAGACGTGAAACGCGCCGGCGGCGATGAAGAGGATGTGATCGGTGCGAACCATTCCATACTTCGTATTGACCGTTGTTCCTTCGACGATCGGCAACAGGTCGCGCTGCACGCCCTCGCGCGAAACATCGGGCCCGTGCGAGGCCTGCTGGCGGCCGGCGATCTTGTCGAGCTCGTCGAGGAAGACGATGCCGCTCTGCTCGACGCGGTCGATCGCCTCGCGCGCGACATTCTGCTGATCGACGAGCTTCTCCGCTTCCTCCGCGATCAGGATGTCGCGCGCTTCGCCGATCCGCATCTTCTTGCGCTTCGAACGGCCGCCGAAGAGACCGGGCAACATGTCCTTCACGTTGACGCCCATCTCTTCGACGCCCTGGGGCGTGAAGATCTCGAAAGAAGGGAAGCCTTGTTCCTTCACATCGATCTCGATCTCGCGCTCTTCCAGTCGCCCCTCGTCGAGCCATGCCGCCATCTTGGCGCGCGTGTCCGTCGGCTCATCCGGTGCCGGCGCGACGAACGCCGGGCGCGGCGCAGCGCGTCGCGAGTCGGGAAGAAGAATGTCGAGGATCCGCTCGCGCGCGTTGCTCTCCGCGGTCACGCGAACGCTCTTGTTTTTCTCTTCGCGCACGAGCTTCACGCCGAGCTCGGTCAGATCCCGCACGATCGACTCCACATCGCGGCCGACGTAGCCGACTTCCGTGAACTTTGACGCTTCGATTTTGAGAAACGGTGAACGTGTTAGACGAGCAAGGCGGCGGGCGATCTCCGTTTTGCCGACGCCGGTAGGTCCGATCATGATGATGTTCTTCGGCGCGATCTCTTCGCGCAGCTCGGATGGAAGCTGCTGGCGGCGCCACCGATTCCGAAGGGCGATAGCCACCGCGCGCTTCGCCGCGTTCTGTCCGACGATGTACTTGTCGAGCTCGCGCACGATCTCGCGCGGCGTGAGCCGCTCGGTGCGGATCTCTTCGTTCTGCAAAACGATGCTCATAAGGTCTCGACCGTGATGTTGTCGTTCGTGTAGATGCAGATCCCCGCGGCGATGCGCATCGACTCGGCGGCGATCTCCTTCGCCGACATCGTCGTGTACTTCAGCAGAGCGCGCGCGGCCGCGAGCGCGAACGGGCCGCCCGAGCCGATGGCCAGAATGCCGTCGTCGGGCTGAATGAGATCTCCGGTACCGGAGACGAGGTACGCCTTTTCGTTATTGGCGACGATCAGAAAGGCCTGCAGTTGCCGCAGGTATTTGTCGAGGCGCCAGTCTTTGGCCAGCTCGACGATCGATCGCTCCATGTTGCCGCGATACTCCTCGAGCTTCGCCTCAAAGCGTGAAAAGAGCGCAAACGAGTCGGCGGCCGAACCGGCGAATCCGGCCAGAATCCTGTCGCCGTACAGCCGGCGCACCTTTGCCGCGCCGTGCTTCATCACGGTGTTCCCGATCGTCACCTGGCCGTCGCCGGCCATCGCCACCTGGCCGTCGCGGCGGACGCAGATCACGGTCGTCGAATGAATGACCTGCTCATCCATGGCCGGGCATCGTATCAGAGGAAATCCGGCGGTACTGGCGCTTCGATCAGGCCGAGGTTTGCGTGCTCGATCTTCCACGCATGCAACATCAGACGCGAGGCATTGGTCGTCGATCCGTAGCGATGATCGCCGGCGACGGGATGTCCGATCGAGCTGAGATGGCGGCGGATCTGATGTGTGCGGCCGGTCTCGATCTCCACTTCAACGAGGTCGCGCTCGCGGGGACGGACGATCGTGATCGCGTCCTTCCCGTCGATCGGCGTGTCGATCACCACCTCCGCCGCGATTGGAGGATCGACGCGAGCGAGATAGATTTTTCGCACTTCGCGTGACGCGAACAGTCCCGACAGCCGAGCCGCCGCTTCCGCCGATCGCGCGAACACCACGACGCCGCTCGCAGGTGTATCGAGACGGTGCACGAGCCAGATCCGCTTGTATTCGACACGAAGGAGCTCTTCGAGCGATAACTGTTGCCGGTCGCGAGGTGGCTGGGTGGGCAACCCGGCCGGCTTGTCGACGGCGAGCCAGTCATCGTTGATCGTGAGAAGGGGAACGTGAGGCCGGGTCGCGACGATCGCGATCTCGTCGGCATCGCCGACTTCACGTGAGGCGATCGACACGCGCCGCTGGTTGACCAGAACGCTGCCTGAAGCGAGAAGTGCTCGCGCTTTGCGGCGCGAGATGTTTGGAAATCGCGCGGCGATGGCCTGGTCGAGGCGCATGGTAGAGGACAGGCGAGGGCCTGTCCTCCACAGTCTATTTCGAAGCTTTCTTCGGTTGCGGCTCGCCGCCTTCGATCACATGTAACTCCGGTCCGCCGATGCCGAGGACCTTGCGGACCTTGCTTTCGATCTCGGACATGAGATCGGGATTGTCGGTGAGGAACTGCTTCGCGTTCTCACGGCCCTGACCGATGCGCACATCTCCGTACGAGAACCATGACCCCGACTTCTCGATGATCTTGTTCTCGATGCCGATGTCGATCAGCTCGCCGGTCTTGGAGATGCCTTCGCCGTAGCCGACATCGAACTCGGCCTGGCGGAACGGCGCGGCGCATTTGTTCTTGACCACCTTCACCTTCACGCGCGAGCCGACGACCTCTTCGCCTTCCTTGATCTGGTTGGTGCGGCGGATGTCGAGACGCACCGAGGAGTAAAACTTGAGGGCGCGGCCGCCGGTGGTGGTCTCTGGGTTGCCGAACATGATCCCGATCTTTTCGCGAATCTGGTTAATGAAAATCATGCACGTTTTCGACTTCGAGACAATGCCTGTTAATTTGCGCAACGCCTGCGACATCAAACGTGCCTGAAGTCCGACGTGGGTGTCGCCCATCTCGCCTTCCAGCTCTGCGCGCGGGACGAGCGCGGCGACCGAGTCGATGACGATCACGTCGATCGCGCCGGAACGAACGAGAACTTCGGCGATCTCCAGAGCTTGCTCGCCGCTGTCGGGCTGCGAGACGAGAAGGTTGTCGACATCGACGCCGAGCTTCCTCGCATATTCGGCGTCGAGCGCGTGCTCGGCGTCGATGAACGCCGCCAGTCCGCCGAGCCTTTGCGCCTCGGCGATCACGTGCAGCGACAGCGTCGTCTTGCCCGACGACTCCGGGCCGAAGATCTCGACGATGCGGCCGCGCGGAACGCCGCCGACGCCGAGTGCCGCGTCGACGCCGATCGATCCGCTGGAAATGCTGCTGATGGCGGCGAATTCTTTCGCGCCCAGCCGCATGATCGAGCCTTTGCCGAACTGCCGCTCGATCTGCGAGAGCGCGCTTTCCGCCGCTTTCAATTTGTCACTGGGTACCGTGGCCATCTGCCTGCTCCTTTGATGTGGAAGGACAGGCAACTGCCTGTCCGCAGCATGAGAGAAATGCCGTCGCGTGTCGGGGATCGTCGCTCGGATCGACCGGCATCCGTGTGGTGAAACGAGTGTACGAGGCGGATTTTCCGCGGTCAAGAAACTCTACCTGTTGTAGCCTCACCGAAGCTTCATGACGAGACGGACATGGAAGGTGGCCGGGCTCCTGTTCGGATCGGGATTCTCGGCTCTCATCTATCAGACCGTCTGGTTCCGCGAGTTTCGCCTCATCTTCGGAGCGTCGACCGCAGCGACCGCTGCGGTATTGGCGATCTTCATGGGCGGACTCGGTCTTGGAAGCGCCCTCCTCGGCAAGCGTGCCGATCTACGCGAACGCCCTCTCGGATTCTACGGCACGCTGGAGCTGATGATCGCCGGGTCCGCAGCGCTGTCGCTCATATTGTTATGGCTCATCCGCAGCGCGTATTTCGCACTCGGAGGTTCCATTCACCTCGGCATTTTCGTCGCGACGATCGTGCGCCTTCTCCTCGCGACCCTCGTCCTCGGCATCCCCACATTCCTGATGGGCGGCACGCTTCCCGCGGCGGCTCGAGCCGTCGAGACCAGCGGCGATCAGGCCCGTCGCCATCTCGCGTTGTTGTACGGCGCCAATACAGTCGGCGCCGTCGCCGGAACGCTTCTTTCGACATTCTTCATGCTGGAGAGTCTGGGAAATCGAAAGACGCTGCTGATCGCCGTACTCCTCAATCTTCTCGTCGGCATCACGGCGCGGTCCCTGTCGCGGCTCGCACCACTCGATGAAGAGGAACGCCTCGAAGCGGCCAGCCAACCGCTCCTTCCCACGACGATCGTTTTGCCCGCAGCGGCGATCTTCGGTTTTACATTCCTGCTGATGGAGCTGGTCTGGTATCGAATGCTCGCCCCTCTCCTCGGCGGAACGACATTCACATTCGGGTTGATTCTCGCCATCGCGCTGCTCGGCATCGGACTCGGCGGAGCGTTGTACTCGGTATGGAATGCGGCCAGTGCCGGCAGTCTGGCGATGACCGCAGCGCTGGAAGCGCTGGCGATGATCGCACCGTTCGCCATCGGCGATCGTCTCGCTATATTTGCCAACCTTCTCCGCGCATTCGGAGCCGCTGGTTTTTCCGGTCACATCGTGGCGTGGACCGCGCTGGCGACGCTCGTCGTTTTTCCCGCGGCACTCATCGCCGGATTTCAGTTTCCGCTGCTCATCGCGTTGCTCGGTCGAGGACGTGAGGATATCGGCCGGCATGTCGGCCTGGCCTACGCGTGGAACACGGCCGGTGCGATCGCGGGCTCGCTCGCCGGCGGGTTCGGGCTTCTTCCGTTGCTCACTGCGCCGGGAGCGTGGCGGTTCGTAACGATTCTTCTCGCGTTCGCAGCCATCGTCGTGAGCGGATACGTGCTCAGGGGCAAAACGCCGATCGCCGGTGCGTCCGTCGCTGTGGCGCTGCTCGCGATCGCGGGCACCTTCGCAGTTGGACCGACCGCGTTCTGGCGCCACTCGGGCATCGGTGCCGGCCGGCTCAAGCAACAAGCCAATCCGAACGAGATCCACGACTCGATCAACGATTCTCGCCGTCAGATTCTCTGGGATGCGGATGGGCGGGAGAGCAGCGTAGCGGTCCTGCGCGCCGACGACCTCGCCTTCATCGTGAATGGCAAGTCAGACGGCGCGGCCCGAGGCGATGCGGGGACGCAGGTGACGGGAGGGATCATCGGATTGCTGTTGCATCCGAATCCTCGCCGCGCCCTCGTGATTGGCTTGGGAACGGGCAGCACAGCGGGCTGGCTGGCCGCCGCGCCGACGATGCAGCGCGTCGATGTCGTTGAGCTCGAGCCGGTCGTCAAACGAGTCGCGCGCGATTGCGCGGCTGTCAATCGCAATGTTCTCTCACTCCCCAATGTGAAGACGTCGATCGGTGATGCTCGCGAGGTTCTACTCGCGTCATCCGATCAATACGACATCATCTTTTCTGAGCCGTCGAATCCATATCGCGCCGGCATCGCCAGTCTCTTCACGAAGGAGTACTACGCAGCCGCAGCGAAACGCCTCGGCGCAGACGGTATTTTTCTGCAATGGGTGCAGGCCTACGAGATCGACGCGCCGACATTGCGGACGATCTACGCGACGCTCAGTACTGCGTTCCAGCACGTCGACACGTTCTGGAGCAGCCCCGGCGACTTGATTCTGGTCGCAGCGAAACACCCGCTCACCTACGACATCGATCGCGTTCGAGCTCGGCTCGCGCGCTCAGCAATCGGCCTCGCTGTCCACAACACCTGGCGGGTTGAGACGGCGGAAGGCTTTCTCTCGCATTTCGTCGCCAACGATGCTGTGGCCAGAAGTCTTGGAGCGAAGGCGTATGACCTGAATACAGATGATCGGACGGTGATCGAATTCGGATTCGCGCGAGGGCTGAGCAACAGGCAGACAGTGGTCGCCGCGCTGGGCCAGTACGCGATCGATCATCGCGGCGCGCGGCCGTCGTCGATCAAAGGTGCTCTCGACTGGAACAACGTCGATCTCAATCGAGCGCACGATCTCGTGTTGCCGCTCGTCGCCCGCGATCCAACCGCGGAAGCCCATCGCGAGTTTGCGTTCATTGTCGATCGTCAGGATTTCGGCGTCGCCGCAAATTGGTGGCTGCTGCACGAGCTTCAGCCCGTGAACAGCGGTGAGCTCGCAGCGGCGGCGGAAGCCTTTGCCTATAAAGGCGATCCTCGTTCGGCGGTTTTCGCTCGCGTACTGGGAACCACGCAACCGATCGAGGCGGATGCGATCATGGCTCGGTTCGAAGTCCAGCAGACGCGTTATGCGGATGCATCCTCACTTCTACGACGTGCATTCGTTCACTATCGAGCCAATCCATGGCCGAACTTCAATGTGATGCGCCGCGCGCTGGAAACGGCGATCGCCACGGCTCGTGGCGACCCCAGAACTGCACCGATGCTCTACGAGCTTCTCAGCCAGCCGTTTGCGGCGTCGCAGCTCGAGGAGCCGCGACGTGTGGCTATGCTGACGATCTCGTCGAGCGTAGAGGGATGCAGTCCCCGCACGATCGCCGTGCTCCGATCGTTCGAGCCGCACCCGCGATGGAAGAAAGATGATCTGGCCTTGCGGGCTCAATGTTATGGGCGCGCCGGTCTCGGGAAGCTCGCTGCAAAGGCCGAGAGCGACTATCAGAACTTTCTCGCCCATCAGGTGCAGGCCGAGTTCAAGTAGATGTGATGGACAGGCGCACCTGGATCACAGCCGGCCTTCTCTTCTGCTCCGGACTCTCCGCTCTGATCTATCAGACCGTTTGGTTCCGCGAGTTCCGTCTCGTCTTTGGTGCCTCAACGTTCGCCACCGCGGCGGTCCTGGCGATCTTCATGGGAGGTCTCGGAGCGGGAAGCGCGATCCTTGGCAAACGCGCTGATGAGAGTGCCAAGCCGCTCGCTTTTTACGGGACGCTCGAGATTCTCATTGCGATCTCGGCCGCGATTTCACCCTTGCTGCTGTGGCTCATCCGCAAGTTCTATATCGCGCTCGGCGGATCGGTTGCGCTTGGCGTTGGCGGCGCGACGGTCGTGCGTCTGATTCTCGCGGCGCTCGTTCTCGGCCTTCCGACGTTCTTGATGGGAGGCACGCTGCCGGCTGCGGCGAGAGCTGTCGAAAGCGACGACGATCGCGGCCGGCGCAATCTTGCGCTTCTCTATGGCACGAACACCCTTGGTGCCGTCACGGGCACGCTGCTGTCGACGTTCTACATGCTCGAACACTTCGGCAATCGGCGGACCTTGTGGTGCGGCGTGGCGGTGAACGTGATCGTGGGGGCGATCGCGATCATGATCGCGAAAGTGGAGGGCAATCGCTCTCGCCTGTCCGGACAGGCGGGATTGCCTGTCGTCCACAGAAATTTTGTTCTGATCTCTTCCGCGATCGTCGGTTTTGCGTTCCTGCTGATGGAGATCGTGTGGTATCGCATGCTGACGCCAATTCTCGGCGGCACGACATTCACATTCGGATTGATCCTCGCCACCGCTCTCCTCGGCATCGGCCTCGGCGGCGCGGCGTATTCGTTCTGGAGCGGCTCCGGCAGTCCGACCGCCGGTGCGTTCGCAGTGACATGCACGCTCGAAGGTCTGGCCCTGATTTTTCCGTTCGCGCTCGGCGATCGACTCGCAGTCATGGCCAATCTGCTGCGAACCCTCGGGCGACTCGGATTCGGCGGCGACATCATCGGCTGGTCGCTCCTCGCGCTGATCGTCGTGTTTCCCGCCGCGTTCATCGCCGGCGTGCAGTTCCCGATTCTCATCGCGCTTCTCGGACGAGGGCGAAAAGACGTCGGGCGCGATGTCGGTCTCGCGTACGCGTGGAACACGGGAGGTGCGATCGCCGGATCTCTGGGCGGCGGCTTCGGCCTGCTGCCACTGCTGTCCGCGCCCGGTTGCTGGCGATTGATTGCGATGTTGTTGACGGCGCTCGGGGTCGTCACCGCTGTTTACGCCTTTCGACGAGTCGCTCTCACCGCGGTCATTGCCATTTGCGCGATCGCAGCGATGACCGCACGCGGTCCTACCGCGGCATGGCGTCACACCGGCATCGGCGCCGGGCGCGCGCCCGCGCTGGAGAACGCCAACGCCATTCGCTCTTGGATCACAGCGGCGCGTCGCCAGCTCCTTTGGGAGGTCGACGGACGAGAGAGCAGCATTGCTGTCCTCGATGCCGACGATCGCGTCTTCATGATGAACGGCAAGGCCGACGGCAGCGCGCGCGGCGACGCCGGCACGCAAGTGATGGCCGGGATGATCGGGGCGATCATCCATCGCGATCCGCGCAGCGCGCTCGTGATCGGCCTGGGAACAGGGAGTACGGCCGGGTGGCTGGGAGCGATTCCATCGATGGAGCGCGTAGACGTGATCGAGCTCGAACCGTCCGTCGTGCGCGTCGCGCGCGACAACGGTGCGGTCAATCACGGCGTTCTTCGCAATCCAAAGGTCCACATCCGGATTGCCGACGCGCGGGAGATCCTGCTGACGACAAAAGAGCGCTACGACATCATCTTCTCGGAGCCGTCAAATCCGTATCGCGCCGGTATCGCCAGCCTTTACACGCGCGAGTATTACGAAGCGGCGGCGGCGCGGCTCAAACCAGGCGGCATGTTTCTGCAGTGGGTGCAGGCGTACGACGTCGATACGACGACGATTCGCACGATCTACGCGACGATCGGCGCCGTCTTTCCTCATATCGATACATGGCGTACGACCGAGGCCGACCTGGTTCTCGTCGCGACTCGCGATGCGGTCGATTACGACATCGATCTGTTTCGCCGTCGTCTCACACAAGGCCCTTACGCAGCGGCTATGCATCTCGCCTGGCGCGTCGAGTCGGCGGAAGGTTTT
>DASXRT010000058.1:0-34715 GCA_036506455.1 Thermoanaerobaculia bacterium
CGCGGCGGACATCGCCAACGATCCGCGCGTGAAGTACGTCGAGGAAGACTCGATCGTCACCATCGACACGACCCAGACCGGCGCGACATGGGGTCTCGATCGCATCGATCAACGCAATCTTCCGCTCGATGGAAACTACACGTACAACGTGAACGGATCGGGCGTGAAGGCGTACATCGTCGACACCGGAATCAACACCGCGCACAACGAGTTCGGCGGCCGCGCGATCGGCGGTGTCGATGAGATCGACGGCTCACTCCCCGCGGCCGACTGCAACGGCCACGGCACTCACGTCTCCGGCACAGTCGGCGGAGCGACCTACGGCGTGGCCAAGGGCGTCACGCTCGTCGCTGTCCGCGTTCTCGACTGTAACGGCTCGGGCACCAACTCCGGCGTCATCGCCGGCGTGAACTGGGTCACCTCAGATCACGCCGCCGGTGCTCCCGCCGTCGCCAACATGTCCCTCGGCGGCGGCGTGTCGCAGGCGCTCGATGATGCAGTGAACGGCGCAGTCGCCGACGGCGTCGTCTTCTGCGTCGCGGCCGGCAACGGCGACCAGTTCGGAAATCCGCAGGACGCTTGCACGACTTCGCCGGCGCGCGCCGCAAATGCGATCACCGTCAGCGCGACTGACAGCACCGACACGAAAGCTTCGTGGGCGAACTACGGTACCTGCGTCGACATCTTCGCTCCGGGCGTGAACATCACCTCGTCGTGGTATTCGAGCAACACGGCCACGAACACGATCAGCGGCACGTCGATGGCCACACCGCATGTGTGCGGCGCGGCCGCGCTGTATGTCGCCGCCAATCCGGGCTCGACGCCCGCGCAGGTCACGAGTGCGCTGACGTCGAATGCGACGAGCGGCGTCGTGAAGAGTCCCGGCACCGGCTCGCCGAATCGTCTGCTCTACGAACTGTTCATCGGCGGTGGCGGTGGAACGCCGGCTCCGACGATCAGCGGCTTCTCACCGACGAGCGGGGGAGTAGGAAGCAGCGTGACGATCACCGGCACAAACCTCACCGGCGCGACCAGCACGAAGTTCAACGGCCAGGCGGCATCGTTCAGCGTTGTCAGCGACACGCAGATCAATGCTTCCGTGCCGAACTGCTCATCGAGCGGCGTGATCTCCGTGACCACCGCTGGCGGCACTGCGAACAGCTCCGGCTCATTCACGGTGACCGGATGCGGTGGCGGCTCGCAACAACTCTTCCTGAACCCCGGTTTCGAATCGGGCAACAACGGTCAGTGGACGACCACCGCAGGCGTCATCGACAGCTCGGCGAGTCCGGCCGCACACACCGGTTTGTGGAAAGCGTGGCTCGACGGCTACGGGACGACGCACACCGATTACGCTTACCAGCAGGTGACGATCCCGTCGACGGCGACTTCGGCAACGCTCACCTTCTGGCTGCGCATCACCACGTCGGAGACCACGACGTCGATCGCGTACGACACGCTTCGCGTGCAGGTCCTCAATTCATCCGGCACCGTCCTGGCGACTCTGGCGACCTACTCGAATCTCAACGCCGGCTCGTCATACCTGCAGAAGTCGTTCAACCTGAACGCGTACATCGGACAGACGATCCGGGTGCGCTTCTATGGAACGGAGGACGTCTCGCTGCAGACGTCGTTCCTCGTCGACGACACGGCGCTCACCACGCAGTAATGCTCAGGGGGGCGCCGCCGGCCCCGGCGGCGCTCCAAATTTCTTGACGCGCATCCCCAGGAAAATCGAATTGACGTTGATTCCCGGATTGCGTCCCGCCAATCCGCCGTTCGAGATGTGCGAGAAGCGATAGCCGAGGCGAAGCGGATTGCGCGAGTTCGGAAACGCGACGATGCCGAGAGCGATCTGCGAATCGAAGTTGAGGCGCGAGGTCGCGGCGGGAATCCGGCGATTCGACCACATGGGACCGGTCGCCAGCTCCACGTACGCGTGGTGGCGGTTCTCACGCCGAATGAAGGCGACGAGAGACTCCGCGCGCACGTGATCGTCGGGATCGCCGTCGCGGTAACCAAACCAACTCCGCGCCTGGCGGACCTTGCTGTATGTGATGGTCGCTCCAACGTCGGAAGATCGCCAGCGGCCGGCCACGACCTCGAAATGAATCGAGTGGAAGACCGAATGGCCGTGGCGATTCATCGGATTTTCGCCCGCGCTCAGATGAACGTTCAGGATCAACGCCGTCAGCATCGGAAAATCGTAAATCAGGCTACCGACGCGCGGCTACGCGGCGCAAGCAACGCCGCCAGATCCCGCGCGAAACGCGCGGCGTCCTTCGGCTGCAGTGACGCCACTGTCACGCGAATGGCCGGTGGTGTGTCGATGCGATATCGCTCGCCGGCGTTCACGGCCCATCCTCGATCGAGCAGGCCGCGGACGATCGTCGATTCTTCCGGAACGGAAATCCAGACGTTGAGTCCCGATGCGCCGCGGGCCTCGATGCCGTGACAGGCCAGCGCGTCGATCAACGCACTGCGGCGCGCGGCGTAAGTGTCGGCTGCGCGACGAAGCAGGCGAGTCGTGGTCGCATGTTTCCATAACGTCGCCACGAGGCGCTGCAGGACGTGACTGACCCAGCGGCTGCCGAGAGTCTGGCGCCCTTCGACGCGGGCGATGGTGAGCGGGTCGGCGGCGAAAACCGAGACGCGAAGATCGGGTCCGAGGGACTTGGAAACGGAGCGGACGACGATCCACCGCCGGTGCGACGGCGCGACGAGCGTGTTGTATGGCGCTCCAGAGACAACGCCGGCGTGATCGTCTTCGATCAGCAGCAGATCGGGATGCGCGCGCAGCAGCGATCGCAGTTGTCGCGCCCGGCGCGCGGAGATCGCCGCACCCGTCGGATTCTGCGCGCGCGGCGTCACGATGAGCGCCGCCGCGGGACGCGCGAGGGCGCGCCGGAGTGCATCGAAGCGGAGGCCTTCGTCGTCGACGACCACAGCCACCGGCGTCAGCGCCAGCGAAGCGAGGATGTCGGAGATGCCGGTGAAGCAGGGGTCTTCCACGATGACGCGATCTCCCGGGCGGAGGTGCTCGCGCAGAACGCGCTCGATGCCGTCGAGCGCTCCGCTCATCACCGCGACATCGCCGGGGGGAATGCCGTCGGCGTCGAACTGCGCGCGCGCGAGCGAGAGAAGCTCGGGATCATTGAGCGCGCCGCCGTAGAGACGCTGCCGCGGCCGGATGGTTCCCAATCGCGGGAGCAGCTTCGGATCGGGATTTCCGGTCGCCAGATCGCGAACATTCTCCGGCAGGGGTGCCGTGGAGGTCACGATGGGAGTGGTGTCGCGGATGCGCGTGCCGCGGCGGCCGTCGGCGATGACCACGCCGCGATCGCGGAGGAGGCGGTAGGCCGCCGCCACGGTGGCGGGACTGACCCGGAGGTGGGCGGCGGTGGGGCGGATGGGTGGGAGGGGGTCGCCGGCGGCGGCGCGGCCAGTCCACAGAGCCCGCTCGACGGAGGCGGCGATGTTGACGCTGGTATGCCCGCTGAGGTAGTTTCGTTCTAGCACTAGATGATGATTGTACTAGAACGTATGAGCACACTGCAAACGGAACGGACTACTGTCAAGCGGCTGGCCAAACGCGGGAACTATGACCCGGAGACGATCCACGCCATCCTCGATGAAGCGCTGATCTGTCATGTCGGCTTCGTCGTCGATGGAGCGCCGGTGATCATCCCCACGATTCACACGCGCATCGACGACACGCTCTACTTCCACGGCTCGGCCGCCAGCCGCATGCTCCGATCGTTGCGCGAAGGCATCGATGCCTGTGTCTGCGTCACGCTGCTCGATGGTCTCGTCCTGGCCCGGTCGGCCTTTCATCACTCGATGAACTATCGCTCGGTGGTCGTCTTTGGTAAGGCAATGGAGGTCGTCGATCGCGAGGAGAAGATGCGTGTGCTCACCGCGCTCGTCGAGCACGTGGTCGCCGGCCGCTCCGTCGATGCGCGCAGGCCGAACGAAGTCGAGCTGAAACAAACGCTCATCCTCGCTTTGCCCATCGAGGAAGCCTCGGCCAAGATCCGCACGGGCCCGCCTCTCGACGACGAGGACGATTACGCGTTGCCGATCTGGGCGGGCGTGTTGCCAATGCGCTTGACACCGCAGGAGCCGATCGCCGATGAACGACTCGAGCAAGGCATTGCCGTCCCCGACTACGTCCTGCGCTACGAGCGCTGACTCCCCGGCGATCGCGCGCTTACTCGTCGAAGCATTCGAGGAGTATCGGTCGCTCTACACGCTCGAGGGATTCGCGGCAACGACGCCTGCCGCAGACGTGATCGCTGCGCGAATGGCGGAGGGTCCGGTCTGGATCGTCATCGAAGAAAACGCGATCGTCGGGACGCTCGGCGCGATCGCGAAAGGCGACGATCTCTATCTGCGGAGCATGGCCGTCTCGCCGCGGGCACGCGGACGAAAGATCGGGTGGCATCTGCTGGAGACCGCGTCGCTCTTCGCCGGCGATCGCGATCTGGTCCTCAGCACGACTCCGTTTCTCGACCGCGCGATCGCGCTCTACGAGCGCTGGGGTTTTCGCCACACCGACGAGCCGCCGCACGATCTCTTCGGAACGCCGCTGTTCACGATGCGGAAGAAGTGCTCGGTGCTCAGTGCTCGGTGCTCGGTGCTCGGATTCACGAAGCACTGAGCACTGAGCACTGATTTATCGAGACCAGGGCGGCGCCACGCCGTTCATCCGCGCGTAGGCGATCGACTGCCCGAGGTGTTCGTGAAGATGATTGAGCATCGTGGTGAAGACGTAGCGGTGCGTGGCCGGCTTGCCGAACATGTTCACGCTCTTCTCGAGATCGGCGTCGCTCTCGTTCGCGATGACGCGGCGAACATGATCGAATGATTTCTTCAGCTCCGCGAGAACGGCCGGCTTGTCGGCGATGTTCTCGAGGTCCTTCGGCATGTCCGCCGGCGGCTGCTGACCGACGAAGGTCGCCAGGAAATAGTTCCCGCCGGCGATATGCATGTAGACCTCGCTCACCGAGCGGATGCCGGCCGCGGGACGCCACGCGTACTTCGCTGCGGGTACGGCGGCGGCGAGTTTCTCGATCTTGTCCTGGACCTCGTCGAGATCGGCGATGAACTCGGCGCGGAAGCCCGTGAGACGCGGCGCCGCCGCCTGCTGCTTGGCGACGGCAGGCAAAGCAATCGCCAGAAGGAGAATTGCAACAATCGGAGCACGCATGGACGCGCCGATTGTAAGCTAGGTGCGAGGAGAGCCGAATGGATTTCCGTCTGACCGACGAGCAGAAACAGATCCAACAGATGGTGCGGGAGTTCGCCGAAAGCGAGATCAAGCCGCACGTCATGGAGTGGGACGAGGCTCAGAAGTTGCCGCTGGACACCGTGAAGAAGCTCGGAGAGCTGGGGGTCCTCGGCGCGATCTTCCCCGAAGAGTACGGCGGCGCCGGACTGTCGTACGTCGACTACGTGAACATCATCGAGGAGCTGGGCGTCGTCGACAGCGGCATCGGGCTCACCGTCGCGGCGCACAATTCTCTGGGCAGTGGCCACATCTACCTCGCCGGCAGCGAGGAGCAGAAGAAGAGGTGGCTGCCAAAGCTGACCTCCGGTGAATGGCTGGGAGCGTGGGGACTCACCGAGCCCGGCTCAGGCAGCGATGCCTCCGGCATGCGTACCACGGCGGTCAAGGACGGCAACGGCTGGGTGCTCAACGGCACGAAGAACTTCATCACCAACGCCAGCGTCGCGAACATCTCCGTCGTGCTCGCGGTCACCGATCGCAACGATCAGAAACATGGCATCACCGCGTTCGCCGTCGAGATGGATCGCCAGGGCATTCGCCCCGGCAAGAAAGAGAACAAGCTCGGCATGCGCATCTCCGACACAGCGGAGCTCGTCCTCGAGGACTGCCGCGTCGGCGATGACAACGTCCTCGGCAAAGTCGGTTACGGCTTCATCGACGCGATGAAAGTGCTCGACGGCGGGCGCATCTCCATCGGTGCGCTGGCGGTCGGCATCGCCCGCGGCGCATTTGAAGCAGCGCGCGACTACTCGCTGCAGCGCACCGCCTTCGGCAAACCGATCTCCGACTTTCAGGCCATTCAGTTCATGCTCGCCGATATGGCCACGGAGATCGAAGCGGCGCGCCTGCTCTGTTATCGCGCGGCGACGGTGAAAGACGCCGGCGAGAAAGTCACGACCGCTTCGGCGATGGCGAAGCTGTACGCCTCGGAGGTGGCCGTGCGCGCGACGGAGAAGGGCGTGCAGATCTTCGGCGGCTACGGTTTCATCAAAGACTTCCCGGCGGAGAAGTACTATCGCGACGTGAAGCTCTGCACGATCGGCGAGGGGACGAGCGAGATCCAGCGGATGGTGATCGCGCGCCACGTGCTCTCGCACACGCACGCCACAGTCTGATGACCGATCTCAACGCGCTCGCCGAGGGGATTCGCCGCGGCCAGTATCGCGCGCTCGCGCAGGCCATCTCGCTCGTCGAGCGCGACGATCCGCAAACCGATCGCCTGTTGGCCGACATCTATCCGCTGACGGGACGCGCGCGCATCGTCGGTGTGACCGGATCGCCGGGATCAGGGAAGTCGACACTCGTTGCCGCGATGGCCAAGTACTACCGCCGTCAGGACAAGCGCGTCGGCATCGTCGCTGTCGATCCGACATCTCCCTTCACCGGTGGCGCGATCCTCGGCGATCGCATCCGCATGGTCGATCTCTACACCGACCGCGGCGTGTTCATCCGCTCGATGGCCACACGCGGATTCCTCGGCGGCCTGGCCAAGGCCACGAACGACGTCGTCGATCTGCTCGATGCATCGGGCTTCGACATCGTGCTGGTCGAGACCGTGGGCGTTGGACAGGACGAAATCGAGGTCGTGCGGACGGTGCAGACGAACATCGTCGTGCTCGTCCCCGGCATGGGCGATGACATTCAGGCCATCAAAGCGGGCATCATGGAGATCGGCGACATCTTCGTCGTGAACAAGGCCGATCGCTCCGGTGCCGACAAGACCGTCACCGAAGTGACGATGATGATGTCACTTGTCGAGGAACACGGCGACTGGGTCGCGCCGATCGTCAAGACGGTGGCCTCGAAGTCCGAGGGCATCGAGGAGCTCGACGCGGCGATCGCGAGGCATTACGAGTATCTGAAGTCATCCGGAGAGCTCGTGCGTCGCAACCGCGAGCGCGTGCGCATCCGCATCGAGACGCAGCTCAAGGAGAAATTCATGGATCGCCTGATCGGCGGGACGATTCCCCGCGCCGACTACGATCAGCTCCTCGACGATGTCCTCGGCAAGCGCAACAATCCGCACGATGCAGCGGAAGACGTGTTGCGTCGCGTATCCTTTCGCCCATGAAGTTGTCCCGCGACTGGCTCAGCGATTACGTCGATCTCTCCGGACTCTCCGATGAGGAGCTCGGGACCAGGTTTACGGAGATCGGCCATGCGGTGGAATCGATCGAGAGACATGGCGACGATACGGTCTTCGATCTCGAGATCACGACCAATCGCGTCGATGCGATGTCGCACATGGGGATGGCGCGGGAGCTGGCGGCGGCTCTCGGCCGAGAATTACGCCCCTCACCCGGCGCTTCGCGCCGCCCTCTCCCGGAGGGAGACGGCTCTGTAAGGATCCGCATCGACGTTCCCGAGATGTGCTCGCGCTACACCGGTCTCGTCATTCGCGGCGTGAACGTGAAGCCTTCGCCGCCCAAAGTCCGGCAGCGACTCGAGGCAGTGGGCATGCGAGCGATCAACAACATCGTCGACGCGACGAACTACGTGATGCTCACTCTCTCTCATCCGCTGCACGCGTTCGATCTGGACAAGCTTGCGGAGAAGACGATCATCGTCCGCCGCGGCAACAAGGGCGAGAAGATGAAGAGCCTTGACGGCGAGGTGCGCGACATCGATCCGAACACGGTGGTGATCGCGGATGCGCGCCATGCCGTGGCGCTCGGCGGCATCATCGGCGGCGCCGAAAGCGAGATCAGCGATTCGACCCGCAACGTTCTTCTCGAGTGCGCGTGGTTCGATCCGGGAACCGTCCGCCGCACGGCGCGGCGCATCGGAATCAGGACCGACGCGTCGTATCGCTTCGAGCGGCGCGTCGATCCGAATGACACGGTTCTGGCTGCGCAGATGACGGCGGACATGATGATCGGGACGGCCGAAGCGCCGATCGATGTCGTCGCCGTCAGGCATGAGCGGGAAAGCGTGCGCTTGCGCGAATCGCGGTTGAGCGACGCGTCGGGTGGTGTGGTGGGCATCGGCTACGCTCTCGATCTCTTCCGTCGCCTCGGATTCGAGGCCAGGCAGACGAGCGATGGTATCGACGTCACGGTGCCGACCTATCGCGGCGACATCCACGAAGAGACGGATCTCATCGAAGAAGTCCTCCGCTTCTACGGCTTGAACAAAGTGCCGGCTTCACTGCCGCGTCTCACCACTGGCGACGCGCGGCCGAGCCTGATCGGCGAAGTGGAGGACGAGGTCCGTCGCATTCTGGTCGGCTGTGGACTCTCCGAAGTCGTGAACTACTCGTTCATTCATCCCGACTACAACGCGATGTTCTCCGGCGAGCGCGCTGTCGCGATCACAAATGCGCTCACCGAAAACCTCGGGGCCATGCGCGTGACGATGCTGCCCGGCCTTCTCGAGAACGCCGTCTACAACCGCTCGTACGGTACGCGCGACGGCGCGCTGTTCGAGATGGGTCGTACGTATCATCGCGATGGCGAGAAAGTGCGCGAACATCATCGCGCCGCGTTCGTCCTGTACGGATCGCTCGGCGAGCACTGGGGTGATCCGAAGCGCGCGGTCGATTTCTTCGACGCCAAGGGCATCGTCGAAGAGGTCGCGGCGAAATTGCACGTCGACCTCTCCTTCGCAGCATCGGATACCGAGTGGCTGCGGAATGGCAAACGTGCCGTCGCGCGGCACGGTGATCGTGTCATCGCCACCGTCGGCTTCCTTTCGAACGAAACCCTGCAGCGCTTCGGTATCAAAGGCGACGTGCTGGCGGCGGAGATCGATACCGAGGCGCTTCTTGCTTCGACGGCGAAATGGAAGATGTCGGACATCGCGCGCTTCCCTGGAATTCCGATGATCCTCGCGCTCACGCATGGACGCGATCTCGAATATGAGCGCCTCATCGACACGATCCGTTCGCTCGAGGTTCCGTATCTGCACGAAGTCGGATTGCGCGACCGCTTCGTTCCCGACGGCGAACAGAACACGATCAAGACGACCCTCGGCATGTGGTATCAGGCGTTCGATCGCTCGCTCACGCAGGACGAGGTCGGGCAACTCCATCAGCAACTCGCCGCGCGCGTGGCCGATCTGCTGCCGGTGAAGCTGCTGTCGTAGGAGAACGAATTGAAAAAGAAGACGACCGAAGAACAGATCCCTCTCGCCGGAACCGAAGAGGGACAGATCCTGGCACGGCTCAGCGAGCGCGTCGACAAAGCCGTGAAGATGATTCAGGAGCTGCGCCGCGAGCGCGATGCGCTGAAAGCAGAGCGCGACGAGATCCGCGCGCGCGTGCAGACGATTCTGGCGAGCCTGGAAGGATTGGATGTGTAGCGGCGCGCTGAAGCCCCCTCATCCGGCCTTCGGCCACCTTCTCCCCCGCTGCGCGGGGGCGAAGGACCCTCGCCACACTCACATCTCCGCGAGCACGGCGGCCTTACACGCCTCGAGCTTGAGCCACGCCTTTTCTTCGATCCCCTTGTCGTCGAGAAGAAGGACGATGTAGTAGCCCTCCGTGAGATCGACGCAGAGAGATGTCGTCGCTCGAAACTCCATCTTGAATCGATGGGGATTTCCGATCCGCGCTTTCGCGCAAAGCTCGCGAAGGCGGTTGAGGTAGATACCGTGATAGGCGCCGATGATCCGCAAATCGTGATCGCTGAGGTCACGATCGCAGACGAGCTCGACGGTCTCTCCTTCGAAATCGAGAAAGATGACGGCCATCGCACCGGCAGTCGTCGCGAGAAGCTCGTGGAGGATGCCGCGGAAGACCACGAGCTCACTCCCACATGACGAGAAACTTTCGCGCCTCCGCCGCTTCCATTGAATCGGGCGCCACGGCGACGACGCGTTTCAGATACGCCGTGGCCACGTCGAGGCGGTTCGCGCGCTGCGCGCAGACGCCGAGACGCAGCATGGCGGCGGTGGAGTCGGGATGCCGGCGGAGGTAGGTGAGGTACGAACGCGCCGCGGTTTCGATGCGGCCACTTCGCTCATTGAGTGATCCGGAGAGCAGGAGCGCGGCGTCGAAGCTGTTGTCGAGCGCGAGAGCGCGATCAGCCCAGATCAAAGCGTCCGCAGTGTGACCGAGGCGATCGAGCGCCAGGGCATTGTGATAGGCGGCGCTCGCTCGGAGCATGTTGTGCTCGTCGAGCGCGATCTTCTCGAATTCGGTTGATGCCTTTGTGAGCTCGCCCAGTTTCAGCAGCGCCACGGCACGGTTGAAGCGCGCCTCGATCAT
The DNA here is from genome assembly GCA_036506455.1 of Thermoanaerobaculia bacterium. Classification (GTDB taxonomy): domain Bacteria; phylum Acidobacteriota; class Thermoanaerobaculia; order Gp7-AA8; family Gp7-AA8; genus DASVHS01. The sequence continues at coordinate 10,497 of DASXRT010000058.1, forward strand.
CGCCGGGTCGGCGGCGATCACGCCATCGAAGACATCGACCGCCTTCTTGGCGTCGCCGGAGAGCATCAGAGCGAGACCGCGAAGATTTTCATTCGCGGCGCTCGAAGTCCCGTGGCTGCGCACGCCATCGAGCTGCTGCAGAGCGCGCGCGAAGTCGCCCATCACGATGTAGTAGGCAGCGCGATCACAAGCGGGCGACGAGACGGCGGAAGCGAGGAACAGCGAGAGCAAGAGAGGGATCAGGCCGCCCCTCGCACTTGCTCTTCGATCTGGATGTCGCCGCGCTTGACTGCCTGTGCAAATGCATCGACGACGCGCGGATCGAATCGCGTTCCGGCGAAGCTCTTGATCTTCTCGACGACGTAGCCGAGCTCCATCGCCTTCTGATACGGACGATTGGTCGTCATGGCGTCGAATGTATCGGCGATGGCGACGATTCGCGCCTGCATCGGGATCGCCTCACCTTCGAGCCCGTCGGGATAACCACCGCCGCTCCATTTCTCGTGGTGGTACTTCATACCCGGGATGCAGTCGGTGAGCTGGGCCGCGCCACCCATGATGGCCGCGCCTTTGGCGGGATGGCCTTTCATCACTTCGAACTCGTCGTCGCTGAGCGCGCCCGGCTTGCGAAGGATGCGATCGTCGATGCCGATCTTCCCGACATCATGCAACAGCGCGCTGATGCGGAGGTTGTTCATCTCCTTCGTCGGCAGATTCAGATGCTTGCCGATGGCGATCGAATAGCGCGCCACCCGCTCCGAGTGACCGCGCGTGTAAGGATCTTTGGCATCGATGGCCGCGGCGAGCATGCGGATGGAGTTGATGAAGAGCAGGTGATTCTCGTGCGCTGCCTTCTTGAGCTGATCGATGGCTGTCTCGATCGACGCCGACATGACATTGAAGTTCTCAGCCAGGTCGCCGATCTCGTTTTTCGTACGCAATTTCAGGCGCTGCTGATACTTCCCCTGGGCGATCTCACGGCTGTGCTGCGCCAGAAGCCGAATCGGACGAGCGATCCCTGACGCGAAGAAAATCGCCGCGAGGATGGCGAGGAGCAGCGCGATCGATCCCCACTGCATCGTGGCCTTGACCATCTTGTTGACCGACGCGAAAGCGCGCTCCTCCGGCTTCTGCACGACCACGCCCCACACCGAGCGTCCCACCGGCGCGACGGTGCCGAGGAGCCGAACCGGTCTGCCGCTGCTGTCGTCGACATACGACTCGGTCAGTCGCACCGAAGCTTTCGAAAACTCCTGCACGATTCTGAGCCTCGAATAGTTGGGCCGCTGCACGTTGATGCTCGGCTCGCTGTGAATCAGGACGTTGCCGTTGCGATCGACCAGAAATGCGGTGACGTCGCCTTTGCCTTCCTCGCGAATGCGATCGACGATGCGGCGGAGGCTCACCAGTCCGACGACGGTACCGATGACGTGCGATTCGTCGGAGACGGGAACGCCGATGACAACCGCCGGCTGATTGAGCGAGCTGACAAACTGAAATGTCCCGACCGACGAACGGCCGGTCTGGGCCACCTGACGCGCCGCGTTCATCTCCTCGAGCGCCGCTGGATCGAGCGCCGCCGGCTTCGCCTCCGCTCCCTGTCCGGCGGCATTGAGCACGCGCAGCGCGAGGACGTCGCTGTCCGGAGTGACGTAGTCACCGATCCACGGCGTGTTCGCCGCGTACGTGAACGGATCCGTTCCTCGCGGCAGCGCCTTCTGCATGATGCGCAGGCTGCCGGCGATCTCGTTCAGTTGCTGGGTGTTGCTGGTGAGCAGATTCTGGATGTCGGTCGCGATGCTCACCGCCGAACGCGTCAGATACTTCTTCTCCAGCGTCTCCAGCGAGTCGCGGTTGATGTCGATCAGGAAGTAGTGCGAGATGACGAGCGGCAGCAGCCCGACCAGGACCATCGCCCCCAGCAGCGTCCAGACGAGCCGGGGGCGGGATTTTTCTTGTGGTACAGCGACTTCGGACATCTACGAGATTATAAAGGACGCCCGCGTGTCACTCGGCCTCTACATCCATCTGCCGTTCTGTCGAACTCATTGCACGTACTGCGCTTTCGCGATCAGCACCGATACCGAGCTGCAGGATGAGTACACGCGCGCCCTGCTTCTGGAGCGCGGCGGCCACGCGGCTGCTCTAGAGAGCCAGATCGAATCGATCTACTTCGGTGGCGGTACGCCATCGCGGATGTCGATCGAGAATCTGAAGCGAATCGTCGAGGCGCTGCCGATCGCTGAAGACGTGGAATTTTCGATGGAGTGCAATCCCGAGGACATCGAGCCCGAAGCACTCGGTGCGTGGCGACATCTCGGCGTGAACCGCATCAGCATCGGCGTGCAATCGTTCCACGATGATGAGCTCGTCCCGCTCGGCCGCGTTCATGGTGCGAACGTCGCGCGCGAGGCAGTGGCGCTCGCTGTCTCGAGCGGCGTGCGCACGAGCCTCGATCTCATCGCCGGCCTGCCGAACCAAACCGCGGAGTCATTCCGAGAGACGCTCGAGGAAGGGATCGCGCTCGGCGTCGGACATCTGTCGTTGTATATGCTCGATCTCGAGGAGAGATCGCCGCTCGCCATTCAAGTGCAGCGCGGCCGCGCGGTGCTGCCTGACGACGAGGTCATCGCCGACATGTATGTCGATGCCATCGATCGCCTCGCGCGTGCGGGATTCCAGCAATACGAGATCAGCAATTTCGCCCGGGCGGGCGAGGAATGCCGCCACAATCTTCGCTACTGGAAGCGCGGCGAGTACCTCGGATTCGGTCTCGGCGCGCATTCGTTCATCGGCGGCGACCGATTTGCGAACACGCGCGACATGCATCGCTATATCGCGACCTCGCCAAAGGCGATCGATTTCGTCGAGCACCTCGACGATGTCGACGTCCGTCGCGAGACGATCTTCCTCCGGCTGCGCCAGACCGCCGGCATAGACTATGCGGAGCTCGAACGGCTGTGCGGACAGGAGGCAGAGGAATGGATCAATCGAGGCTTGCGCGATGGATGGCTGGAGCAGCATGGTGCGCGCGTGGCCTTTACTCCCTCGGGATTTCTGCTCAGCAACGAGCTTCTCTCGCAGCTCTTCTGATTCTCGTGGCCGCTCCACTGCGCGCGGATGACATCAACTTCAATCCGCTGATTACGCAGGCGGAGTTCCAGAAGTTTTCGCGCCTCGTGGCGCAGGGCATCTTCGCCTCGCCGGTGCAACCGGCAGGTGCGAGCGGATTGCTGCGCTTCGATGTCGGCGTCGCGGCGACCGCCGTCCACGTCGACACGAATGCGGCGTACTGGCAACACGCGGTGGGGAAAGACTTCAGCATCGGCGGCGGCTACGTCGCGGTGCCGCGGCTGGTCGTGTCGAAGGGACTGAGCGTCGTGACCGTCGCCGGCTCTTATGCGGCGTTGCAGGACACCGGCGGCTCGATCGTCGGCGGGTCGATCGATGTTCCGGTGATCAACGGCGGCCTGGTGAAGCCGACACTAGCGTTGCGCGGCAGTTACTCGACGTTGCGCGGCGTCGACGTCTACAAACTCAATACCTACGGCGTCGAGCTGTTCCTCGGCAAAGGCTTCGGGCCGGTGACGCCATACGGCTCGATCGGGCGACAGCGCGGCGACGCGCGCGGCACGATCCCGGCGACATCGCGCACGCCCGAGATCACGCTGCGCGACAAGTCGACGATCAGCCGTTACACCGCCGGCGTGCAGTTCAATCTCTTCGTATTGAAGCTCGCTGTGGAGGCGAACCAGGTCGCAGAGCGGAGCTACGGCGCCAAGATCAGCTTCGGCTTCTAGCCTTGGAGTGCGGCGGCTCGCCGCCGCCATCAAGGCGGTGCCGAGGCACCGCACTCCAGGGCTTCGCTACTTCTTCTTCGCCGGCGCCTTCGCCACCTTCACCGGCGGCAGACCGATCGCCTTCCGCACCGCGTTGATCGTGAATTCGCCCTCCGGGCCGAATCCCATCGTCCGTCCGTTGATGATGAACGTGGGCGTGGAGACGATCCCGACGGCGAACGCGCGGCTCACCTGATCGAGCAAGGCCTGACGCTCCGGTGTGGACGCGTAGATCTTCTCGATCGCCGCCCAGTTGATGTCGCGATCGGTGCAGAAATTCTTCACGAACGCGTCGATCGTGTCTTTGGTGAGGGTTTCCTGATTGGCGAAGACCGTGTTGACGTATTCCCAGTAACGCGCCGGCGCGACGCGCTGAATCGCACGCGCGCCCATCGCCGCTTGAAAGGACCACTCGTGATGCTCGAAGAGCGGCAGATCGAGCCGCGCGTAATTGACCTTCGACAGGTTCTTGGCGATCAACGGCTCCAGCGCTTTGTGGGCGCGACCACAACTGGGGCACTCCAGATCGGAGAGCTCGATGATCTCGGTCTTCGCTTTGGCATTTCCCCGCCGTGCGGCGGCATTCGCACCGACGGCGTCGCGCAGCGTCTTTTCCGGACTCTCGTTCAGGTTTCCTCGCGCGCCGATGAGCAGGAACGTTTCCGACGCGTCGATGTAGCCGTCATAGGCGAACTGTCCGAACGGCGTGCTGCGCGTGATCGACACCGCCTTCAGCCCATCGGGCAAACCGATCGGCGCCACGCGTGCGCTCATCGGCGACTTGAGGATCGTGGAGGCGTGTTCGGCGACGCGGATGTGCACGGGGCGCGCGTCCTCCGGAAGCCGGATGATCGTGCCGAGGATCGTCTGCTGCGATTTGGGAGAGACGAGGAGGTACTTCTGAGATCCGCACGATTCGTCCGACGACGTCTCGATCACGCGATACACATCGAACCCGGCCGGGCCGGGCTGCGTGATGGACTCGATCTTGAATGCCTGCGCGGGGCACTGCGGGAAAGCATGCTCCGCGTATCGGGCCAGAGTCGCGCTGCTCGTCGACTGCGCAAGAAGGGACGGGGCCGCGATCAACGCGGCGAGCAATGTGAAGAGCGTTTTCATCACTGCGCGTTAACAGTGCGATAGCCGCGCGCAATCCACGCTTCCAGGCCGCCGTCGACGTGGACGACATTGCGGAAACCGGCGAGGCTGAGCAGGCGTGCGGCCAGCGCGCCATCTGTGGAGCTCGCGCCATAGACCAGAACCGTGTCGTTCTGATACGGCAAAAGCTCGGGGAGCTGCTTCTCGATCGTGTCGAACGGCGCGCTGATCGCGCCGGCGATGTGGCCGTTCGGTCCGCGGTATTCGGACGCTGGCCGCGTATCGAGAATCACGACCTGCCGCGTATCGAGAATCATCTCGTTGGCGATCGTCGGCGACACCTCGGCGTATCCGCCGGCCGTCGTCGAGACGCCGACGGTCTTGCAGCCGACCAGAAGGATCAACGCCACCAGGGTTTTCTTGCGCATCACAAAAACTCCAGATCGAATTCGGCGCGGACCTCGCCGACGAGATTTCCGGCCACGTTGCGCAACGGCCAGTCGCGATAGCGCTCGAGGCCGGAGCGGCCGGCGACGTCGAGTCCCAGAAGCTCGAGCGTGCGCAGGATGACCGGGTTGCGCCCCCGCTCCATCGACCCGTCGTTGATCTTGATTGCCACGCCGACCGCGCAATCATCTGCAACGCGGAGGCGTTCGGTCAACTCGCCGACGAGGGAAGGATAGAGGGCCATCGCGTAAAAACCCTCCGCCCCCTCCTTGGCGATGAGCTCTCCGTCGAACGCGGACAGGAGCGGCGTGGTGATGCTCCACGCACCGGCGACGTACTGCGGAAACGAAGTCATCGACTCTACGACGCGCGAGGCGCTCTCGGAGTACCGGTCGAGCGCTCCCGGTGCGTCGGGGCTCGAGCCGCTCGCGACGAGGCGCGCGTAAGCGAGTGCGGCGCGGTAGAGCGTGAGGAAGAACGCCGGCACGCCGCAACCATCGACGGCGATGGGAATCTCGTCGGTGGAAAGGTCGGCGAACTCGGCGATCGTGGTCCGCATCAGCGCCTGCACCGGATGATCGACGTCGATGTAGCGGCTGCTCGGCACGTCCATTACGCGCGTGGCCAGGAGCATTCCGGCATGTTTGCCGGAACAGTTGTTGTGGAGCGGTGACGGCGCCTCTCCCGTGGCGCGCAGCTCGGCCGCCGCTTTCTCGTCGTACGGGATGTGCGCACCACAGAGCAGGTCGGATTCGTCGAACTCACCTTTGCGCAGCATCGCTGCGGCGGTGGAGACGTGCATCGGCTCGCCGCCGTGCGACGCGCACGTCAGCGCGATCTCCTCGCCGGTCAGATCGAACTCCTCGGCGCCGCCGTATTCGACGAGCGGAATCGCTTGAAACGGCTTCGCCGCCGATCGCAGACAGGTGCGCAGCGATGGATCGCCGGCGCAGGCGAGAAGACGCCCGCGCGAATCGACGATGGCGATGGAACCGCTGTGAAAGGACTCGATGTGCGCACCGCGGTAGACGTGGGCGAGCGCAGGCATCCGGCGCTACGAGGCTCGCGCCGTGCTGCCGCTCTCCGCGGCGATCGCTTCTTCTTCCGTGCCGTAGATCTTGAACACGGTGTCGAGCTTCGCGAGCTTGAGCAGTTTCTGGATACGCTCGGAGGGGTTGACCAGCACGAGCTTGCGGTTCTGCGTGGTGAATTTGCCCAGGTAGCCGACGAGCTCGCCGATGCCGGTGGAGTCGATGTAGTCGATTTTCGTGAAGTCGATGATGACGTTCGTGCTCTCGTTCTTCAGCACGTTCTCGAGCGCGGAGGAGAAGAATTCGGCGCTCTCGCCCAGCTTGATGAGGCCCTCGACGTAGAGGATCGTGAAATTATCGAGATGCTTCTTTTCTACGATCAAAGTCGCCTCCGGTCGGAATCATACCAATGGACAGCCTCAAGGTAGCAAATCGGCTGCCACGGCTGTTCTGACCGCGACGACCGCGTTCATCCCGCCGAAGCCGAACGAGTTGGAGAGGAAAACGCCGGCACGGGCCTGGCGCGCCAGATTCGGGATGTAATCGAGATCGCACGCCGGATCCGGCGAGTCCAGATTGATCGTCGGCGGCAGAAATCCGGCGTTCAGGGCCAGCAGCGAGCAGGCCATCTCGATCGCGCCGCTCGCGCCCATGGCATGGCCGTGCATCGACTTCGTCGAACTGACGGGAATCGCATACGCCGACCGGCCGAAGACCTCTTTGATCGCTTTCGTCTCGGTCACGTCGTTCGCTTGCGTCGCCGTTCCGTGCGCGTTGATGTAGTCGATATTGGCGGCGTCGCGAAGAGCCATCTTCATCGCGCGCGCCGCGCCGTCGATCGAAGGATCGGTGATGTGGCCGGCATCGCTCGTGGCGCCGAATCCGACGATCTCGCCGATGATCGCCTGTTTGCGGCGCAGGGCGTTGTCGAACGACTCCAGGACGAACACGGCCGCACCTTCGGCCAGAACGATCCCTTTGCGATCGGCGCTGAACGGGCGGCAGGCGCGCTCGGGATATTCGTTGTCGATCGCCAGAACGCGCATGCTTTCCCACGCGCGGATGGCGCCGAATGTGAACGGCGCATCGGCGCCGCCGGCGATCATCGCGTCCGCCTGTCCGCTGCGAATGGCCTGATAAGCGAGGCCGATCGCATGCGCGCTCGATGAGCAGGCCGAGACGACGGCGTACGAGACTCCTTTGGCCCGATACTTCGTCGAGATCGCGCTCGTCGCGGCGTTGTACATCGAGTAGGCGATCGTCGTCGGCGCGACGCGCGTCAGCGATTCTTTGTAGATGCGGCGATAGCTGGCGTCGAGCGTTTCGCACCCGCCCATTCCCGTGCCCACCAGCACACCGATGCGGTCGGCATCGACGCCGATCGACGAGTAATTCGCCTGCCGCGCGGCATCTTCCGCGGCGATGAGCGCGAGGCGCGTGAATCGATCGAAACCGCGCTGCTGCCCCTCCTGCGTTTCGGCGGGCACCTCTCCGCCGATCTTGCACTGCAGCTCGGAGGTGTCGACGCTCGTGAGAAGGCGGATGCCGCTGCGACCGTTGCGCAGCGAGTCGAGCGTCGTGTCATGGCCGCGGCCGAAAGGCGAAATGATGCCGAGGCCCGTGATGGCGACGCGCGTCACGTGGCGCTCGGCAAAAGCGCCTCGACGGCGTCGATCATATCGCCGAGCGTTTTCATGGCCCGGGCCCGATCATCGGGAATCGAGATCTTGAAACTCTCTTCGATGGCAAACAGGATCGTCAGAGCATCGAGAGAATCGATGCCGGCATCGGCGAATGTGGTTTGGGGAGTGAGCTTCTCGTCGGGGAGGTCGTGTTTTTCCTGCCGCACGATGTCGATCAGCTTCTGCTCGATCTCGCTGCGCGTCATCGGATCGTTATTATAGGTGGCCGTGTCGGACAAACGGCGGCGCGTCCTCTTCGCGGCGATCTACATCCTGTGGATGGCGATCTGCGCGGCGCTCTTCGTCGCCTTTCGCGGCGCCGAGGACCCTTCGCGCCGAGCCGGACGCATTCTCAGCAGTGAAGCGGGGATTCGCGCCGTCACCCTCCTCCGCGCTCGCGGAATCCGCGGGTACGAAGCGGTTCACGTCGCGTACGCAGGTCGTGGCGAGGGCGGAAGAGAGAATCGCTGGATCGTTCTGTGCGATCGCGCGCCGCACTCGGCATTACGCGACGCGCTGGTGGTCGAGCTACGGGCTGCAGACGGATCGCTGCTGGCGATTCGAAAACCGGTAGACTGACTGCTGTCCTGTGTCCCATCCGATGAAACTCACGCCGATGCTCGAGCAGTATTTCGAGATCAAGCGTCAGGTCCCCGACGCCATCCTCTTCTATCGCCTCGGCGACTTCTACGAGATGTTCTTCGAGGACGCGGAGACGGCGGCGCCGATCCTCGATCTCGTCCTGACCGCGCGCGGCAAAGGGCAGGAGCACGAGGCACCGATGTGCGGCGTGCCGTTTCACTCCGCCGACAGCTACATCGCGAAGCTGATCAAGAGCGGGTTCCGCGTGGCCATCTGCGAACAGGCCGAGGATCCGTCGCAGGCGAAGGGATTGGTCAAACGCGAGATCGTCCGCATCGTGACGCCGGGAACCGCGACCGAGAGCTCGATCGTCGAGCGCGAGAACTGCTATCTGCTGTCGATCGTCCCCAGGAACGAATCGCTCGGCGCCGCGTATCTCGATGTCTCGACCGGTGATTTCTTCGTCACGTCGTATCGAGCTGTCGACGACGCTCATCTATCGGACGACGTCGCCCGTCTTGCGCCGCGGGAGGCGATCTTCCCCGCCGACGAGAATGGCTTCGCCGGCCACGTCCAGAGGCTCGGGGTCGCTGCGACAGCAGTGGAGTCCTCGATCTTCGATCGTGGGGATGACTATCTGTCGCGTCACTTCGGCACACAATCACTGCGAGGTTTCGGGCTGGAAGGCGACGATCCGCGGATCGGCGCGGCCGGCGGCGCGCTGCGCTATGCCGCGGCGAGCCATAAGAAGGCACTCGACCATGTCCGGTCGCTGCGCGTCGACAACGACGCCGATTTTCTGCAGCTCGACGCCGCGACCCTCGCCAATCTCGAGGTCCTCGAATCTCGCGACGTCGCCAATCCGCGGGCCACGCTCTGGAGCGTCGTGAACGCCACGCGCACGGCGATGGGATCGAGAACGCTGCGGCGCTGGCTCACCCGGCCTCTGAAATCGCGCCAGGCGATCTTCGACCGGCACGACGCCGTCGATGAGCTGACGCGCTCGCGCGCCATCCTCGAACAGATGACAGCGCGTCTCGGGCAGATCGCCGATCTCGAGCGCATCATTTCGCGCGCCACGCTGCGCAGCGCAACGCCGCGAGAGTGCTTGACGCTGGCCGATTCGCTCGTCGCCGCCGACGATCTGCGCTCGGCGATGTCGGCGCTGCAGGGACCACTCCTCCGCCAGGTCCGCACCGCTCTCGATCCTCTGCCGGCCGTCGTCGCCAGAATCGCGGCAACGCTCGATTCCACGCCGCCGCTGAGCATTCGCGACGGCGGCGTCATTCAGAACGGAGTGGACGCCGAGCTAGACTCGCTGCGCGCCATCGCTCGTGACTCGAAGTCGATTCTGATGGAGATCGAGACCAGGGAGCGCCAGCGCACCGGGATCTCGTCGCTGAAAATCCGCTTCAACAGCGTCTTCGGCTACTACATCGAGGTCTCGAAATCGAATCTCGGCAAAGTTCCGGGCGATTACATCCGCAAGCAAACGCTCGTCAACGCGGAACGTTTCATCACTCCCGATCTCAAAGTGCTCGAGGAGAAGATCGTCGGAGCCGAGGAGAAAGCCATCGCCATCGAGCTGCGGCTTTACGACGATCTGCTGCAGTCGATCGCAGCGCAGAGCGCACCGATTCTCTCGACCGCGCATGCCGTCGCCGACTGCGATGCGGTCGCATCGCTGGCCACGATTGCCATTCGGCATCGCTACGTCCGGCCGGCGCTCAGCGAACAGGCCGAGATCTGTATCAGCGAGGGACGGCATCCGGTGATCGAGCAGATCGCTGCGGAGCGCTTCATTCCGAACGATACAGACATCGATCGCTCGCGCAACGGAATCCAGATCATCACCGGACCGAACATGGGCGGGAAGTCGACGTATCTGCGCCAGGTCGCGCTCATCGTGCTGCTCAATCAGGCCGGCAGTTTCGTTCCCGCGGCGAAGGCCACTCTCGGCGTCTTCGACCGCATCTTCACGCGCGTGGGCGCGTCAGATCAGCTCGCGCGCGGCGAGTCGACGTTCATGGTGGAGATGCACGAGACCGCGAACATCCTCAACAACGCCACGGAGCAATCGCTGATCATCCTCGATGAGGTCGGCCGCGGCACGGCCACATTCGACGGCCTGTCGCTGGCGTGGGCCATCATCGAGTTTCTGCACGACAACGCCGCGCGCAGCGGCATCACGCTCTTCGCCACGCACTATCACGAGGTCACCGATCTGGCGAAGACGAAAGTGCGTGTCGCGAACTCCAACGTCGCCGTCAAGGAGTGGAACGATCAGATCATCTTCCTGCGCAAAGTCGTCCCCGGCGCTGCCGATAAGAGTTACGGAATCCAGGTGGCCAGACTCGCCGGCATCCCCCAATCGATCATCGAACGGGCCCGCGAGATCCTCGCCACGCTGGAGCGCAAGGAGCACGACGTGGTCGAGGAGACGCGCCGCCGCGGTCCGATGCCGGCAACGCAGCAACTCGGTCTCTTCGGCGCTCGCGAGCAGAGCGTCCTCGACGCGTTGCGCGCGATTCAGATCGAGGCGATCTCGCCGCTGGACGCGCTGAAGAAGCTCGATGAGCTGAAACAGCGATTGGACGAATAGTTGCTACGATGCTCATTTGATGTGCAGTGAAATCCTCGGCATCGGCCTGTCGGGAAAGTCGCTGACGGACCTCGAACGGCGCATCCTGACGGAGACCTCGCCGTACGCGGTCGTGCTGTTCGGCCGGAACATCGCCAGCGAGGAGCAGCTCCGCGACCTCGTCCGAGAGGTGAAGGCGATCTCGCGACATCCGCCGCTCATCATGATCGATGAAGAGGGAGGACGTGTCGATCGCCTGCGCCACATCATCCCCGGTCTGCCGAGCGTCGAAGCGTTCGAAGAAGGGGAGAAGCCGGCGGAGATGTCGGAGTGGCTCGGCAAAGTCATCGGCATGGCGCTGCGCTACTTCGACATCGAGATCGATCTCGCGCCCGTCGTCGACGTCAGGGGCGAACATGCGCCGAAAGGGCTCGAGCGCCGCACGTTCGGCAAAGATCCCGAAACGGTGGTCGAGCTCGCGGGTGCGTTCATCCGCGGTCTGCACGCGCAGGGAGTGGCATCGTGTCTCAAGCACTGGCCGGGCATCGGTGCGGGATCGGCCGATCCGCACTACGGCGCGACGATCATCGATGAATCACTCGAAGAGTTGCTGCGGCGCGATCTCATCCCCTTCATGCGGCTCGGCGCCGAGGCAGGAGCGATCATGATCGGTCACGGCACGTATCCGCAGATCGATGATCCCGACATCCCGGCGACGCTGAGCCGCCGTCAGACCGCCGATCTTCTGCGACAGATCGGCTTCGAGGGCGTGGCCATCAGCGACGACATGGAGATGCACGCCGTTTCCGACCTCGGCAGCTACGAAGTGATCGCCGAGCGTGCGCTGAAGGCTGGCAACGATGTCATTCTGTTCTGCAGCCATATCGAGCGGGTCCCGGATATTCAGGATTTTCTACGACGGCGCGTGGATGAAGACGCCGCGATTCGTGCACGCTTCGAAGATGCGCACGCGCGTGCTGAGCGATATCGCCAGCATTGTGCGGAGATACGTGCGCAGGGCGCTCCGCCGGCCGGATCATTCGATGTGCTGGTGGACGAAGCCGAGCGCTTCTGCGACGAGTTCGCCAAGACCCGGCCCGCGCGCGAGGTGTTGGTGCCGGACGTCGATCGCCGGAAGAATCCGCGCTCGCGAAGCGGCCGCGAAGAGTGGACGTAAAACCTGAGTGTCCCTCTCCCGCTTGCGGGAGAGGGTGGCGCGAAGCGCCGGGTGAGGGCCGATCCGTCATCCGCCTGCGGCGCCTTCTCCCCGCGTTGCGGGGAGAAGGCCCTCATGATCTAGATCTAGAACGGTACTTCCTCGTCGTCCGTCACTTCGGGGGCGGGAGCGGACGCGTTGCTCTTGCGCGCTGCCGCGTAGCTTCCGCCTTCATCGTCGCCTTTCTTATCGAGCATCTTCATGTTCTGGGCGACGATCTCGGTACGGTAGCGTTTCTGCCCGGTCTCTTTGTCATCCCAGCTATCCGTGCGGATCGATCCGTCGATGTAGATGAGCTTTCCTTTGCGCAGATACTGCCCGCAGATCTCGCCGAGCTTTCCCCAGGCTACGATGTTGTGCCATTCGGTGCGCTCCTGCTTCTCGCCGTTGCGATCGGTGAAGCGCTCGTCGGTGGCCATCGTGAACTTGCAGACGCTCGTGCCGTTGGGGGTGGAACGGATCTCCGGATCTTTGCCGAGGCGACCGATCAGAATCACTTTGTTGATCATTGGGTTCTCCTATCTCACGTTTATGTTTCACGCGACCGACATGCGGGCGCGGTCCGATGTGTGATCGGTCCAGTGCGGTCTCGCTAATTTTAATCGACTTTGAACATTCTCTACGCCGAGTAGAATCCGCCGCCGGATGAGCTCCCAAGATTTCTGGGACCGCGAAGTATCGAGCGAGTCGTTCCACGCGACGAACTGGATGCTGAATCCGACGATCCATGAATACATCAACGCCAGCATCGGCACCGCGGAACATCCGCTGTGGCCGCTCGACTGGTTTCAGCAGTGGCTTGGGCAGAGACACTTCGCGCGCGCTCTGTCGGTTGGCTGCGGCACCGGCGCGCTCGAGCGCGACCTCGTGCGGCGGAATCTCTGTGAGCGTGTCGATGCCTTCGACGGCTCGCTCGGCTCGCTCGCGATCGCGCGTGAAGAAGCGCGGCGCAGTGCGATGGATCGCCGGATCGGTTACTTCGCCAGCGACTTCAACAGACCTGTGCTTCCGCGGCGACGATACGACCTCGTTCTGATTCATCAGGCGATGCATCACGTCGCCAAGCTCGAAAAGCTCCTGCGCGCGATTCTCCTCGCGCTCAAACCCGACGGTCTGCTCTATCTCGACGAGTACATCGGGCCGTCTCGCCACGAATGGACGGAAGAGCGGTACATCGCCCAGCGAAAATTCTTCGCCACGATTCCCCGGGAGTGCCTCTTTGTGCCGGTGCTGCCGTATCCGATCGTTCCACAGGATCCGTCGGAGGCGTTCCGCTCGAGTGAGGTCGTGCCGCAGCTCGAGGTCGGGTTCGATCTCGTCGCCTTTCGCGGGTACGGAGGCAACCTGCTCGCTCCGATCGTCCCGGCCGTCGACTGGAAGCTCGCACCGAAAGATTTGCTCGAACGCCTCATTCAGAGCGAGCGCGACCTGCTCGCGCGCGGTGAACCCCCATTTCACGCCGTGATCGTGGCGAGGCCGAAGCGCGGACGCGCGAAACGACTCGCTTCGTGGCGCTACTTCGCTGAGCCGAAACTCAAGCGCATTCTGCGCGGGGTCAGGTCTTCAGTTTTCAGTTTTCTTCTACGCCGCGTGGAACTGACCGACCGGCTGTAGAAAAAAACTGAAAACTGAAGACCTGACCCCATCGCAAACCCTGAGCGGACTTTTTCGTCTTCCATTTACGATTCTGTCCGTAGTCGATGAAGATCCGCACGCAACTGCTCCTGGCCTGTTTCGTCCTCTCGGTGCTCCCGCTGACAGGCATCGTCTTCTACTCTTATCGGTCATCGAAACGTGCGCTGGAGGGCGCCTATCATCGAGAAGCGACTCGACTCACATCGCAGATGGATCGTCGCCTCACCGCGATCCGCGCCGATCTCGACGAGCGTCTGGCCGGTCTCTCGGCGATCCCACTCAACGGAATGCAGCCGGGGAAGCGCAACGCCATCGTCGACAACGTCCTGATGGCGATGGGCGAGGTCGCTCCGCTGGTCGACGCGCTGGAATTCGTCCCGACGCCAGCACCGGCCGCGGTTCCTCATCCTGCAGCCGTCACGCAAGCGCATGCGGCGCCCCCGCCACCGCCCGAGCCTCCCGACATCAATCCCGATCTGAGCGAGTCGATCGTCATCGATCTGCCGCCGGTGAAATATCCCAAGTTCTCGATGCCGCCCGATTTCGGCAAGCGCGTCTCGGAGATCACGAAACTCTCCGTCGCTCTCGGCAATCAGAATCTCTCTCGCGAAGAGCGTGACCAGATCAAGGCCCAGCTCAAAGAGAAGCAGCAGCACCTCGACACAGACATGGAGGCGAGCCGCGAGACCTTTCATCAGCAGATGGAAGTGGCCCGGGAGCAGCGCCAGGAACGCGAAAAGATCCGGGAGGCGCAACGCCCGGAGCGGCGCGTCGTGCGCATCCGCCATATGACCGATGAGCAGAAGCAACTCCTGAAGACGAAGGCAAAACAGGCCGCGCTGCTGTTCGGTCAAACGTTCAATGTACCGGTGCACAGCGGCGGGGAAGTCGTCGGACAGATTCGCGCTCAGCTCAGCACCGACGAGGTCATCAAGCGCGTCCTCGGCGCGCCGAACGAAGACACGGCGGAGATTCCCTTCGCCGTCGACCGTGAGGGGAATGTCTACACGCGCAACACCACCGAGCGCGCCACGCTCGACAACCTCGGCATCGTCGACGCATTCAAGCGCGGCCGCCCCGTCCCGCACCTGCCAAACTGGGTGGTGGCGGTGTCGTGGCACCGGGAGAGCGGGCTTCGCATCGGCGTCGCGCGCCCGGTCGGCGAGAACCTCGAGGAGCTGCGGCACACTGCAGCGCGTAACTTCGGCTGGGGAATCGGGGTCATCGCTCTCGCGCTCATCGGCATGCTTCCGGTCGCCGATCACATCACGCGTGACGTGAAGCTCGTTGCCGAAGGCGCCGAGCGGATCTCGCAGGGGGACCTCACCACAAAGGTCCCGGTGCGCTCGAAGAGCGAGTTCGGACAGCTCGCGCTGGCATTCAATCGAATGGCCGACGATCTCAGCGAACATCAGCGGAAGCTGATCGAGCAGGAGCGCGCGCGGCGTGAGCAGGACGTGCAGCAGCGCACGCTGGAGCTGGAGTACGAGCGAAAGTCTGACGAGCTGGAAGAAGCGCGGCGGTTCCAGCTCTCGATGCTTCCCAAGCAGGTTCCGCAGCACGATCGTTACGACATCGCCGTGATGACGCAGACTGCGGCCGAAGTCGGCGGCGACTATTACGACTTCCACGTTTCCCGCGACGGAGCTCTCTCCGTCACCATCGGCGATGCCACCGGCCACGGCGCCAAGGCCGGCACAATGGTCACCGTCATCAAGACCCTCTTTGCCGGCTACAGCGCGTCGACCGATCCGTCGGGCTTTCTCAGCGACGCCGCGGAGAGGATCAAGCGGATGGACCTCGGTCGCATGGCGATGGCGCTCTCACTGGCGCGATTCGATGGGAAGCGTCTCACGGTCGCCTCCGCGGGCATGCCGCCACTGCTCATCCATCGCGCCGCAGATGGCAGCGTCGATGAGATCGTGCTCGGCGCTACGCCGCTCGGCACGCTCGGCACCGATTACGATCAGACCGACTTCGCGATCAATGAAGGAGACACGATCCTGCTGATGAGCGACGGTTTCCCCGAGCTGCAGAACGCGGACGGGCAGCAGCTCGGCTACCTCGGCGCGACGCAGGATTTCGCATCCGCGGCAACGGCGCCGACCGCGGAAGACGTCATCGCCAGCCTCGCCGACGCCGCGCGGCGCTGGCACGGAGATCAGCCACCGAACGACGACATCACGTTCGTTGTCGTACGATGCTGCGCATGAAACTGGAACGTCCTGAGAAATCTGAATACGCCGAGTATTACGGCCGCTACATCGATCTGGTCCCGGAGCTCGACATCGTCGGCGCGATGGTCAGTCAGTCGGCTGACACTCAGAAATTCCTGGGAAGGATCGACGACTCGCGCGGCGGCTATCGCTACGCGCCGGAAAAATGGAGTATCTGCCAGCTCCTCGGCCACATCGAAGACTCGGAGCGCGTCTTCGCGTACCGCGCGCTCGCCTTCGCGCGCGGAGACAAGCAGGCGATTCCCGGCTACGATCAGAACGAATGGATGGCGATGTCGCCCTTCGATTCATCGACCGTGCGCCAACGCGCGGAAGCTCTGGCGCTGCTGCGGCGCTCGACGCTCGAACTGTTTCGCACATTCGACGAGAAGGCGTGGGCTCGCGGCGGCATCGCCAGCGACAACCCGGTCACGGTCCGCGCGCTCGCGTACATCATCATCGGCCACGAGCGGCATCACATGAGAGTGCTGCGCGAGCGCTATGCCATCGCCACGTAACGCAATACCGCGACGTAGTGGCAGGCGCTTCCACCGATGACACAAACATGCCACAGCCCATGGGTGTGCACGATGTGCTTTGACATGGCGAAGAAGGCGATCCCCGCCGTGTAGATGACGCCGCCCGCGGCAAGCCACACGATCCCCGGCGTGGGAAGGCTTCGTTGTAAGGGTCCGAACGCCACGATCACGAGCCATCCCATCAACACGTAGAGGACGACCGAGATCACGCGATAGCGATTGTGGAGAAATACGTCCTTGGCAATACCAGCGATGGCCAGGGCCCACACGATGCCGAAGAGCCACCATCCCCATGCGCCGCGAAGGACGAGAAGCGTGAACGGCGTGTACGTTCCGGCGATCAACAGGTAGATCGCGCAGTGGTCGAAGACGTGGAAGATCTGCTTCGCCCGGCCGCGGAGGCTGTGATATAGCGTCGAGCTCACATAGAGCAGGATCATCATCGCGCCATAGATCGAAAACGCCGTGATGGCGCGCGCGTTGCCGCGGTCCCGCGCGAGGAGAATCAGTGTTCCGGTGCCTGCCACGGCGAGGGCGGCACCGATGAGGTGAGTGATGGCATTGAACCGCTCGCCAGCGTACATCGTCACATGGTAACTACAATTCGCCCTCGATGAAATGCGTGATTCAACGCGTGCGCAGTGCCTCGGTCTCGGTCGATGGCGAACTGGTCTCGCAGATCGGCAAGGGGATGCTCGTCCTCGCCGCAGTGGAGAAAGGCGACGGCGAACGGCAGATGCGCGATGCGGCGAAGAAGATCCGCGAGCTGCGTATCTTCAGCGATGTTGCCGGAAAGATGAATCGCGACGTATCCGAAATCGGCGGCGCGATCCTGGCGGTCTCGCAGTTCACGCTCGCCGCGTCCCTCGAGCGGGGCCGGCGTCCCGGGTTCGACAAGGCCGAAGAGCCGGAGAGAGCGAAGACTCTGTTCGAGCTCTTCGCGCGCGAGCTCGCTGCGACCGGCATCGACGTCCGCACGGGTCGCTTTCGCGAGTTCATGATCGTCTCTCTCGAAAATGACGGTCCGGTCACGTTCATCTACGAAACGTGACGCCCACGCGCAGCGCGATACTCGTTTCGAGACTCTCCACACCCGCCACCCACCCATCCGATTTCGCTTGCGCTTCGGCGAAGACTCGATCGCCATCGACGCAAGCGCAACGAGTCCTCCCGGCGCGGCGCCGCGCTCCCGAAAGCGCTGGCGCGGCCGCATCCACAGCGCGATGTGCGGCGAGACGCGGATCGCCCTGCCGCGGAATGTCATCGGCTGATCGATCAACTGCACCTCCGCTCCGGGAAAAGGCCGCTCGCGATTCACATAGTCGTGAAGGACGACGAAGTACTTGCGCTCCGCACGCAGGAAGAGGTTTGCATCAATCGAGTATCCGAACGATGTCAGGAGATGTGCGGCGGTCAGATTGATTGTCCGGCCGCGGAAACGAAAGTTGTCGATGCCGGCGAGATTCGAATCGAGGAAATTCAGGAGTTGAAGACGTCCCTGCCGATCGAGAAACGACAACTCCTCCGGCGTGAGATCGGTCGGCTGGCGATAGCGGTTGATGCCGACACCGGATGGATGGATGGATGTACGACCTTTCCCGCCCTGACGAACCGCGCTGACGGCGAGCAGCGTCACGACCACGAACGCCCCGGCCTCTCCTTTATACTCGCGACGCATGCAGTATCAGCCCCGCGACATCGAACCGAAGTGGCAGAAGAAATGGGCCGGCGCGAAGATCGCCGAGATCGACGTCACCGCGCCGGGCGAGAAGTTCTACATGCTGAATATGTTCCCGTATCCATCCGGCGATCTCCACGTCGGACACGGGCGCAACTACATCCTCGGCGACGCGCTTTATCGCTACTTTCGCATGCGGGGACGCGCGGCGCTCAATCCGATGGGATGGGACGCGTTCGGCCTGCCCGCCGAGAATGCGGCCATCAAGCGCGGCATCCATCCGCGCGACTGGACTCTTTCGAACATCGCGCGCGAGAAGAAGCAGTTCGAACGCTGGGGCATTCTCTATGACTGGTCGAAAGAGCTGGCCTCGTGCGATCCGGCGTATTACCGCTGGAACCAGTGGCTGTTCCTTCAGCTCTATCAGCGCGGATTGGCCTATCGCGGCAAAGCGCCTGTCAATTGGTGTCCACAGGACCTGACCGTTCTCGCCAACGAGCAGGTCATCGATGGCCGTTGCGAACGTTGCGGCAGCGTCGTCGAGCAGCGTGAATTGTCGCAATGGTTCTTCAAGATCACCGACTACGCCGACCGCCTCGACGCCGCCCTCGATCGGCTCGAGCATTGGCCGGAGAAGGTGAAGGTGATGCAGCGCAACTGGATCGGCAAGTCGATCGGAGCGGACATCGACTTTCCCGTTCCCTCATCGGGTCGGCCCATCCGCGTCTTCACGACACGTCCCGACACGATCTTCGGCGCCACATTCATGGTGCTGGCACCGGAGCATCCGGAGGTGCCGGCGCTGATCGCCGATCACCCGCAGAGCACCGCGATCGAAGAGTGGATCAACGGCGTTCGCAATCAGAGCAATCTCGAGCGCCAGGAATCGGGGAAGGAAGGGCGCTTCACTGGCAAGTACGCGATCAATCCGTTTACGAACGAGGAGATCCCGATCTGGCTCGGGAATTTCGTGCTGATGCAGTACGGCACCGGCGCGATCATGTCCGTGCCCGCGCACGATCAGCGCGACTTCGAATTCGCAAAGCAGTACGGACTGTCGATCCGCGTGGTGATTCAGCCGAGTGGAGCACCGGCGCCCTCGGCGGCGTCTCTGGAAGAAGCGTTCACCGTCAAGGATGAATCGGCGGTCGCCGTCAACTCCGGCTTGATCGATGGACTTACGCCGCCGAAAGCCATTGAAAAGATCAGCGACGAGGTCGAGCGCCGCGGAATCGGCAGAAAGACCATCCGCTACAGACTTCGCGACTGGCTGATCTCCCGCCAGCGTTACTGGGGCACGCCGATCCCGATGATCTACTGCGATCGGTGTGGGATCCTGACGGTGCCGGAGAAGGACCTTCCCGTGACTTTGCCGCTCGACGTCCCATTCACAGGACGGGAAGGCAATCCGCTGGCGAATCACGAAGCGTTTGTTAACGTTAAATGTCCGCAGTGTGGCGGTTCGGCGCGGCGCGAGACCGACACGATGGACACATTCGTCGACTCATCCTGGTATTACGCTCGTTTCATCTCCTCGCACGACTCGACGAAGATTTTCGACACGAATCTCGTCAATCGCTGGCTCCCGGTCGACCAGTACATCGGCGGCATTGAGCACGCCATCCTTCATCTCCTCTATGCCCGATTCATCTGCCGCACCCTTCACGATCTCGGTCTGACCAGGATCGAGGAGCCGTTCGCCCGCCTTTTCAATCAGGGCGTGATCACGAAGGAGGGTTATCGCGACCCGTTGCAGAACATGAGCTGGGTGCCGCTCGATGAAGTCGAGTTCCGCAATGGCAAAGCGTACCGCGGCCGGACCGAACTGGTGGCCGAAGTGGGGAAGATGTCGAAGTCGCGGTTCAATGTGGTGCCGCCCGATGAGCTGATCGAGAAATACGGAGCGGACACGGAGCGCGTATACACATTGTTCATTGCGCCGCCGGAGAAAGAAGCCGCCTGGTCCGACGAAGGCGTCATCGGCGCCTACCGATTCCTCGGCCGCGTCTGGACGATGGGTACGCAGATCATGGATATCCAGACCAGCACGAACGGCACCGGCGACATCGATCGTCTCATCCGCAAAATGCATCAGACCATCGACGGCGTCACGCGCCGGTTCGAGAGATTTGAGTTCAACACCGCCATCTCCTCCCTCATGGAGCTGTCGAACGCGATCGGCGAGTATCTCGCTGCCGGCGGCCGCGATGCACGAATTCGAGACGTTTACACCGCGTTGTTGCAAATGCTGCATCCGTTCGCGCCGCACATCACCGAGGAGCTCTGGGAGATGTACGGCCGGAAGGGATTCATATTGACGTCGAAGTGGCCGGTCGCCGATCCGGCGTTGATGCGTGAGGACGTCGTCACGATCGTCGTTCAGGTCAACGGAAAGCTGCGCGGACAGATCGAAGTGCCGAATCCGCCCGCGGAAGACGTGGTCATGGCCGCGGTCCGATCGAACGAGCGAATCCAGAACTGGGTCGCCGGCAAAGAGGTCGTCAAGACGATCTACGTGCCGGGCAAGCTCGTGAACGTCGTGGTGCGATGAAGCGCTACCTGATCGCCGCACTGATTCTCTGCGCGTGCCACCGCGCAGTCGTTCCCACGAACACGTTGCTCTGGCGCGTCAACGGCCCCTGGGCCGATCACCCCAGAGGCGACGGTACATCCGTTCGGACCGCGCAAGCGGTGATCATCTCGTTCCGCGCCAGTCATGAGTACGTGGAGCACCATGGCACGGTGATCGAACAACCAGACACCAGTGTGTACATCGTGTCGGGAGCGAAGCACGTCATTGCCGTCGGGCGCTGGGAGCAGGACGGATCGGACATCAAAGTGAAGCGGCAACTGGTCTCTCCACAGAATGCCGGAGTCTTGTGCGATCAGGCGCAACTGCGCTTTCGAATCTCGGAGGCATCCGTCATTGGAGATACAGGAGAGTTGACCACCGGCATATACGCCCCCGTGACGCGCCTGGTCTCGCCCGATTTCGAAAGCTATATCAACGCGGCGAAGCGCTCTCCGATCATCTGTCCGGAGAAGTAAGGTCCGTCTCGACGTTCCCTCCTTCTTGACCCTCTCTGCTGAGCTCGTGTGGCAACCACGCTTCTGGCGTGTGAGGGACAAAGCTCTCAAAACTCAAAGCGTGAGCCGTCCGATGGGATGATCGAGCCGGAGCTTTGTCGAGTTCCCCTGACCTGGCGCGAGCTTCAGGAGAGCGGCGGTCATCGACGTGTGCAATGGTTTCCGACGTCTACCAGGTGTCGAGTCGTGGAGCGACCTTGACGTTTAGGATCTCGCTCTATTCATCCCGATAACAGTGATGTGGTTCCATAAGAACTTCCATAAGAGGGTTGGCGACGCTCAGTACGATCACGCAAGGCCGGCTACCCGTCGCTGCGATGTCAGTTTTACACGTGCAATGACGAAAAGCGCGTGGGCGGAGCACGTGTGGCGATTCCAAGCCCGCGCGCTTCCTTCATTATGGTGCAAATAGAATTGTGCACTATTTCTTTGCGTCCAATGAAAGTGATGGCCGCATGATTTTGTAACGCATAGCGACCACGCCAGGATGCGCGCGTTTGCATGACATCCGTGCGCTCTTTTGCATGTAATGCAATAGCATCGATGCTCGTTTCAAAAACGCAACGAATGCGGCACACCTCGTGCACAGCGGACGGTCGGTGTTCGTAGTGCTGCTGCCAGGCCCGCGCACACACCCTCACCACTGAAGGTAGTTTCAGCTCCGGGCGCCTTATGGGTTCGAGGAGGGTCTCATGGGGAACAATGTTCCCGCCGCGTGTACGCGGCTGTGCGCCGGTCGTCTATCCATCGGCAGTAAACACCAAAAATCAATTCCGATCCTTTCTGTGATCGCGATCTTCATCGCGGCCACCTTTCTCTCGCAAATTGCATTCGCTCAGCTCGCCACGGTCAGAACGGACAAGTCTGAATACGGTCCTGGCGAGAGAGTGACGATCACGGGATCGGGCTGGCAGGCAGGCGAGGTAGTCAGGCTGCTCATCGTTCGAAACCCGAAGACGCATGACGACGTCACGCTGTACTCAACGGCAAATTCGCTCGGCGCCTTCACCAACACCGAATTCGTCATTGAGCAAGATGATGGCGGCGTGACCTTCACACTCACAGCGACAGGTCAATCGTCCGGACAAACGGCCCAGACGACCTTTCGGGATGCAAACCCCTCCGCCGACCTGGATCAGTGCGCGAATGGTCCCAGCGGCGGAGTGGCCTGTACAGGCACTGCCTGGGAGAATGGAAATCTGGGTCCCAGCAAGGCACGATACTTCGAAGGCGATTCCATTCCGTACAGGCTCAAGTTCGCGAATCTGGACACGAGCATCGTCCACACTGTCACGATTGAATGGGACACGACCAAGAGCGGCAAGCACGCGATCGATTACCTGACCACTTGGGATCGATCAGCCGCCGCCGGGTCAGATGCGTGCTCCGGCGTCAGCGGATGCGGTTCTCCAACGACGTTCCCCATCCCCATCGACCCGAATGTGGCAGCCGCTGGAGTCACTCAGATATCGGGAGTCTTTACTCTATACAACGGCACGATTACGGCCGTCTCCGCATATACGCTGATCGGTACCTACGCCGGAGATAGCTCGACGAGGATCACGATTACGTTCACGGCGAGCACGGCAAACCCCGTGCTGGCCTGGGGCGGCCATATCGCCACGCGTTCCGACTGGGGACTGAACAACTCCGCAGTCACGATTCCCGGTTCTCCATACCACATGCGCCTCATTGATCTCGACGGAAAGGGCGGAAACCAGGATCGCTCGATGTCGGCGGAGGCTGTCATCTTCCCCGCCTCCATCACGATCACCAAGCAGGCCACGCCGGAGGGGACCACATCGTTCGATTTCTCGAGCAGTGACTTCGGAAGCTTCACGCTGATTGATGACGGCACGAATACGTCAAACAGCAGGAGCTTCAACGGAATCGTCACATTCAAAAGCTACACTTTCACAGAGACGGTTCCGAGCAGTTGGTCACTCGACAGCATTGTGTGCACAGTGACGAGCCCGAATGGCGGCAACGGTTCGGGCAATACGGGCACCGGCACCGCCACAATCAACCTCAAAGAGGGCGAGAACTGGACCTGCACGTTCAACGACAGCAAGCATTGCCCGGGATCGTGCGACGACGGCAACCCCTGCACCACCGACACGTGCGACCAGTCGACCAACTTCAACTGCGTGCACACCAACAACACTCTGCCCTGCAACGACGGGAACGCCTGCACGACCAACGACACCTGCAGCGGCGGAACGTGCCTGGGCGGACCGCCGCCCAACTGCAACGACGGCAACGTCTGTACGAACGACAGCTGCGATCCGGCCAGCGGATGCACACACGTCAACAACACCGATCCGTGCAACGACGGGAACGCCTGCACGACCAACGACACCTGCAGCGGCGGGGCGTGCGTGGGCGGAGCACCGCCCAACTGCAACGACGGCAACGTCTGTACGACCGACACCTGCAACACGCAGACGGGCTGCGTGCACACCAACAACCCCAACCCGTGCAATGACGGGAACGCCTGTACCACCGCCGACACGTGTAGCGGTGGAATGTGCGTGGGCGGAGCGCCGCCCAACTGCGACGATGGCAACGTCTGTACGACTGACACCTGC
>DASXRT010000059.1:0-2016 GCA_036506455.1 Thermoanaerobaculia bacterium
TAGCCGTACCGGTCGGCGCCGAATGACGGATCCGCGCCGCCTTTGAGGACAACGTCATTGCCATCCAGCCACAACTCCGTGGCCAGCCGCGCATCATTGCCGAGGCATTGCTGGACGGTCACGGATGAGAAGAGCTTGCGGACGGAGGCGGGGATCATCAACGTGTGTGCGTTCCGCGCGTAGAGGATGTTGCCCGCGTCGTCTTCGACGTCGATCATCAGCAGCGCGTGTTCGAATGGTGATGTGCCTGTCGCCGTGCGGACTGCGTCCTCGATGGATGCGGCACGGAGGGGAAGCGCGCACAACACGAACGCCATCAATGCGCACCTCACGCGAAGCTCCAGTCGGCGAACGACGGTGCGTGCTCGAGGTTGTACGTTGCAGCCGTCTTCAGGCGCTCATCACCGATCGCGTGCGCCTTCAGGCACTGCGCGTAGTCACGCGCCAGCCGGTAAACGGGCGGCGCACCGGCCGGTGGCAAGTCGAATGAATCGGAACGCAAGGACTGCGAAGCGAGGTAGTCGCAGACTCGCGCGAAGACATTCGTGTCCTTCGCTGCTTCATACAAGAACACGAAGTGCATGCTCTCCAGCGATCCTTTCTCCGCAACTGCGTTGTCGATGAGGCGGAGATGCAGATTGGACACATCGACATTGCGTTCCACGTATCGCTCGCCCGAATACGACGTCATCTCCCACACCGCGATGCGCAGTGCTGCGTATCGACCCTTCTCTCCCAGAATGGCGGCGAGCTTCCACGCTGCGGCGGTGACGATCACTTTGTGACCGAAATCCTCGACATCGTCGGCGGCGATGAGCATCAGATCGCGATACAGATCCTCATCATCGAGCCGCGCCGCGAGCCAACGTTCCGCAGCCAGACGATCGCGTGCCGCGACCGCCTCGCGGAGGGCATCGACATCGCGCCGCTGATCGGCATCGGTCGCGGGTGGCTCGAGGATCGGCGGCTCGCTCCACGGCTGCCTGCTCTCCGCGGCATAACGCGCACACTCCGCGAGCAGATCGTCCCACCGATCGGCGTAGACATGGCGCAACTGATGCGCCGAAAGTGTCGCGAGCACCGCGTGCTTCGCATGCTGCGACGGCGCATACGCGAGAATCGCGAAGCGCGCCACGGCGAGGAACAGATCATATGGAGAATGCGATTCGCGGAACTTGCGGATCGCCGCGGGGATCGAGTCGAGATCACGCTCGATGAGATGTTCGTAGAGCGCTGCGACGTCGGATGACATCCGCTACTGCGTTCGCCCCGGCGGCCGCGACTGCGATACCGGCGTCTTTCGCGACGAGGCCGCCGCGCCGGTCTTCTTTTTCACGGCTGTGGCCGTGCTCGTCTTCGCCGGTGCGGACTGATTCAGCCCTTCGGCATCGGAACGGCTGTCCTCGATGTCAACCGTCTGCGTCATCGCGTCCGTGCCGGTCGGTGCCGGCTTGGCGGCCGCCGGGGCGATCGTCTCCGACTGCGGCGACGTCTGTGCGCTTCCGTAGCGCCCTTTACACCCGGAAAAGGCCGCGAGAACGATCAAGAATGTGACGGCGGTCTGTCTCAATGCCGAGCCTCGATACGCCCTCCACATGCAAATTCCCTGACAGGGTACGGCCTTTGGATACAATCGGTGATCGATGGTCGAGTGGAAGCGCATCGGGATTTTCGGTTGGGGCATCGTCGCTCCGAAGTCGCCCGACATCGACGCCTTCGAGCGTAACCTCGCTCGCGCGGAAACATGGCTCGAACCATTCCGTGGCTTCGGGCAATCGAACTTTCTCGTCGGGTATCCCGAATTCGATTTCGACACGTATCGTCCGTGGTTCGATGAGCGCTTTCCACCCGCGAAGTTCGGTCAACTCAGAGACAAGATGGGCCCGATGGTGCAATACGCGATGGGCGCGTTCATCCAGTCGCTGTCGCAGAATCGCGGAATCGAACCGTATCTGCAATCCCTCGGCACCAGGTGTCATATCTACGTCGGCACAGGCCTCGGCGAACTGACGATCA
>DASXRT010000060.1:0-19794 GCA_036506455.1 Thermoanaerobaculia bacterium
CTGAGCGGCGGCGCTGTGGCGATGCTCGCCCTCAGCGCTGTTGCCTCAGGACCCGACGAACCGGCGGTCATCACGTTTCACGGAGAGCGCCGCACGATGCGTCTCATCGGCGAAGAAGCGCTGATGTCTGAGCCGATGAAGCCGTTCGTTCGCTTCGCCGGCGGCGAGATGCAGCAACGCCCCGGCAACTCTCCCGGCGGTGCCTTCGGCACCGGCACCCTTCTCCTCGGAAAAGCGCTGCGGGCCGCGATCGACGAGGGCGATCGAAGAGCACTCGAGCCTGCGGCGAGCTTTGAAGATGGTCTCGCGCAGCAGCGCGTGCTCGATGCGGCGCGACGATCGGCGGCCAACGACGGACGGTGGGAATTGGTGTAGTGCCGGCGTCTCGCCGGCCTTGAAGGCCGGCCGGAGGCCGGCACTACACGGTTGCTAACGGACCCGTCTCCGCGAAACAGCGGATGCGTCGCCGAGCCAGCGGAATGTGCCGAAGGCGACGATGTCGCTGCGAAACACGAGCGACTCGAGCGGTTTCAGGTGAACGTCGAGCGGCACCAGTGCGTGGTGACGCAAAAAGCGCCGCGTTGCCGCGGCGCTTTCGTTACGACTGGCCCCCTCGGTGCCCGCCCCCACCCCCACCCTCCCGGCGCGGGCCGCGGTCGCGGTGACCACCGCCCCCACCACCCTCCCGCCGCGGACCGCGATGATCGCGGTCGCCGCGATACCCACCACCACCGCCCGCTACCCTCGCGCGGTCCGCGCGGACCACGCGCGGCAGCGGCCATCGCCAGCTCTTCCTGGTCGGTGGCGGAAGAAGCGGCTTGCGCGACAGACGGATGTTGCCGGTATCGGGCTCGATGCCCACGACCTGCACTTCGACTTCATCACCGAGCTGCATCAGATCGGTGACCTGGCCGACTCGCGTGTGCGCCATCTCGGAGATGTGCAGCATTCCGTCCTGCCTGGAAAGATCTCGACGAACGCTCCGTACGGCTCGATGCGCTTGACCGATCCTTTGTACGTTTTGTTGACTTCCGGCGACGCGGTGAGACCTTTGATGAGGTCGATCGCGCGTTGCGCTGCGGCCGCATCCATCGATGCTATCGTGACTTTACCGTCATCCTCGACATCGATCTTCTTCCCGGTCTCTTCCACGATCCAGCGGATCGTCTTGCCGCCCGAACCGATGACGTCGCGAATGCGGTCCTTCGGAATCATCAATGTGTAGAGGCGCGGCGCGAACTCGGAGAGTTCGGCGCGCCGCTGCGCCAGCGCTGCGTCCATCTTGTCGAGGATGAAAAGACGTCCTTCCCTCGCCTGCTGGAGCGCCCGGGCCATGACCCGCGCGAAATGCCGGTGACTTTGATGTCCATCTGCAGTGCCGTGATTCCCTTGCGCGTGCCGGCGACTTTGAAGTCCATGTCGCCTTCGTGATCTTCGAGGCCGGCATGTCAGTGAGAATCGCCGTGCGATCCTCCTCCTTCACCAGACGCATGGCCACGCCCGCAACTGGAGAACGCATCGGCACGCCGGCATCCATCAGCGCCAACGATCCGCCACAGACCGATGCCATCGATGACGACCCGTTCGACTCGAGGATCTCCGACACACAGCGGATCGTGTAACGCGCGCTGGCTCTTCATCGATCTGCGTGATGCTGAACGACTGCTCGACATGCCGGGCTCCGCGAACCTCATCGAGGTCAAGCTCGCGGCGCGGGCTCGCTCGATGCCGTCACGCACGCGATCGAGTCGCGGACCGAGCGCCGATATGCCGTCAGCGACTGACGCGAGATGAACCGCCAGCTCTTCTCGATGAGCCGATCCAGCCGAACGTGCGCCCATAGGTCAAATGGATCGAACATCAGCCGCCGGAGCTGAAGGCCGCTGGTTCGAATCCAGCTGGGCGCACCAATCCCGATCCGTTAAGCGCAGTCACCGTCTGATCGCGATTTCCCTTTCCAGTTCGTGCAGCCGACGCCCGACCACGTCGAGCGCGATGCTCAGTGCGTCGATGGTCCTCTCCTGCTCCTCGTTTAGTCGATGCTGCTCCTCGATTTGTCGATGTTGCTTCTGCACTTCGTTGAGGAGCATCGGCGCGAGGAATTGATACATGACCGACTCGGGTTCACCGTCCTTGTTCCGCACGACCAGTTCCGGATAGACCTCCGCCACCTCCTCTGCAGTCATGCCGTATTGCAGGGGAGCATTGTCGCCGTGAGCGAGATAGCGGAAGGTTACGGGCCGCAGACGCATCAAATCGTTCGTCTTATCGCCCATGTCGTCGATATCGAACTTGTAGCGGCGCGAGGAGGAAGCGGTACCGAGCTGGCCGTTGGGGTCGACCAAGAGAGGGACGGCGGCAAGGGCAGTCGTCACGCCGAAGACGCCCGCCAGGAAAGCCTTTGTGTGCAAACCGGACGTGCCGATCCGAATCGTCCCCGACTCCGCCGCGACCCCGGCATTGCGTATGTCGATATTGTTATCTCCGGTCGTGAGATTCAGACCCGCATCACGCCCCAGTGCGACGTTGCCAGCGCCGGTGGTGTTGGAGAGCGAGTTGGCGCCGACAGCAGTGTTGCCGTACCCGGTTTGGTTGCTGACGAGCGCGCTGGCGCCGATAGCCGTGTTGTCGTAGCCGGTTTGGTTGCTATAGAGCGCGACGCGGCCAATGGCCGTGTTGTTGGTGCCGCTGTTGTTACCTTGGAGCGCGAAGTCGCCAGTGGCCGTGTTGCCGTAGCCGGTTTGGTTGCTTTGGAGCGCGCCGGCGCCGGTGCCCGTGTTGGAGTAGCCGATTTGGTTGCTTAGCAGCGCGCCGTAGCCGGTGGCCGTGTTGTCGTAGCCGGTCATCGTGAAGTTGCCGGCACTCTGGCCGATGAACGTGTTGCTCGAGCCGTAGGCGTGAGCGAAACGGTTGCCGCCCAGAGTGATAACGCCTGCAGTCCCTCCAGCGGCGGTCACTGGAAGCGCCAAATTGCTCGAGAGCGTGACATTGCCCGCAACATCCAACCCGAAAGCAGGTGTGGTCCCAATGTGAACGCCTGAGCCGTCGACCTTGAATTGATAGTCAGGCGACACGGTGGGACTCGGTGTCAAACGCCTCGGAATTGCAGTCGATTGTGTCGGAAGTAGAGTTTGGATGACCCTGCGAGCGTTCGGATTCGCGGACGCGGCTTTCTCGACGACAACTTCGCCATTCGCCATGCGCAGGACCGTTCCATCGGAAAACATGATTCCTTCACTCGCGCGAATCATTCCGTTGACATCGAGTTTCGCCTGCGGCTTGTCCGTCCCGAGGCCGAGGTTACCTTCAGCGGTCAGTCGCATCCGCTCGGCGTCCTTGCCGGCGAAGAACTTGCCGAGTCGAAAACTCAGATCACCGCTCGTGTTGACGAGCGCGCCGTCTTTTTCATCGTGAACGAGGAGCGTGATCTTCGGATCAGCATTTTCCGCCTCCGGCTCGATGGCGACCTGCCCGGCTCGCGCGACGATAACGGCCTCTCTTTGCGCGACCTGTCCAGAGACGTCTTTAACCATGATTGTGCAGTGATACGAGCCGTCTGCGAGCGCCGTCTCGATCGGCCAGTCGAGCACGTTGCCGTCCTTCCACGCCGAGTCGAAGATTAGCGCGCCGCTCGCCGAGACGATCTGCACTCGTACCTGGGCGAGGCCCGCGGCCGGGGAGCCGAAGCGGACAACTTTCTCGCCGGTCGTGGACGCTGTGATCACCGGCGACAACTTCGGACCGACGGCGCCTCTTTCCTCCTGCGCGGAGAGAAGAGTTGAAATGGAGAGAATGAATAACAGACAGATGGAAAAGCGAGAGATTCTGATCATAGCCCTCCCCTTCAGTGTTGGGCACTGTTCAAAGCAACGGCGAAACTGGTGCGTGCGTGGAGAATAGTCCCGCCTCGGAAGGCTGGTCAATTTTCGACGCGAGGTTGGCCGATTAGCGAGAGACTTCGATCGGCGAGACCGTATCCGCCGTCAAACTTTCTTGCCGGGACTACGATCAGCAAACATCTCAGTCGCGCGGCGCCTTTGCCTTACGACTGTCCGCGGCGCGGGCCCCGCTCGCGATGCCCCCCGCCCCCTCCCTCCCGGCGCGGACCGCGATGATCGCGATCGCCGCGGTAACCGCCCCCGCCCCCACCACCCTCGCGCGGACCGCGCGGACCACGCGATTCGCGCGCGGCTGCTGCTGCGGCTAGTTCTTCTTCGGTTGGCGGCGGCAGCAGCGGCTTGCGCGACAAACGAATTTTGCCCGTGTCGGGTTCGATGCCGACGACCTGCACTTCCACCTCATCGCCGAGCTGCATCAGATCGGTGACCTGACCGACGCGCGTGTGCGCCATTTCGGAGATGTGCAGCAACCCGTCCTGACCCGGAAGAATCTCCACGAATGCACCGTACGGCTCGATGCGCTTGACCGTGCCTTTGTAGGTTTTGTTGATCTCCGGCGAAGCGGTGAGTCCTTTGATGATGTCGATAGCGCGCTGCGCCGCGGCCGCGTCCATGGACGCGATCGTGACCTTGCCGTCGTCCTCGACGTCGATCTTCGTTCCGGTCTCTTCCACGATCCAGCGGATCGTCTTGCCGCCCGAGCCGATGACGTCGCGGATGCGATCCTTCGGAATCATCAACGTGTAGAGGCGCGGTGCGAACTCGGATAGCTCTGCGCGCGGTTGAGCGAGTGCGGCATCCATCTTGTCGAGGATGAACAATCGTCCTTCCCTCGCCTGCTGGAGCGCCTGGGCCATGACCTCGCGCGAGATGCCGGTGACCTTGATGTCCATCTGCAGCGCGGTGATCCCCTTACGTGTGCCGGCGACCTTGAAGTCCATGTCGCCTTCGTGATCCTCGAGGCCGGCGATGTCGGTGAGAATCGCGGTGCGGTCCTCTTCCTTCACCAGACCCATGGCCACGCCGGCGACGGCCGAGCGCATCGGGACGCCCGCATCCATGAGAGCGAGCGACCCACCGCACACCGAAGCCATCGACGACGACCCATTCGACTCGAGGATGTCCGAGACGCAACGGATCGTGTAGGCGAAATCGTTTTCGCCGGGCAGCATCGGTTGCAACGCGCGGCGGGCGAGATTGCCGTGGCCGATCTCGCGTCGCGCCGGACCGCGCAGGAACTTCACTTCACCCACCGAGAACGGCGGGAAGTTGTAATGGAGCATGAAACGCTGGAAGGTCTCGCCTTCGAAGTCTTCGATCTTCTGCGCTTCCTGCGGAGTGCCGAGCGTGATGGTCACCAGCGCCTGCGTCTCTCCTCTCGTGAATACCGCCGATCCATGGGTCCTCGGCAGCACACCGAGGTCGATCGAGATCGGGCGGATCTCCGTGAACGAGCGGCCGTCGAGCCGCTTGTGTTCCTGCACGACGACCTCGCGGAAGACGCGCATCTGCAGCTCTTCGAGAGCAGCCTGCGTCGCTTCAATTCGCTCCACTTCTTCGGGCGGGATCGAGAGGACGATGTCCTCGCGAACTTTCCTCGCCGCTTCACTGCGAGCCTTCTTGCCCTCCGTGAGAAGAGCATCGCGCATCTGAGCGCGGTACCTGGCCGTGAGCTCGTCGAAGAGCTCCTTCGTGAACTTCGGCTTGTAGTCGACGGTGACCTTCTCTTTGCCTGCGTCGCCGCGGAGCGCCTTCTGCAGATCGCAGATGCCGCGGATCTCCTTGTGCG
The DNA here is from genome assembly GCA_036506455.1 of Thermoanaerobaculia bacterium. Taxonomy (GTDB): domain Bacteria; phylum Acidobacteriota; class Thermoanaerobaculia; order Gp7-AA8; family Gp7-AA8; genus DASVHS01. The sequence continues at coordinate 5,689 of DASXRT010000060.1, forward strand.
CTGCTTCCAGGGCATCGAGGATGATGTTCTCGGCCACTTCGCGCGCTCCCGCTTCGACCATCACGATTGCCGAATCGGTACCGGCGACGACGAGATCGAGATCGGACACATCGCGCTGCGCGTTCGTCGGATTGACGACGATCTCGCCGTTCACGTATCCGACACGTACGGCGCCGATCGGATTCACGAAAGGAATCTCCGAGATGACGAGCGCCGCGGACGCGGCGTTGATCGCCAGAATGTCGGGATCGTTTTCGCCGTCAGCGGATAAAACGAGAGCGATGATCTGCGTCTCGTTGCGGTATCCCTCCTGGAACGATGGCCGCAGCGGACGATCGATCAGTCGGGACGTGAGAATCTCTTTTTCGGTCGGACGTCCTTCACGTTTGAAGAAGCCGCCTGGGATCCGGCCGCCCGCGTAGGTGTACTCCTTGTAGTCGACGGTGAGCGGCATGAAGTCGCCGACGACTGCGCCTTCCTTGTATGTTGCTGTGGCGATGACGACGGTGTCGCCGTAGCGGATCACGCATGCGCCATGCGCCTGGCGGGCAAGCGTGCCTGTCTCGAGCGACAGGGTCTTCCCGCCGATTTGCATCTCTCTTTTGTACGCCATGATTTCCTTCGGTTGCCGAGGCCACTCATCACCTCGGGCGTTTCATTTTTAGGGGCCGAACGATGGGATCCGGCCGGAGGGCTCACTGCACTGCAAAAAAAAGGACAGGCGGGGCGCCTGTCCTTTTTCTCGGGTTCCTGATTACTTGCGGATGCCGAGCTTGTCGATGATCGTGCGGTAACGCTCGAGATCGGTCTTCTTCAGATAGTCGAGAAGCCGGCGGCGGCGGCCGACGAGCTTGAGAAGCCCGCGGCGGCTGTGATGATCCTTCGCGTGCGACTTGAAATGCTCGGTCAGATAAGTGATACGGTTCGACAGAAGAGCGATCTGCACCTCCGGCGAGCCGGTGTCACCTTCATGGGTCCGATACTGGGAAATCAGATCCGTTTTCTGCTGCTTGGTGGTCGGCAAAACCTTGTCTCCTTAGATGTTTAACCTACGTTGTCCACAGTTAGGTGGTGGTAAGCGCGACACCATAACAGCGGGAGGGGGCAAAATCAATCCCGGGAGGCGACGCTCTTTACTGCTTGATGATCCACTCGAGCACAGGATCGCGTCCCTCGAGCCAATCGGCCCAATTCTGCTCGATCCGCTGATCGGGAGTGACTAGCCCGTCATCAGGCAGGAACTTGTAGTACTTCGTCGAATACGAGATCACCAGTCCCGTGTGCGGAAGCCTCATCTCGTCGTTTTCCGAATAGCTGTTCGGCCGCTCGCCGATCGGTTCACCGACGAGCGTGGCGTGAGCGACGGTACGAAAGTCGATTGCGTTCTTCAGCGCGGCCGAGAAGGTCCGCGGACCGATGATCACGTACGGATGCACTTTCGGCCTGCGCGCGAGCTCGTCGACAAGATATTTTCTGCCGACATTGAAATCACCGCCGCCGTTCTGCCTCAAATCGACAGCGATTCTCTGCACCGGATGGCTGTCGACGAACGACCAGAGCTCGCGCGACCTGGCACGAAGATCGTCGTAGCGGCGGAAGTTCACATAAACCGTCTTCGTATCTTCGAGCCACGTGTAGGAGAACCCTTCTTCGGGGCGCTGCCGGTAGAGAGGGATCGTCCTCGCCGCCGTCTGCCACTGCGGCTTTGCCGTCATCTCGATCGCCTCGACGTTCGCGGTCTTCTCCGATCCGTCGTCCATGGTCACAGTGAAGCGAGCGGTCGCTGCGCTGCTCGTGATTCGAAGGCCATGCAGCACCTCGGCGATCGAGAACCAGACCGGGGTGAACGCGGTAAGGAAGACCTCGCTCTCATCCTGGGCAAGAACCGAATGGATCCGCGTAACCGTTTCGTCGAGCGGCGTGTCGTCGACACGTGTCAACCTCCCGCCGACGAGCGGCCCGGCGCTTCCGGCGGCACGCGCCACACGATAGACCCCTTCGATGCGGACGATGGTGATGGGAAACTGGTGAATGTTCGATGGCAGATGGACACCTGTGTGGCCGTCGCCGATCATCGCGGCGAGCTTCATCACGCCGACGAGAATTTCATCGTCCGAGGCCGTAGCGATGTTCGCTTTCAGTGCGGCAATCGCGGCGGCGAACTGCTCGCGCGTGACGGCGTGAAACGCATTCGCATGACGCTTCACAATCTCGCGGGCGAAATAGTCGACGTCCTCCTGCCACTGCGCTTTGGAGGCCGGCTTCATCGGGACCGGTTTCGGCGCGGCAGCGTACGTAGCGCAGACGAAGAACAGACCAGCCCACGACAGAGTTCTTCTCATAGAGATCTGGACGTTTGAGATCGGCGGAGGTTAGTCCGCGGCCATCATCCGGCCAGGACGACTTTCGGTTTCACTTCCACCGGTCCGCCATCGCGCAGGACGTTGACGACTTCGCCGATCGCGACGAGTTGATCGTGCGGATTGCCGAGAGCGAGGAGATCGCCTTTGCGCACGCGGACGGCAGGGGTCATGATCACGCCCTGGCCGTTCATCATCTTTCCCTGCTGACTCCAGTCGATGCGCAGCTTCTCCAGCGGGAGATCGATGTCCGACAATGATTGAAAATGCGGTGCGGCGAGGATCTCATCGACGGGCGCCTGCTCGAGACGATCGAAGGCGATCGCTTGCTCCACCTTGAAGTTGCCGATCACTGTTCGGCGCAGCTCTTTGAGGTGCGCGGGAACGCCGGCCGCCGCGCCCAGATCATGCGCGAGCGAGCGAACGTAGGTGCCCGCGGAGGAGCGCACACGAAATTGTGTAGTGGATCCGCGCACGGAAAGGATCGTGAATTCGTAGATCGTGACGCGTTTCGGCTTGAGCTCTACCGCTTCGCCCTTGCGGGCCATCTCATACGCGCGCACGCCCTGGATCTTCTTTGCCGAAAACGCGGGGGGCATCTGCTCGATCTCGCCTGTGAAACGCGTGACGAGCGATGCGAAGTCGATGTGCTCGACATTGACTTCGCGCGCCTCGCCCGCCGGCACGCCGGTGGCGTCGTACGAATCGGTCGCCCAACCGAACTGAATCGTCCCTTCGTAGGTCTTCTCCATCCCCATCAGGTACGCCTGAAGGCGCGTGGCCTTCCCGACGCAGAGGACGAGCAATCCCGTTGCGAGAGGATCGAGCGTGCCGGTATGCCCCGCTTTCTTCACGTTCGCGCGGCGACGGAACTTCTCCACGACGTCGTGGCTGGTGAGTCCCGGTTTCTTGTCGACGAGAAGAACGCCGTCGACGCGCGGTTCGCCGCGTTTCTGCATCGCCGCGCAGCTTATTCGACCGCACGCAGCACGTCGAGCATCCGTTTCCGAAGGGGACCCATGAGCGGAAGCGACGAGATCTGTATGAGCCGCACGATGAGATCGAGCGTGCCGTCGATCAGCTTGCGCGTGCGTGCCTGACGTGGCGATTCATCGAACATCCAGAAGAGAATCAGTCCCATCTGATAGAGCCAGAGCAGACGCGGCAGATCGCGCTGCAGATCCTTCGGAATGCGCATGGTCGAGCCGGCCAGCGCCATCCGAAAAGCGTCGATGCTCTCTTCGCGCATCGGCTCCGTCTCTCTGCCGAACGGCGACAGCGGATGCGCCGGATCGATGCCGATGCGCACGAGCGCGACGAGCAGCCGGCGATGCTTCGCGAACTGCTCGAACTTGAAGTCGATGATCGCCCGCAGCCGCTTCCGCAGATCTCCGCCGCGGCCGATGATCTCCGGCCAGAGTTGGCGCGCCTCCTCCGCGGTGCGCACGTAGAAGGCCATCACCAGCTCTTCCTTCGACCGGAAGTAGTAGTACGCCGCCCCCGTCGCCACACCCGCCTCGGCGGCGATGTCGCGCATCGTGGTCTCGTCGAAGCCTTTTTCGCGGAAAAGCTTCAACGCCAAGTCGAGAATCCGCTCGCGTGTCTCTTCCGCCTTCGCTGTGGCGCGTTTCTTTACCAGACGGAGACTCCGGTCCGGTCATTCATACGTGTATGCCTCCTTCGGCCATGTCGCGCACGTGCTCGAGGACGGTTCGATGAATCTGCGAGATGGCCCGCTCGCAGAAAAAGCCCCAATACGCATTCGGATAGAGCCGCTGCGAATACCAGGTCCGCCGAGTCAGCCGCATGACGTTCGGCCCGGCGCGCTCGAGGACGAACTCGCCGCGAGGACTGCTGTAGTAGCCGTGCAGATGCGGCGCATCGACGTGGGCGTAGAACGGATTGATCTCGTGCATCGGCGGAGGCGACGACCGCGTATGCCAGCGCAGCCGTTCCTGCGGCTGCCAGATCTCGATCTGCTCGACGAGTTGTCCCGTCGACAAGGTGCACACGCGATAACCGCCGGCACGCGGAGACTCGATCCGCGTTCGCAGCGGACAGGCCAGTCCGAGGCGGTACATCCAACTCTTCGGTGCCGGTACCGCGTCCAGCTCGACAACGGCCTTCCACACATCGGCCGAAGACGCGTGGACGAGAACGGAATTTTCGACGACTTTGACCGGCGCGGGGCCGTGCCATTCGATCAGCATCAACAGACTGACGAAGGCGACCATCGCCATTGCCGACGGAACGAGCGGCGCCTGATATCGATGAAAGAGAAGATATCCGGCGAGTGCGCCGATGAGGAGAAACGGACTGGCGAGAGGAATCGCCAGCAAGATGCAGATCACACCCTCTTTGCCGAGAGACAGCAGACCGAGAGACACGAGGACGGCCGCGCCAAATGTGCAGAGGATTGATTCGCCGATCGGTTTGCGCCCGCCGAGTCGCAAGACTGCCGAGGCGACGAAACCCACCGCCACGGGAGCAGCGAAGAAGAGTGCCCATCCATACATGAACACCTTGTAGACTCCGAGGAAGGTCAATCCTGCTCCCGCGATGGCGGCGAGGAGGAGGGATGCCACGTAATCCTTTCTCAAAATTGGCTCCCCGCGCAGAGATCGCGCGCGGCGGCGCGCCAGAGCGGGAACTCGAATCGGAAACCTGTCTCCAGCAGGCATGACGGCACGACGCGCCTGCTTTTCAGCACGAGCTCCGTTTCCGTCCGAAAAAGTACGGCGCCGAGGGTGAGCATCCATCGGCTTGCGGGAAGACCAATCCGCGTGCCGCATGCATGGCGAAGCTCGCGCATGAACTCTTCGTTTGGCACGGGATTCGGTGCGGCGACGTTCACGACTCCGTCGGTGTAGCGATGCTCGATGAGCCATTCGATCGCTCGCAGGAAATCGCGCGCATGAATCCAGGATATGTATTGCCGGCCGTCGCCCTGCCGTCCGCCGAGGCCGAATCGGACGAGACGCCGGAGGATGTCGAAGGGGCCGCCCCGACCGGTGCTCATGACGATCGCCGAACGGAGTTTCACCTTTCGCGTACGCGGCGTCTTCGATTCATCAACCGCGGTTTCCCACGCACGTGCGACCTCGATACTGAAGTCCCAGGAGCGAGGCGCATCGGGCTCGCCGCCGCCGATCCTGCCGGTGTGCTCGTCATTGTCGTCGTCGAAGCGATGGGCGTAGATCGTCGCCGTGCTCGCCTGCAGCCAGACATGCGGCGGATTCGCCACGTTCGCGATGGCCTCGCCGACGGCTCTCGTGGATTCGACGCGCGACATCATGATCTCCCGCCGATTGACGGGAGTGTAACGGCAGTTGACGTTGCGCCCCGCCAGATTGATCACGACGTCCGCCCCCTCGATCTCTTTCTGGAGATCCTCCCACCCCACGCGCCGCCACGGCAGCGTATTCGTCTCGTGCCTGCTGACGACGACGACTTTGTGCCCTCCCGCCCCAAAGTGCCGTGCGAGAAGGGTTCCGAGGTGACCGCTACCGCCCGGGATGACGATCTTCATGATTTGAACACGTTCAAATACAAGTTAGATCCGGAGCGGGGCGGGTGTCAAGTGAATTTTTGAACGCGTTCAGCTCAGACGATATCGCTCAGAATCGCCAACAGTCTGGCCTTCGCCTCAGGCAGGGCTAGCGGAATCGTGCAGCCGGAGGCGGCTTTGTGCCCACCTCCGCCGAACAGGGCCGCGACCTGCTGCACGTCGACGCCGGGCTTCGCGCGCAGCGACACCCGTGTCGAGTTGCCCTCTGCTTCCTTCAGGAGCGCCGAGACGAGGACGCCGTCGATGTTCCGGCCGTAATTGACGATCCCTTCGGTGTCTTCCGGCGACGCTCCCGCCTCGTCGAAAAAGCGCTTCGGCAGCTCGGTCGTGGCGACGCGGCCGTCCGCGTGCAGCTCGAGCGTCGTCAGGCAGAGGCCGAGGAGTTTGATCGCACCGCGCGATTGAGTTTCGTTGATCCAGAGCGACACATCTCCCGGAACCACGCCCGCGCGCACCAGCTCCTCAGCCGCTTCAAAGGTCCGCAGCGTCGTGTTGTGATAGCGAAAGAATCCCGTATCGGTGGCCAGCGAGACATACATCGCTGTGGCCGTGTCGCGATCGAGCGGCAGGCGCAGATGAAGGCGATTGAGCTGCAGGATCATCTCCCCCACCGACGGCGCCTCGATGTCGAGGTAGTTGATCTCGCCGTACATCTCGTTGCCGAGGTGATGATCGATATTCACGACCGGTCCGGGCAGAACGGCGTATCCGGTGCGCTGCACTTCCGGACATTCCATCGTGAAGAGCGCGTCGTATGCGTTTGGATAATCGGCAGGAAGCGTGTCCGAGATGCCGACCTCTTTGGCGCCGGGAATGTTGTAGAGCGGTTTGGCAAATCCGTCGCGCACGATCATCTTCGACTGCTTGCCGAGTTTCCTGATGAGACGCTGCAGGGCGATCCCGCTGCCGAGAGCATCGCCATCAGGATTGCGGTGCGACGTGATGAGGAAGTTTCGGCCGGCGCGAATGCGCTCCGCGACTTCGCGCGCCGCAACCTCAGGATTCTGGCTCGTGGTCGTCGTCGTCATGTCTCACTTGCGTCAGCAGCTCCTCGATCCTGCTGGCGCGCATCGTCGTCTCGTCATACTTGAAATCGAGCTCCGGCGTGTAGCGGAGATGAATGCGCTTGCCGAGGAAACCTCGAATGCGGCCGCGCGCGTCCTGCAGTTCTTTCACTTTCTCCCTGGTCTCGTCTTCCTTGAAGCCACTGATGAAGACGCGCGCGAAGTGAAGGTCGGGACTGACATCGACGCCGGTGATCGAAGCGAGGCCGAGCGACATGTGCTTCAGGTCATGGCGAAAGACGTCGACGAGCGCGTCGCGGATGACTTCGCCGACCTTCGACGTGCGCCTGGTCTTTCTCATAGATTCACGGTCTCATCGAATTCGAGCTTCTCTGTGGTGTAACCAGCAAGCGTGCCATCGGTATTCGACTCGATGAAGGAGAGGATTCTATCGAGGTTGGCATCGGCATTCGCGTGATCGTGAGCGATGAAGCAGATGGCAAGCCGGGCCCGTTGGTGCACGTCCTGTAGCCCGACTTCGTTCGCGGAAATCTCGAAGCGGCTGCGCAGTTTATCACGCAGGCTGCGCACGACCATGCGCTTGTCCTTCAGGCTCTGTGCGTGCGGAATTTGAATCTCGTAGATGGCGACGACGACTAACATCGGTGCTCGGTGCTCAGTGCTCGGTGCTCAGCAACACACTGAGCACTGAGCACTGAGCACTGAGTCCCTAGGCCATCACCGGCTCGAGTTTCTCGACCTTGAACGCCTCGATGACATCGCCGATCTTGATGTCCTGGAACTTCTCGATGCCGATGCCGCACTCGAAGCCCTGCCGCACTTCCGACACGTCGTTCTTGAAGTGGCGCAGCGAGCCGATCTTGCCTTCGTAGATCACGCGGTTGTCGCGGAGCAGGCGGACATTGGCCACGCGTGGGATGACACCGTCGACGACCATGCAGCCGGCGATGACGCCCGCTTTCGGCACCTTGAACGTCTCGCGTACTTCCGCGCGCCCCTGGAAGACTTCCTGGAACTTCGGCTCCAGCAGTCCGGTCATCGCCGCCTTGATCTCATCGACGAGGTTGTAGATGACCGTGTACATGCGGATGTCCACGCCCTCTTTCTCCGCCAGCTCCGCGGCGTTGCGCTCCGGACGGACGTTGAAGCCGACGATGATCGCGTCGGACGCGGTCGCCAGCAAAACATCGTTCGTCGAGATCGCGCCGACCGACGAGTGAATGACGTTGACCTTCACCTGTTCGGTGGAGAGCTTGCGCAGCGTGTCGCCCAAGACTTCGACCGAACCCTGCACGTCGGCCTTGATGATGACGTTGAGATCCTTCGCCGTGCCGGTCTGCATCCGCTGGAAGAGCTGATCGAGCGACATGCGGCCGCCCTTCGATTGTGCGGCCTCGCGCGCCTTCTCCTGGCGCATCTGCCCGATCATGCGCGTCTGCGTCTCGTCATCGAGCACTTGCAGCGTATCGCCCGCGTTCGGCACTTCGTCGAAGCCAGTGACCTGAACCGGAGTGGCCGGTCCCGCTTCCTTGACGCGTTCACCGCGCTGATCGGTCATCGCGCGCACGCGGCCCCACGTCTGACCGGAGAAGAACGCATCTCCGATCTTGAGAGTACCGTCCTGCACGAGGACCGTGGCTACGATCCCGCGGCCGACTTCCTTCTGTGCCTCCAGGACGACGCCCTTCGCCGCCTGATCGGGATTCGCTTTGAGGTCGAGGATGTCGGCCGTGAGCAGAATCATGTCCAGCAGATCGTCGATGCCCTGCTTCTTCGTCGCCGAAACTTCGACGGAGACGACTTCGCCTCCGTACTGCTCGACTTGAACACCGTTCGTGGCCAGCTCGCGGCGCACCTTGTCGACGTTCGCGTTCGGCTTATCGATCTTGTTGATGGCGACGATCATCGGTACCTTCGCGGCGCGCGCGTGATCGATCGCTTCCTTGGTCTGGGGCATGACGCCGTCATCCGCCGCGACAACGAGGATGACGATGTCGGTTACCTTCGCGCCGCGCGCGCGCATCATCGTGAATGCTTCGTGGCCGGGCGTGTCGAGGAACGCGATCTTGCGACCCTTCTTCTCCACCTGATACGCGCCGATGTGCTGCGTGATGCCACCGGCCTCGCCCGCGGCGACGTTCGTCTCGCGAATCGCATCGAGCAGCGACGTCTTGCCGTGATCGACGTGACCCATCACCGTGATCACCGGACCGCGCGGCGTCGTGCCCGTCGTGGTCGACTTCTCCATCGCCTGGAGCTCGACGGCCTCTTCGAACGAGACGACTTCCGCCTCGAAGTCGAGATCCTTCGCGATCTCCAGGGCCAGATCGGTACCGAGGGGTTGATTGATCGACGCCATCAGGCCCTTCTTCATGAGAAGGTGCTTCATCAGGTCATTCGCCTTGATGCCGAGCTTGTCGGCGAGCTCTTTGACGGTGACGCCTTCGGAGAGCGCGACCTTGCCGGTGGGTCTCTTGAACTCGAGAACCTTCGCCGAGACCGGAGCGGCCTGCTTGCGCGTGTCGCGTCGCGCCGAGGGCGCGTGCTTCTTCTCTTCTTCCTCGATCGGCTCGGGCATGACGATATCGGGACCGAGATCGTCGGCGATGATCTGCGTTCCGGAGAACGGGCCTTTCGTGAAGAGCGCGTCGTCGACTTCGATTACGCGATCCTTCTTCACTCCCTTCCCTGCCGGTTTCTTCTTCTCGCGACCTTCCTCGGCCAGATCCGCAGTCTTCTTGCGCCGTGCACCGAGTCCTCCTCCGGTGGGCGGGGGCGGGGGCGGCGGAGCCATCGGCCGGCCGCCGGCGGGACGGAGTCCCGGGCCAGCGGAGCGCATGGCGGCACCTGCGCCAGCAGGACGCGTTGTCGCCGGACGCGTCGCGCCCGCGGGGCGCGCGGCGATTCCTGCAGGACGCGGCGACGCCGGACGGAAGTTCGGCGCGGGCTGCTGGCCCGAGTAATTTGGACGCGAGGCCGATGGCGCCGTACGCGCGCGGGGACCGGTTGGGCCGGTAGGACGTGCGGCTGATGCCGGCCTTGACGGCGCAGGTTTCGAAGTTTCCGCGGGCGCCTTCGCAGCGACCTTCGGCTTCTCTTCAACAGGAGCGGGCGCCGGCGCTTCTTTCGCTGCGCGCTCTTCCGCTTCGGCGGCCTGGATGAACTCAGGAATGATGACCGGAGGCGGCGCCGGAGCCACGATCGGCTCTTCCTTCGGTTCCGTCTCCTTCTTCACGCGCGGCGCGGGCTTGACGATCGGCCGCGGCGGACGGACAGCCTCTTTCTTCTTCTCCGGCTGCGGCTTGTCCTCGCGCATGATGACGCTGCGCATCCTCGTGACGAGCTTCTTGCCGGTGATGAGCGCCTGGATCACTTCAGGTTCGAGAACCTGACTCGGATCCGTCACCTCGGCGCCGAGCGACTGAAGCTGGAAGATGACGTCCTTCTCGGACTTTCCCATCCGCTTCGCGATGTCGCTCACTCTGATCTTCGCTGCCGCCATTCAGTCTCCTTGGGTCTATCACGTCATCCTGAGCGAAGCGAAGGACCTCAATTCTGAGTTCCTTCGCCTTCGGCTCAGGATGACGCTTCGCGTCACTCCACTTTCGCCTCTTCAGAAGGCGCCGGTTCTTCCTCGGCTTCGGCTTCTTCCTGATAGGTCTCTTCTTCTTCCGGCGCTTCCGAGGCCTGAACCTCTTCATGCCGCCTGGCAATCTCGATGATCTGACCCGCCATCTCTTCGTCGATCCCTTCGATGGCGATGAGATCCTCGACCGATGCGTTCATGACCGAGTCGAGATCGTCGTAACCGGCGGCCGCGAGTTTGTCCGCCCAGTCCGGGGGGATATCGTCGATGTCATGCACGGCCGTCTGCGAGCGCGACTCGGCCATCGCTTCCTGCAACATCGCTGAAAGCGCATCGGCCACTTCGCCCTTCACTTCTTCTTCCGACTTGATGTCGATCTTCGCGCCGATCAACTCGGCGGCCAGACGCACGTTCAGGCCACGTTTGCCGATGGCCAGCGAGAGCTGGTCATTGTCGACGATGACGTCGAGGTGCGGCCGGTGGGCCATCTCGTCGCTCGTGACGCTGACGCGCGTGATCTTCGCCGGGGCCAGGGCGTTCTGCGCGAACACGACGATGTCATCGTTCCAGGGAATGATGTCGATCTTCTCGCCGCGCAGCTCTCGGATGATCGACTGCACGCGCGATCCCTTCATGCCGACGCACGCGCCGACCGGATCGACGTCGCGCTCGCGCGACGACACCGCGATCTTGGCGCGCTCGCCCGGCTCGCGGACGGCGCCTTTGATCACGACCGTGCCGTCGTAGATCTCCGGCACTTCCATCTCGAAGAGCTTCATCAGGAGTCGCGGATCGGTGCGCGAGAGAACCACCTGCGGTCCCTTCGGCTGCGTGTGAACGTCGATGATGACCGCTTTGATGCGATCGCCCTGCGAATAGCGCTCCGCTCTCGACTGCTGCGAGCGCGGGATGATCCCTTCGGTCTTGCCGTTGAGGTCGATGATCATGTCGCCGCGCTCGAAACGCTTCACGTAACCGTTCTCGAGCTCGCCGAGCTTGTCCTTGAATTCGTTGTAGACCTTCTCCCGCTCGGCCTCGCGGACCTTCTGATAGAGGACCTGCTTGGCCGACTGGGCGGCGATGCGTCCCAGCTCGTCAGGCGGCTTGGTGAGCGGGATCTTCACTTCGTCGCCCTGCTCGACTTCGGGATCGATCTTCTGCGCTTCCCAGGTGCGGATCTGCGTGTGGGGATCCTTGACTACGTCAACCACTTCTTTGGTGATGTAGTCGAGTTTGAGAATGCCGCCGATCTCGGCGGTCGGGTCGACCTTCTTGGCCTGCTCCAGCGTCCACTGCGCCTGCGGATCCTCGATCTGGTTCTCGTCTTCGACGATCTCCTTGATCACCTGGATCTTCACACCGCCGCTGTTGCGGTCGAGGATCGTCTCCAGCGGCTCGCGGGTCTTGTAGTACTTGCGTGCCGCGGTGGAGAGGGCATCCTCCAGCGCCTTGAACACCCGCTCCACGTCGATCGACTTCTCGTACGCGAGCGATTTCACATTTTTTGAAAGGTTCTCGTCGAACATCAGATCTCCACTTCCAGGCGTGTTTCCTTGATGTCACCCATCGGAATCTCGTAGTCCGGATCCTTCTTCATGACCGGATCGGTGACCACGATCTTCTTTCCGTCGAACTGCTTGAGCGTTCCGACGATCACGTGCAGGCCGCGAATCGCTTTCGCTGTTTTCACGCGCACGAGCCGTCCGATGAATTTGTGGTAATCCGATTCCCTGTAGAACTTGCGATCGAGACCCGGAGAGGACACCTGCAACTCGTACTCAGTGGGCACGACGTCATCGACATCGAGGTACGTGGAGATCTGCTGCGAGACGAGCTGACAATCATCGAGCGTCACTCCGCCCTCCTTGTCGATGTCGACTCGCAACAGATATCCGCGACCCTGTCTTTTGTACTCAACGTGCACGAGCTCCAGCCCCTCCGATGACACGATTTTCTCGATTTCTTTTTCCACTCGCTCAGGCAAGTTGCTCATAGAACAAAAAAAGCGGCCGAATCGGCCGCTTTCGAAAATCAACTGCTCGAAAGCTGTCGAAATAATACACCTACAACTACAGCGCTTACAACATCCTACCGCACTGCCGTCATTCCAGATCTTTCTACTGCGTGCCCACGCGGGATCTTTCCATCGTCACCGAACAGGTTCCACTGTGCTGCGGCCTTGAAGTAGAACGACTTGCCGGCAATGACGCCGAGGGTGATGTCATCGAAGTCGGGCTAATTGCTGGCGAGGGAATCTACCCCGAGCGACACCAAGGCCATTCGGAGTCAGCGGCTGAATAGAGACGTAGAGAAAATCGGGTGAAAGCGTCAGCCCCTGCAGCGACGTGAACGGCCCCGAGCGAATGAAAGGCTGCATCACGCCGTCGCGGATCACATAGATCGACGGCGAGACGCTGTCGCTGACGAACACTCTGCTGTCTTCCGCAATCACGAGGTCGCCAAAGAGCAGAAGTGCCACGGCTGTCGCGCCATGTCACGAAGCGAGATGAAGTCATCGTCCTTCGCCGGGTCGTAGACCAACCCATCGCCGCAATGCGCTCCAGCACATCGAGCGCTTCATCGCCTCGCCCGTTCGGCGCCAACGCGGAGGCGACGTTATACAAGAGAGTGGGATGTGTCGGCCGCAGATCGGAAGCGGCATGCGACTTCTCGAGGTAGAGGACGCAGTTCTTCGCCTTGTATGCGTCGATCGCTTCGCGGGCCAGACGACACGAGTCGGCGATCCTCGTCGGCAACGCTGCGGATGCGACGAGTTAGAACGCCGACGAGAAATCGCGTCACGGCTCGAAGCGGCCGGGTGTGATTCCCTCTCCCTCCATGATGGAGAGCTGTGCGAAGAGCTGGATCATCTTGCGGCCTTCCCTGTCCGATTTCTGGTAAGCCTCGCACAAAAGATCCGCCTGCGCGCGATCCTCCGCTGCCGAAATGGTGAATCCTTCCGGCGGCTGTCCGGGATCCTGCGTCCGCTTCTTGCGCCAGGTGTTGTTCTCGAGGTGATAGCAGATGTAGCCACTCTCCTTGGCGATGCGCGATGTCGGGAGCAGCGTCGCGCCGGCTTCGACATCCTTCGTGTTCGCGGTGAGCTGGCCGCCATGCCGGAAGATCGGCATGTGGTCGACGTCATGGTGCGGGATCTCCCCGCGCGCGTTCAGCTTCTGTTCCTCGAGCGCGCGACTGATGAACAGACCGATCAACCTCTTGATCTTCGCCTTGATCTCCGGCGTGTTGCGATCGAATTCGAGACCGGAGTGATAGACCGTCAGACCGTCGGTGCCGACCGAAAAGCGCTCCAGTTTCGAACGCACAATCCGGCAATCGGTGGAGATCTCTTCGTCCTCCCACGTGAAACTCAATCGCGCTCGCTCGCCCGACGGTAACGGCACGTTGTGCTCGACGCGCGCGCCGAGCACGCTGATGTCGACGAGGACGACCGGCGTCACCCCGAGTCGCGCCATCAGAGGCGTGGCGAGATGGATCCGTTGCACACGTCGATTGCGGGACCATTGCATGGCCATCTCAATGATACAAAAAGAGAAAGGCCGCGCT